>CAZHUE010000157.1:0-6916 GCA_964535875.1 uncultured Methylomarinum sp.
TATTCAGTGGCATAACAGATCTCCGAAGGGTTGAAGTGCCAGTGTACACCAGTCTTTGCTCCGTTGGGAATAGTTGGCAGAAGATTCTTGCTAATCAGGATAACTTATAGGTTCTGCAGATTATAATTTACCCACTCGAAATTTAGAAGAGCCAGTTTTTTTATAATCACAATTTGTTATACGAACAGAGAGTTCAAAAATTGCGATTTTTTTCAATAATGAATATTAAAAGGAGGGCTGAGGTAAGATTTTTTTAGGGATGGAGTATAAGGTATAATGCAACTGATAAATTTTGATAATTTAAGGTTGCAGATAGAGATTTGAATATCGTGTTTTAAAGAAAACCGGTAGCTTCTTCCATAAATTTAAGGTACTTGAATGAAAAAATTGTTATTCCAGTTTGATACAGATACTCACCCATCATCATTTGACACGGTTGTGGGCTATGATGGAGGGGCCGACCATGTTATTACGCATGGTGGGTTAACATCTGACAATATCTCATCTTTAGTTGAAGGAACAATTTTTACCAGAGCACCCAAGGATAAAAAAAATACAGCAATTTTTATTGGGGGTAGCAATATGGTGGCAGGTCAAAAACTCTTTCTTGCTGTCCAAAAGTATTTTTTTTCTGGCTTTCAAGTTTCAGTTATGCTGGATAGCAATGGTAGTAACACAACTTCTGCGGCTGCAGTTGCAAAAATTGCAACCAGTTGTTCGTTATCTGGAAAAAAGATTGTTGTTCTAGCGGGTACAGGTCCAGTTGGGCAACGTGCTGCCGCAATGTTTGCTTTAGAAGGGGCTGATGTTTCTATCACATCTCGGCATATTTTTGGTGCTGAAAAAATTTGTTTTGCGATGAAAGATCGCTTTGGTGTCGAGTTAACACCTATAGAGGCAGAGGATAATGATGCTCGTGGTGAGGCAGTTAAAGATGCCAATATAATTTTTGCAACGGGAGCTGCCGGTATTGAATTACTAAAACCAGAACATTGGCAAAACAACTCAAACCTTGAAGTCATTGCTGATGCTAATGCAACACCGCCGTTAGGAATCGGGGGGACAGAGGTTCTTGATAAAGGAATTGATAGGCAGGGTATAAAAGTTTGGGGAGCTATTGGTTTTGGTACGCTTAAATTGGCATTGCACCGAGCCTGTATTGCTAAATTATTTGAAGATAATAAACAAGTTTTTGATGCAGAGCTTATTTTTAATCTAGCTAAGATAATGGCTTAATAAGCAGATGGATAATAATATAAATTATGAGCACTCTGATTGTTAATAGATGAATGATTCAATTCAATTGTTGCGCCAACAAGCACTTCAATTTTTTCAAGTAGGGATTAAAGCGGCAGACCCATATCTTGCTGTGCAAAAAAGTTTGGTAATGGCGGAGAATGGTTTTAAAATTACCTTAGGTTTGCACAATGAGGGGAGGCAACTAATAGGCAATTGGCCAAAAATTCATTTGATTGCCTTTGGAAAAGCCGCATGTAGTATGGCTAAAGCAGTAATAGATATCATTCCTAAACATCGATTGGCTGATAAGCCAATCGTGGTGACAAATTACGAGAATGTAAATACAATAAAATGTTGTGAAGTGATAGGATCTGGGCATCCTTGTCCAGATTTATCAGGCGAAAAAGCAGCACAAGCCATTGCAGAAAAGCTAAAAAAAACTAAAGCTGATGAGCTGGTTTTAGTTTTGATTTCAGGTGGCGGGTCTGCTTTAATTCCCTATCCTGTTAAAGGCGTTTCACTCGATGATAAAATTGCCACAAATGATTTGTTAATAGCAAGTGGTGCAAACATTAATCAAATAAATTCCGTTAGAAAACACCTATCACAAATAAAGGGAGGGCGGTTGGTACAGCTAGCTTCTCCGGCGCATTGTCATGCATTAATTTTATCTGATGTTTTAGGCGATGATTTAAGTACTATTGCCAGTGGGCCCACAGTATCGGATAATACTACTTTTTTAGATGCGATAAGTATCCTTAAGGAAAAATTGATTTGGGATTTTATTCCTATCAATGTTAAAATTTTTTTGGAAAAGGGTGCTAAGGGAATTGTTGAAGAAACTCTAAAAGCAGATAATATTATTTTCAATAATACCTCGCATACTTTGATAGGAAGTAATGCAATTAGCCTTAACGGATTAATTGATGTTGCAAAAAAAATGGGATATGAAGTTGATATATTTAGTCGACAATTATCTGGAGAAGCAACTGAGGCTGCAGAGCAATTTGTACTGCATGCAAAAAAATTAATAGAGAAAGGTTTAATTTGTCCTATGGCCATTGTTGCTGGAGGAGAAACAACAGTGACTATTAGAGGGGCTGGGCAAGGAGGTCGAAATCAGGAAATGGCTCTTGCTTTTTCTATTGCGGCTAAAAGACACCATCTAGTAGGAGAATGGACATTTTTAAGCGGTGGAACTGATGGTATCGATGGACCAACAGATGCTGCGGGTGGATTAGTGGATTCAAAAACATACTCTCGGATAGTTGATGCAGGAATAAACCCGGAAACCAGTTTGTATAATAATGACTCATACACGGCATTAAAAAGAACCAAGGATTTAGTAATAACTGGCGCTACAGGAACTAATGTGGCTGACCTGCAAATATTGCTCGTCCAATAAGAATAAAAATTAACAGGAGAAGCGGTACCATGTTTAAAAAATCCATGACCATAGCAGGTTTTGATGATGAGCTCTTTAAAGCAATGGAACAAGAGCGTCTACGTCAGGAAGATCATATAGAGCTGATTGCATCAGAAAATTATACCAGCCCACGTGTTATGGAGGCTCAAGGATCTTCGTTAACAAATAAGTACGCAGAGGGCTATCCATCTAAACGGTATTACGGTGGCTGTGAATTTGTTGATAAAGCAGAGCAACTGGCAATAGACCGAGTAAAAGAATTGTATGGTGCTGATTATGCTAATGTACAACCTCATTCTGGTTCCCAGGCTAATATGGCTGTCTACATGGCTTTGGTTCAACCTGGAGATACTATTCTAGGCTTAAGCCTAGCCGATGGTGGTCATTTAACACATGGTGCTAAACCAAATTTTTCTGGAAAAATTTATAATGCTATTCAGTATGGATTACATCCTGAAACAGGTGAGATTGATTACGACCAAGTTGAAGCATTAGCCCTTGAGCATAAACCTAAAATGATTGTTGCTGGTTTTTCTGCTTATTCCAGAATATGGGATTGGCAACGATTTAGGGATATTGCTGATAAAATTGGCGCTTATCTTTTTGTAGATATGGCACACGTTGCTGGATTAGTCGCTACTGGTTTATATCCTAATCCTGTTCCTTTTGCTGACGTGGTGACAAGTACTACTCATAAATCATTGCGTGGCCCCAGAGGTGGTTTTATTATTTGTAAAAGCAACCCTGAATTAGAGAAAAAGTTTAATTCTAATATATTTCCAGGCATTCAGGGAGGCCCTTTAATGCATGTAATTGCTGCAAAAGCGGTTGCTTTTAAAGAGGCGATGCAACCTGAATTTGCCACTTATCAACAACAAGTGGTTAATAATGCCAAAGCGATGGCTGCAGTTTTTATGAGTCGAGGGTTTGATGTTGTTTCTGGTGGTACTGATAATCACTTGATGCTGGTTTCATTAATTCCTAAAGGGATAACAGGGAAAGCAGCTGATGCCGCTTTAAGCAAAGCAAATATAACCGTTAATAAAAATGCTGTGCCAAATGATCCTGAGTCCCCTTTTGTAACAAGTGGAATTCGAATAGGCACACCAGCGCCGACAACTCGTGGTTTTAAAGAAGCCCAGGTTTCAGAAATTGCTAATCTGATGTGTGATGTGATGGAAAATATGGATGACCATCGTGTGATTGATACAGTTCGTGAAAAGGTTGCCTTACTTTGTTCTCGTTTTCCTGTTTATAGTGAATGATAAAAAATAGCCTGGATTTGCGAAGCGATATTCCACGCGGTTAAGTTTTCGCTTTTTCACCCCCCCCTATAAAGCCTACTTCATTAAATATAGTGAAGTAGGCTTTTTACGTTTAATGAATATATTCCCATAGGAGACTTTATGTCTGATATTGAAATCGCTCAAAAAGCGGAAATGAAACCAATTATCGGTTTAGTTGAAGAAAAATTTGGTATTCCTGCAGAACAAATGGAGCCATATGGGCACTATAAGGCCAAAGTATCATTGGAGTATATTAATAGTTTAACTGATCAACAAGATGGTAAATTAATTTTGGTTACGGCTATTAGTCCAACCCCTGCTGGTGAAGGTAAAACAACCACCACTGTCGGGTTAGGTGATGCAATGAATCGTTTGGACAAAAAAACCATGATGTGTTTACGTGAACCTTCATTAGGCCCTTGTTTTGGGATGAAAGGGGGAGCGGCAGGAGGAGGGTATTCTCAAGTCGTTCCCATGGAAGACATTAACTTACATTTTACAGGCGATTTCCATGCTATTGGGGTGGCACATAACTTACTTGCCGCCATGATAGACAATCACATCACTCATGGTAATGAATTGGATATAGATTCTAGGTGTATTCAATGGAAACGTGTAGTGGATATGAATGATCGTGCGTTACGTAAAATTATAATTGGGCAAGGTGGACCTGCTAATGGATATTTACGTGAAGATGGCTACGATATTGTTGTCGCCTCGGAAATTATGGCTATTTTATGTTTGGCCACTAGTCGCGCTGATTTAAAGCAACGCTTGGGGAAAATAGTCGTTGCTTACAAAACGGATAAAGTGACCGCTGTTTATGCTAGTGACTTAAAAGCTCATGGCTCCATGGCAGCATTGCTAAAAGATGCAATTAAACCTAATTTTGTTCAGACCTTAGAAAATAATATTGCTATTATTCACGGTGGCCCATTTGCTAATATTGCTCACGGTTGTAATACAGTCACAGCAACTAAAACAGCACTAAAACTAGCAGACTATGTGGTAACCGAAGCTGGGTTTGGAGCAGATTTAGGTGCTGAAAAATTTATCGATATTAAATGCCGAATGGCTGGGTTAAAGCCATCGGCTGTAGTGTTAGTTGCAACCGTCAGGGCCTTAAAATTTCATGGCGGTGTCGCTAAAGATGAGTTAAATAACGAAAATTTAACGGCATTAGAGCATGGCTTTGTGAATCTTGAACGTCATTTACACAATATTACTAATAATTACGGTCTTCCTTGTGTTGTTTGTATCAATCATTTTACCTTTGATAGCGATGCAGAAATTGCATTATTAAAAGAGAAATGCGAAGCATTAGGCGCAGCTTGCGTGGTATCTAAACATTGGGCAAAAGGCGGTGCAGGCGCAGAAGAGCTAGCGAAAGAGGTGCTTAATGTTGTTGACAATCGTGAACCTGGTTTTAGCTTTGTTTACGATGAAGATTTACCTCTGTGGGAAAAGATAGAAACGATCTCAACCAAGTTATATGGCGCAACGGGTATAACTGCAAGTCCAAAAGTACGAGAGGAGATTGAAACACTGCAAGAAAAATATGGAAAATTTCCAGTTTGTATTGCTAAAACTCAAATGTCTTTTTCTACTGACCCAACTGTTAAAGGTGCGCCGTCAGGCCATACAGTTGAAATTAGCGAAGTAAGGCTGGCAAATGGGGCTGGTTTTATTGTAGCACTTGCAGGAAATATGATGACAATGCCAGGATTGCCCAAAAAACCAGCCGCTGAACGGATTGATATTACTGATGATGGTAAAATCACTGGATTGTTTTAATTAAGAAAATTAGTTTACTCTAAGAGAAAGTTATTTCTTGAGACAGAGTTCTTATAAAAAAATCCTTTATTATTATAAATGTATAAGGTATTCTTTACATTCAACACTAGATGTGGTTATTTTTTTTATATACTTTGAGGGTTTAAAGATGGGAATGATATCAGAATTCAAAGAATTCGCAATAAAAGGCAATGTTGTTGATATGGCCGTAGGGATTATTATTGGTGCCGCTTTTGGAAAAATAATTTCATCCTTTGTTAAGGATATTATTATGCCTCCAATTGGCGTTATGATGGGAGGGGTAGATTTTTCTGATCTGGCAGTGACGATACAAGAAGCGGCAGGGGAAGTACCTGCAGTAATGATTAAATATGGAGTCTTTGTTCAAACAATTGTTGATTTTGTCATAATTGCAATCGCTATTTTTATGGTCGTTAAAGCAATGAATAGCATGAAAAAAGCGGAAGAAGAAAAGCCAGCAGAAGAAGAAAAACCTTCAAATGAAGAAGTTTTGTTAACTGAAATTAGAGATTTATTGAAAAAGTAAGTTAACTTTCTTAATCTAGGCATTCCAAATGTTTATTTGGTTGCCTGGAGATTTTAATCTGGTTTTAAGAAATACTAATCATCAAGTAAAAAACTTACTTTTAAGCTGACTCGATACTCAGAAATTTTAGCTTTTTTAACGACAACTTTTTGATCTTGTACCCAAGCAATTTCAATATTTCTGATTGTTTTCTAAGCTCTAAGGAGGTAATGATATTTTACGCAATCTAAACCTTGCTCAAACAAAAAATAATTTACAGGCAATGATTGGTTTAGCACAAGAGCAGGGTATAGATATCGTGTTGATTGGCGTACCTAAAAATGCACTGTTTTTAAGGGTTGCTTCTTTTTATGAAGAGCTCGCTGAAGAAAATAGTTTATTTTTTGATGGTGAGTTAATTCCAGAATTGTTAAATGACCCATCATACAAGTCAGATAATGTGCATTTTAACAAGAAAGGTTATCAAGAAATGGCAAAACAAATACATGCGTTGCTTATTAAGAATGGGGCACTAAAATAAGTAAGGAATCAAAATCCTAACGCTTAAACAACGATTGATACAGACTAAATCAACATATACTTCACTCGGTCACGGATGCGGATTTCTATCGGTCTATTTTTGCC
>CAZHUE010000158.1:0-6903 GCA_964535875.1 uncultured Methylomarinum sp.
GCTGATTTGCTGGATGTTTCCTTGCAAGCTTATGTTCTAAAGGGAACACTCATGCTTGCTTTATAGGTTTACTTTGGGATAATGTGTTTCTTCACGGACTAATTATGAGGTAAGCTGATGTTGACGCGTGTAGGGCTGTTTTTAGTAACAAATTTTGCAGTATTGTTTGTGTTGAATTTGTTGATTACTGTTTTAGGGTTAAATCAACCGGGCATGAATTGGATGCCAATGTTGTTGATGGCTGGTGTGATGGGCTTTGCTGGCTCTTTTATTTCATTATTCATGTCTAAATCAGCTGCAAAGTGATCGTCTGGTGCCGTGGTGATTGAAGTACCACAGGGTGATACTGAACAATGGTTAGTCAGTACCATATCTCGTCAAGCAGAAAAAGTTGGTATTGATATGCCAGAAGTAGCTGTTTTTCAGTCATCTGCGCCGAATGCTTTTGCGACAGGAGCAAATAAAAACAAGGCGTTGGTTGCGGTCAGTACTGGATTGTTGTCAGCGATGACGCAGAACGAGATTGAGGCTGTGTTAGGCCATGAAATGAGCCACGTTGCAAATGGAGACATGGTTACATTGTCTTTGGTTCAAGGTGTGGTAAATACTTTTGTGATCGTGCTATCTCAACTGGTTTCATCAGTTATGGATAGGCGGAGTAATAGAGGTTATAACCAACGTGGCTATGGTTATGGACGTGGCTTTGGCTATCGAATGACTTATATGGCTGCACAGTTTGTATTTGGTTTTTTGGCAACACTGATTGTTCGGTGGTTTAGCCGTTGGCGCGAGTATCGGGCTGATGCCGGTGGTGCAAATTTGGCTGGGACTGAAAAAATGATCCATGCTTTAGAAAAATTACAGTCTTTACAGCAACCTGCGCAGTTGCCTGTACAAATGCAAGCATTAGGAATTAATGGTGGTTTGTTGGGTGCTATGGGGTTAAAGAAGTTGACGATGACTCATTCTCCATTAGAAAAAAGGATTCAGGCGTTACGAGATAGTCAATAAAGGTTCGTTGGCATGAGGATAAAATATGATAAATAGGCAGATTAAATAGCTTCATTTGCTTATTCAACAAGTTTCTTTTGGTTTTAATTCCTTTAATGATTCATTGCAAAAAATATAAAAATGATAAAAAATATTTCAAAAGAGAGAAATTTTCCTTGAAGTTCAAAAGCCTTATTTTTAGATGAATTATGGAGTTTATTGACATCTATTTCGCAATAAATAGTGCCAACAAGTCCACACACAATTAAAAAGTAAGTAAAGTGATAAAGATGTTCTAAATGGTGAAATAGTAAATCAGAAAGCAAATGAGAAATAACAAAAGCTAAAAAACAGGTGCTAACTAACCACAAACCTAGTTCCATAGGATAAAATTTTATGTAGAAAACCTCCTTATTTTTTTTATGATGTAGAATATTTATTCTGGAGGATGCATATAAAACAGGTAAATAGACATAGAAAAGAATTACGCTTAGAGGATACATAATTGCTGAAATATGCTTAGTAAACGATACGACAAAAGCAATAGAGATGATTGAAAATATAAAGATGGATTTCATTTAACTATTATTGGTGGGTTGTTGACTTGGTTGGATAATTTGCTCATTATAAGTTAAATAAGTGGAGATAACAGAAGACAATCCTTACAGTATGGTTAAGTTTTTAAAAAGGTTAATAATGAGTCGTGTTTTACTAATAAATGTTTTTTTAATTTTTTTCTGGACAATTAATTTTTCTTTTGCAGATGATAAACAAATAGTAAAAATTGTCTATATCAGTCAAGAACTGAAACTCCCTTCAGCTCTATCTAATTTAGATCCTTTTATTCAACATAAAGGCCTGCTTGGAGCAGAGCTTGCTATTAAGGAAAACAATATAACGGGAGAGTTTACTGGGCAGAAATATGAGATAACAAATATTTTAGTTTCTATTTCTGCTGATATTGTTCAGCAATACCAGCAGAAAGTTGGCAAAGATATTGTTTTTATAGTGACTAATTTGCCACCAGAGCAATTAAAAAAACTGGCAAAGCTTGATATAAGTAAAGAAAAACTATTTTTAGATGCAACAACCATAGATGATGCTTTAAGGAATGACCAATGTATGGATAATGTTTTTCATCTTTTACCCAGTAGAGCAATGAGAGCTGACGCTTTGGCTCAGTATATGATGAAGAAAAGGTGGAATAACTGGTTTTTAGTGACTGGTTCTACTCAGGAAGATAAAGACTATTCTTCAGCAATTAAACGCGCTGCAAATCGTTTTGGAATAAAAATCGTTGCTGATAAACAGTGGACTCACACTTATGACGCTCGTAGAACAGCGCAATCTGATGTCCCCGTTTTTACTCAGGGGGAGGAGTATGATGTGTTGGTGGTAGCAGACGAACAAGGGTTGTTTGGTGAGTATTTTGATTATCGAACCTGGTTGCCCAGACCTGTTATTGGAACGCAGGGATTAGTTGCTACTTCTTGGCATAGAACTCATGAACAATGGGGTGCTGTGCAAATTCAAAACCGGTTTAAAGAACTAGCTGGAAGAGCAATGGAAGAGGAAGATTACGCTGCATATTTGGCTATCAGGTCAATAGGAGAGGCTTCAGTGCGAACCAAAGCTAATAAAATGCAAATAATAAAGGATTATTTATTAGGTGATGAATTTGCATTACAAGGGTATAAGGGAAAACCTTTATCATTTAGGTCATGGAATGGGCAGCTAAGGCAGCCTGTTTTATTAGCAGCAGCGAGATCATTAGTTGCTGTGGCCCCTATAGAAGGTTTTTTGCATCCCAAATCAGAGTTAGATACCTTAGGGTTTGATCAATCAGAATCTAGTTGTAATAATGCTTCAAATAAGAATGATACGGTTTTACCAGTAGTCATTAAGGATAAAAATTCCGAAAATGGGTTGACTGAGCTAATTGAGCAAGTAATTGATAAAGTTAAGAGAATAAAATGGATATAAAGATGAAACAAATTTTTTCTGTCGGATTAACGGCTTTTATAGTTTTGTGTTTAACAGTACTAAGTTTTACTGCTCAGGCAGAAACAGTTTTTGTGACGTTAGAAAAAGATAACGCTTTGGCTATTGTCGACCCTATTAAAGGTGAGTTGATAAAAACAATCAATATCGGTCAGCGTCCCAGAGGTATTGCAATTAGTCCTGATAATAAATACCTGTATATCGCAGCCAGCGATGATAATACAGTTAAAACTATTGATACAGAAACGTATAAAGAAGTAGGTCAATTACCATCAGGCGAAGATCCTGAGACTTTTGCTTTAAATCCTAGTGGAGACCGCTTATATGTTTCAAATGAGGATGATAATTTAGTCACAGTGATAGATATTATCAATAAAAAAGATATTGCTCATATTAAGGTGGGGGTTGAGCCAGAAGGTATTGCGGTAAGTTCTGATAACAAATGGGTAGTTAGTGCCTCTGAAGCAACTAATATGATCCATTGGATTGATGTTAAAACCAATAAGATAACAGAAAACACCTTGGTCGACCCACGTCCAAGAGCGGCTAGTTTTACTGCTGATAATGCTCAGTTATGGGTGACCTCTGAGATAGCAGGGACATTAATGATTTTAGATGTGAAGAGCAAACAAATTATAAAAAAGATTAAGCTTGATATACCTGGTGTTACAGCAGATAAAATTCAGCCTGTAGGTGTTGTTATTGATAAGAAAAAAAAATGGGGCTATGTTGCTATTGGGTCAGCTAATAGGGTTGCGGTAATCAATGCACAAACGCTGAAAGTCGAAAAATTTTTATTAGTTGGGCAACGAGTGTGGAACTTGGCATTTTCTCCAGACCAAAAAAGGCTGTATACCACTAACGGACGTAGTAACGATATTTCTATTGTAGATCTAGAAACTCATAAAGTTGTTAAATCAGTTGGGGTAGGGCGTTTTCCTTGGGGTATTGTCTCAAAACCATGAACCGAAAAAATTCAAATCAACCCGCTTTAGAAGTTGAAAATTTAAATTTTTCTTATGGAAGAAAAAAAGCGCTTGATCAGGTGAGTTTTTCTATTTATCCATCAGAATGTACTATTTTACTGGGTCTTAACGGTGCAGGAAAAAGCACATTGTTTTCCTTAATTACTCGCCTGTATGATTCACGGGATGGGAAAATTAAACTTTGTGGTTATGATGTAAAAAAACAGACTCGACATGCGCTTTCCAGGTTAGGTGTTGTCTTTCAGCAAACAACGTTAGATATGGATTTAACTGTGATGCAAAATTTGTATTATCACAGCGCACTTCATGGAATGGGCAGAAAACTGGCAAAGCAACGAATTCAAGAAGAACTAGAGCGTTTAAACATGTATGAAAGGCGTTCTGAGAGAGTTCGGCAGTTAAATGGAGGGCATAAGCGGCGAGTGGAAATTGCTAGAGCTTTGTTGCATAAGCCGTCGTTATTGTTGTTAGATGAGCCAACCGTGGGGTTGGATGTGGCCAGCCGGCAATCAATAGTTGACCATGTACATCAATTAGCTTTTGATAGTGATCTTGCCGTGCTTTGGGCGACTCATTTGATTGATGAAATTTATTCGGAAGACCAATTAATCATATTACATCAAGGAAAAATACGGGATAAAGGTACCGTTGATAGAGTGCTACAAGCAACAAATACTTTATCAATTAATGAAGCATTTAAGCAATTAACAAAGGACAAAAGAGTATGAACCTTCTTCATTATTGGCGAGCAATGTGGGGAATTATTGGCCGTGAATTATGGCGTTTTGTGCGTCAAAAAGAACGGTTTATTTCTGCTTTAGTCCGCCCTTTAGTCTGGTTGTTTATTTTTGCAGCAGGATTTAGGGCGACCTTAGGATTAGCTATTACTCCGCCCTATGAAACTTATATTCTTTATGAGGTTTATATTACGCCTGGATTAATGGGGATGATTCAGCTTTTCAATGGTATGCAGAGCTCATTATCCATGGTTTATGATAGAGAAATGGGGAGTATGCGCATATTAATGGTATGTCCCTTACCACGATGGTTTTTATTAATGAGTAAGCTTATTGCTGGTGTGTCCGTTTCAATATTACAGGTTTACGTGTTTTTAGCCATAGCCTGGTCTTATGATATTCAAGCACCTTTAGAAGGCTATTTATGGGTGTTGCCAGCATTGATTTTGTCTGGCTTGATGTTGGGTGCGTTAGGGTTGTTGTTGTCTTCCTTTATTAAACAACTAGAAAATTTTGCAGGAGTTATGAACTTTGTTATTTTCCCTCTATTTTTTATGTCTACGGCATTGTATCCATTATGGAAAATGAAAGAGTCTAGCGAGCTATTACATAACCTTGCATATTACAACCCTTTTTCTCAGGCGGTTGAGCTAATCCGGTTTGCTTTATATGGTGAGTTTAATCAATATGCATTTATTTATACACTTTTTGCTTTTGTTATTTTTATATTAGTGGCTTTTTGGGGGTATAGCCCGTCAAAGGGAATGATGATCAAAAAAGGATCCAGATAATGCAAATTAGTACAAGCACTCAATTTTAATTCCTTGAATATAGTCTAAACTATTTTAATTAAAGCAATTAACTATTGGCTCATCAGTGAAGAACTCATTTTATCTGGTCACTCCGGAACAAAATAAATATAACGAATTATTAGTACCTTATGATAAGGCGTCTGTGAGCCAATGGGTTTCTTCTTTGTCAATAACGAACTCTAGTTTGGCAGCACGATTATTCTATGACTTTGTCGATAAATTAAATGCTACTGAAATTTCTCCACAACAGAGATTGCAGGTGGTTGAGCTGCTTAGTCCCTATTTTTTAAAAATAAAAAAGACCCTTTGTTCAAAATTAATTGGCTCTGGTTTCCCCAAAGGAGACGATGAGCAAAAAACTTTTGAGCTTTTGGTTTCAATTGAAAGAAAACTCACTATTGGCTATTGGCTAGTAGCTCGTGAAATAACGCATCGAAACATAAAGTGGCTACAGGGAAAAAATGCTGCTTTGGCAATTCAAAGAACAATTAGAGGGTTAGCAGGAATTGTGACTAGTTATTCTATGATGTCTCTCCCTGTTCCAGACTGGGTATGGATCGATTTGCATTCACTCTATAAGTTGAGTGTCAAAATTAAAAAAGAAAAAATGAAAATACCTGATGAAGAAACTTTTTTAGAAAAAGGCACTTCACCAGAAGACTCCTATCTACAGATTCTCTTGTTTAGTCTTTCTGAACCATCAGGTTTGATGCAAAGGGAAATTCATCAGGTCGTTGGTTTTATTAGTAGTATTAGTCATTTAGTAAGTATAGAAAAACAGCCAGTTAGTGATCATGATGTTCAGTGTGTTGTTTTAATTGATGAAGATAGAAGACCTTATTTTAAAACTAATGCAAGTCAAATAGATGCGCCGGCTATTTTTTTAAATTTAGCAAAACTGCATAACAATCTAAGTCAATCCAGTAAGTTTAGTAGCAAACAAAAAACTAGATTTGGTGTCGTGAGGTTCTCAAAAAAAGAATCAAAGACAATCTCTATAGAGCTGTTGAATTATCTTCGTGCACGCTGGAGAGGTGTTGATTTAAAGGGGGCTTCACTTTTTTTTGATAGATTGGATAGATTTGTTGCTGTGGGATTGAACGATACCTATTCATTGTTATCATCAAGTGAAAATTTGAAACATGAGGTTTTAGCTAAATCTTTTTCAGAAACACAATTGTCATGCCAATTTTCTAAAAAAGGTGTTTTGTCCATAGGTAGCCTGGTTAGTTACAGACAAAAAAATGCACCAGAACATAAACGTTATTTAGGCGTGGTAAATAAAATAACGATGCCAAATTTAAAAGGAAAAATTATTTTTGAACTTTTACCCTTATCACAACAAGCATATACGGTTGGCTATATAGATATGGACGT
>CAZHUE010000159.1:0-6793 GCA_964535875.1 uncultured Methylomarinum sp.
GATGAATCTGTTCGCCTGAAAGGCGAAGGTTTTAACCTTGCGAATGGAAAATAAAAGGAGTTTTTTAGCTGTTAAGTGAATATTTTGGTTATAATACTTACTCTTACAAAAACAAAGGCTCTGTAAATCATTGATTTTATAGCAATTGAGTTTTGTATTTTTGGAAAAATTAAGAAATAATGCTGTATTTTATGAGAAGTTAGTAAAAAATTTAACTTTAATTAAAGTTATAATAGCATTTTTTATTTAGTATTTATTTATATATGGGGAATTTTATGTTAAAAAAAATCACTTTTACTGTTGTAGTTGCTGGATTATTAGCAGGTTGTGCTCAAGGTTTATCACCTGTAGGTGTTGGTCTGATTACTGATGTTAAAGGCCCAATTACTGCTACTGGAACAACGGGCAGTAAAACAGGCACAGCTTGTGCAAACACTATACTTGGCTTGATTAACGAAGGTGATGCATCAATTGAAGCTGCAAAAGCAGCTGGTGGTATTAGCGTTGTAGCATCAGCGGATTATCACACCCAAGGTTTTTACCCATTTGTTGGTGAAACTTGTGTTATTGTTACTGGACAATAAGTCGGTAACAAGAGTCCCTGCTATTTTTTAGAGGTTGCTCTATAAAAAATAGGTCGAGTCTTGCTTGCACCACAGCTATGCAAAGCTTGACCATTTTTTATCTATAGTCTCTAGTTATTTAACTATTGCTTTTATTCATCAAGCCGAAACACTTCACCATAAGAAGTATCAACATCAAAATCATCCCAAACATATACCGGTTGTGCTATTGGTTTTGTAGGAATTGGAAAAGTAATCAAATCAGCCACACCTGAAAACAACCGGCCAGCTGTATTAAGCGTCCCTTTAGCTAAACCACCAACTGCCCCATAGGCGATGTTGCTATCATTTGTCGTATTGATAATATTTTTAGGAATTTCCAAAACCGCGGTAAAAATATTAGCTAGACCATTAAGTGCTTTATTCCCAACTTTTGAACCGTAACTTTGCTGTTCTTCAGCAAAAAGGCTAGTTGAGCTGAAGATTAAAAAGCTTGCAAATAAAATTGAAATAGTACTTTTTATCATAGCATGTCCTGTCATGTACATTCGAAAGAAAGATTAATTAAATAAAGTATAGCAGAGCTTTATTATTTTACTTTTTCAATACCTTTGCAAAAGCATTAGCCATAGCTCCTTGGGGTTCTACTTGCTGATTTGAATGTACTTTTTTGGGCTGTTTAATTGTCTGTTTTTTTAAACTAGGCATTGCAACAGTTGATTCATCTGCATTTTTTTTCATTGATAAAGCAATACGCTTACGAGAAAGATCAACTTCCAGCACTTTCACCTTAACCATTTCTCCTGTTTTTACTACATCTCTAGGGTCTTTAACAAAGACATCAGCTAAATGAGAAATATGCACCAAACCATCCTGATGCACACCTATATCAACAAATGCACCAAAATTTGCAACATTAGTCACCACCCCCTCAAGCATCATGCCAGGCTTTAGGTCAGCCATTGTTTCCACACCTTCTTTAAATTGAACACTTTTAAATTCAGGACGGGGGTCTCTACCGGGTTTTTCCAGTTCCTGAAGAATATCTGTTACTGTTGGAAGGCCGAATGTTTCAGTTGTATATTTGTCGGCATTAAGGCCTCGTAAAAATTGACTTTGGCCAATAATTTTATCAATAGGCCGTCCTGTATCTTCAATAATAGCATTAACAACGGGGTACGTTTCAGGGTGAACAGCTGAAGCATCCAAAGGATTTTCTCCAGACATAATACGCAAAAACCCAGCGGCCTGTTCATAAGCTTTATCACCTAGCCTAGGTACTTTTTTAAACTGTTTTCTATTATTAAAACGTCCATTATCATTACGGAAAGCGACAATATTTTCACTAATACTTGCTGACAAACCAGAAACTTGCTTAAGTAATGAGGCGGAGGCTGTATTAACATCAACACCCACTGCATTTACACAATCTTCAATAACTGCATCTAGGCTTTTACCCAATTGCACTTGATTCACATCATGCTGATACTGACCAACGCCTATAGATTTTGGTTCAATTTTAACCAACTCTGCCAGTGGATCTTGTAAGCGCCTAGCAATTGACACTGCTCCTCGAATAGTTACGTCTAAATCCGGAAACTCTTTTGCAGCCAGTTCAGAAGCTGAATAAACTGATGCACCCGCTTCTGATACAATAATTTTACTGAATTTCAAATCCTTATGTTGCCTCATTAAATCAGCAACTAACTGATCGGTTTCTCTTGAGCCAGTCCCGTTGCCTATGCTGACTAAATCAACATGATGCTTTTGAATGAGTTTAGCCAAACTATTAATCGACTCATCCCATTGTTTCCTTGGCTGATGAGGATAAATGGTATCGTATTCCAACACTTTTCCTGTTGGATCAACTACAGCAACTTTTACCCCGGTACGAATACCAGGATCAAGCCCCATAGTAGCTTTAGGCCCTGCTGGGGCAGCAAGTAATAAATCTCTTAAATTACTGGCAAATACTTTAATCGCTTCAAGTTCAGCAGCTTCACGTAATCGTAGGTTTAAATCCAGATTAATCCGTGTAAACAATTTCACTTTCCAGGCTAACCTAGCTGTTTCTGATAACCAAGCATCTGCGGGTTTTGATGTATCTGTAACATTAATATGTCTAGCAACAAGCTGAGCACATAATTGATGCTCTTCTTTATCATCGAAACCAGGCTTTAAAGAAAGTGATAAAAAATCTTCATTCCGTCCTCTAAATAAAGCAAGGGCACGATGCGATGGAATTTTTTTAATCGCCTCTTGATAATCAAAATAATCTTTAAATTTTTCGGCTTCTGTTGCTTTATCTTTAACCACAATAGAACTCATAATGCCACTGTTCCAAATACGCTCACGTAATTCAGATAACAAAGTTGCATCTTCAGAAATACGTTCCATAATAATTTGTTTAGCACCATCTAACGCGGCACTTACATCATTAATATCCTTATCTGCATTAAAATAGTTTTTAGCAATATTTTCGGGGACAACATTACGATCTTCAAGAATACTGTTAGCTAAAGGCTCTAACCCTCCTTCTCTGGCGATTTGGGCTTTAGTTCTGCGTTTGGGTTTATATGGCAGATATAAATCTTCCAATAAAGTTTTAGTTTCAGTCTGATTGATCGATGTTTCTAGCTCAGCCGTTAATTTCCCTTGAGAAGAAATGCTTTCAAGAATAGTTTTCCTACGACTATTTAATTCTCGAAGATAAATTAGACGTTCTTCAAGCATTCTTAACTGCTGATCATCCAAGCCTCCTGTCACTTCTTTTCTATATCGAGAAATAAAAGGAACTGTTGCTCCTTCATCCAATAATTCAACAGCCGCATTGACTTGTTTTATACTGACAACTAATTCATCTGCTATTTTTTGGATAACGTCCATTCTATGATTTCTTAGGCTAAACTATAAAAAAACGCATTGTACCAGTAATAATAAATAATAATATGCACTGGATGTTTTTTATAAGTCCTTGCGGTAGAATAATTTTTTTATTTAAATAATATTGAGGCATAATGAAAGAAAGAGATCGCCGGCAAGGAATTGTTCTGGTTCATACTGGAGAGGGAAAAGGAAAATCGTCAAGTGCTTTAGGCATGGTCTTTCGGGCAGCAGGCTGGGGGATGAAAATTTGTGTTATTCAATATATAAAAGGCCAATGGAAAACGGGTGAGCAAAAGGCAGCTAAACATTTTGATAACATTGAGTGGCATGCACTAGGTGATGGCTTTACATGGGATACGAAAAACCCAGAGCAGGATATAGAAACAAGTCGAAAAATTTGGGAATTCAGTAAACAAAAAATTTTATCTCAAGAATATGATTTTGTTTTATTAGATGAAATTAATTATTGCTGTGGATATAACTGGATAAGCGGTGAAGAAATTGCAAATTTTATTTCTAACGAAAAGCCATCCTGGATGCATTTGGTCTTAACAGGTCGGAATGCTGCCCCGGAAGTGATTGAAGTGGCCAATACAGTAACAGAAATGAAAAAAGTAAAACATGCTTATTCTCAAGGTATTAAGGCAGAGCAAGGTATTGAGTTTTAATTGATGTACAGCCTGTTTAAGGGTACAATTAATGGGTATGTTAGTTTTTTATAATGTAATTATAATAAAATAAAAAAACAATTTAATAAACGGGAGAATAATATGAGTAATGCTCAGAAAATAATGATCGCTGTTGCTTGCGTTTTTGGCATAGGATTCCTTATGGTTGGCTCTAATAAAGAACAAAGCAACGAGGACAGAAAATCCGCTGCAATGGTTAGAGACGTAGCAAATATGCAACGTATAGCCCATAAAAAATGTCCGGAATTAATCAAGGAACACACAGGAACACAAATCGTTTCATTAGTTTCAAGATCTGAATCTGACAAAGCAACCTACCTGACTTTAGAATGGTTAGGTGAAGAGAATGATAACTTTAAAAAAGCGACTTGCACTTTATCAGTAATCCATGGTGGAATTTCAAAATTAGTGATTGATGATAAAGTAATAATTGATAAAGAATCGGAATAATTATTTAGCTCTAGACTATAAGGTAGGCTTAGTCATGCGGGCCATTTCTTTACTCTTATCCGAGGCCATATGGATGTGGCAAATTCTATCAAGATGTATTTTCCAAAGAAAACTTACACAACTTAAACTATCCTTTGTTTACAAGTCTAAGTTGTCCTGAGTTTCCGATATGTAAATTTCGCCCCCTCCTTCTACTTTACTTAATCTATTACTTTTTTCTGTATCCTTTAATTCATTCATATCCTATCAAGTTGTTTTTTTACCTCAATTTATTTCAAATAATTTATTTTGTAAATAAACCCAACTAAAGAATTAATCATTATTAACCTATTCCTAAAGTTATCTATAATAATTTAAATACAATTTTCTTTCGAATGTTATAGAATTCACATTCCGAAAAGTGGTTTACACCATGACAAACACAACAATAAAAGAAATATTTACGAGAGGTTAGAAATGTATGGCAAAGACAGAAAATAAAGGCGTTTTAAAAACCTGGAAAGATGATCGTGGCTTTGGGTTTATAAAACCAGAGGATGGAAGTGATGACCTTTTTATTCACATTTCCGCATTACATGAAATGTCTAGGCGCCCTTACCGGGGAGACATGATTTATTATCAAATTGAACATGGTAGTGATGGAAAATCAAAAGCAATTAATGCAAGTATTGAAGGAGTAGAAATACATTCTAGAAATAAAGAAAATAGTAAAAAATGGCTATGGATTACTGCCATTATTTTGAGTTTGGTTGGTCTTGCCGCAGCAGCTTATTTTAATATGAAATAAACCCGCTTTGTGTGGTCATAATTTAGGTGTTACCGCACTTACAGTTTATGCTAAATAGAATTGCTGAACAGACTATTCCAGTCTCAATATAAAAGAATCGCGTAATATAATTAGCAACTTATGACCACACAAAGAATATACACCTCGCTGAAAATCAGGGAAACGGAGCGATCATTCTTAATCCGCGATAGGCGACAGGGAAATTTGCTGAACCGACGTGTGCGATAGCACGCGAGGGAGGCTAAAATTTTATACCAACAGCCGTCAAGTCAGTGAGGTAGCCTTAACGTAGTGGCTGGATTTGAGATCAATAAATAGTAAGTAATCTGAGTAAAAAAGCGGATGCTTTAAAATCTTTCTCAAAAGACCTCCTGTTTCACGTGCGGATTTCGCTTTAGTTTTAAATATGGTTCTCAACCCTTCTCATCCACATTAACAAAGGTTCCCTATATGTTTAGAATTCTTTTGTTTCTTATTTTCATTAAATATAGTAATGATAGCTCGGCATCAAATGAGTTAAGAGAACTGGAATATGCAGAAAAAATAGAAACATCCTTTTCTCTATATTCGATGGGAAAGATTGTTTGGCTACTGACAGAAAAGAATAAGTTTTTAACCATATATACCGTAACAGAGAAAAAAGAAAACTCAGGAACAGCAATAATAATACATTCTATGGGTAAACATCCAGATCATGCCAATTTAATTAAGCCCTTAAGAACTTACTTACCTCAACATAACTGGGCGACACTTTCTTTGCAAATGCCAGTTTTAAGTGTTGGTGACAAACAAGAAGACTACTACCCTTTATTTGATTCGGCAAATACTCGTATTCAAGCAGGAATAGATTTCTTAGTTTCTGCTGAAGTAAAAAATATTGTTTTAATAGGAGAAGGTTTAGGTGGAATGATGGCAGCCTATTATTTAAAAAAAACACAAGTTAATGATGATGTGCGAGCAATAGTAACCGTTAGCTTATCTGTACACGATAGTGATAAAAAACAAGCCCAAATTCTCGATTTTATCACAAATATTGAACAACCTTTTTTAGATATTTATGCAGGACATGATGTTCCAGAAGTAACTGCTAGTGCTAGAAAAAGAAGAATTTCAGGTAAAAACAACTCTGGCTACAGACAGCTAAAAATTAAAGGAGAGAGTCATAAAAAACAGCATAATAAAGAGTTAATAGTCAAACGGGTTTATAGTTGGCTAAACTGGATCTTTAAGTAGTCAACCCTGAAAAAGTCCAAGGGGTTGGTTTTCAAAAACAGCAAAATCCTCCAAAAATTTCCCTGACCACTTCAGGAGAAAAATATTTTTTTGTTTTGCACTCATGAGCCTTATTTTTAGTGAAAAATGAGGGCAAAAAGAAATAAAACGACTTGTCTCATCCATTTTGCCATATTCCAGGCACA
>CAZHUE010000160.1:0-6754 GCA_964535875.1 uncultured Methylomarinum sp.
TAGAAAATGGCTCCAACCTGGGCCGGACAACTTAAAAAGACTTGATTAAACAATGGGGTATAGATATATTTACTGATGGCATAGGGTTGCCAAAAGGGCAAGGAACAGCTTATCAAAGAAAATATTGTCTGTCTTGTCAAGGTGTAGGTGGATCAGGTGATAGTGCAGATGAATTGGCTGGAGCTTGCATTCTTAACCGATAATCCACCTGATAAAACCATAGGTACATATTGGCCTTATGCAACTACTATTTTTGACTTTACACGACGGTCTATGCCTTTGAATACTCCTAATATATTAAATAATAATCAACTCTTTACGGTAACTGCTTATCTTTAAATATTTAAACGAAATCATTAAACAAAATAAGATTATCAATTTAACCACTTTACCAAAAGTTAATAGGCCTAATAGAAAGGGTTTTATCAATATTTATTAATAGGAATTAGAAAATGACTAAAATACTCGCTTTTTCTGGTAGCAGTCGAAAACAGTCGGTTAATAAAAAACTGGTTCAAATTGCCGCATCAGCAGCTGAAAAACATGGAGCTAGCGTTACAGTTATAGATTTAATTGATTTTTCTATGCCAATATTTAATCAGGATTTAGAAGCAGAGCAGGGAATGCCAGAAAAAGCTCGTGAATTCAAAAAACTTCTTGTAGAACACGATGGTTTTCTTATTGCATCACCTGAATACAATAGTGCATTTAGTCCATTGCTAAAAAATGTAATCGACTGGGCATCTAGAGCCGAAGCTGATGACGAACCTCCTTTAGTGGCTTATAGAGGAAAAGTGGCCTCTATTATGGCTGCATCTCCAGGAGGATTGGGAGGGATAAGAGGTTTAGTATTTTTAAGAATGCTTTTAAATAATATAGGCGTAACAGTTTTGCCAGATCAGCAGGCCATACCTATGGCATTTAAAGCGTTTGGAGAAGATGGTAAATTAATTGACAAAAAACAGCACCACGCTGTAGAAAAGTTAGGTCTTAATTTGGTTGATCTTTTAGTCAAGTTAAAAGTTTGATTATTTACTTGAGTTTGGGGTTACAAAAATGATAGCAAGCAATCAAGTTCATATTTCTGATTTATCTATTTTAATAATTGAGCCGTCAAGAACCCAGTTAAAAGTTATTAAGAATCATTTGATTGAAGAAGGAATAGCCAATATAGATTGCGCTACTTCTGGTTTAGAGGCCTTAGATACAATTACAAACTATCAATATGACTTAATTATTAGCAGTCTATATTTAGCGGATATGACAGCGGTAGATTTGATTGGAAAAATAAAAAAAATTGATACAGCTAAAAGCATACCCTTCATGCTAATTTCAAGTGAAGTAAGACTCTCAGCATTGGAGCCAATCCGTCAAGCAGGCGTTGTTGCCATTCTTCCCAAGCCGTTTAATCATGATGACTTAAAACATGCCTTAAGAACAACAATTGAATATATAGACCCTAGAGAATTATCGCTTGAAAATTTCAATGTTGAAGATATTAGAGTATTACTTGTAGATGACAGTTCGATGGCTAGAAAACATATAATTCAAGTTTTAAATGGCATGGGTATTATCCAAATTACTCAAGCTGAAAATGGACGAGAAGGGATAGATATTTTTAGTCAATCGGAAAGAGGGTTTGATTTAATCGTGACAGATTTAAATATGCCCGAAATGGATGGTATAGAACTGACAGAAACAATTAGACATGAATTAGACAATCCATATATTCCAATTTTAATGGTAACTAGTGAGCATAATAAAGCACGAATAAGTAATGTACATCAAGCTGGTATTACTGGTATTTTCGATAAACCCTTTGATCCACAAACAGTAAAAGAAGTATTGAAAAGGGTATTGGATGAAATTTAATATACTTTGCGCGGTCACGGATGCGGGTTTTATCTACTGCTTTTGAATATGAGCCCTTTATAAATTGAACCCTATATTTTAGTATGAGTCATTCAAATAAAATTCACATATCAGAATTATCTATTTTACTTGTAGAGCCATCCAAAACACAGTTAAAAATCATTACTAATCATCTGACAGAAGAGGGTGTTCTAAATATTGAATGTGCAACCTCAGGGAATCAGGTTTTAAAGAGTTTGGAAAAATATCAACCAGATTTGATAATTAGCAGCATGTATTTGGTTGATATGACAGCAACAGAGTTAGTACAAGAAATTAAAAACTCTGTTAAGAATAGTGAAATACCCTTTATGTTAATTTCGAGCGAAGTTCGTTTCTCAGCATTAGACCCTATTCGCCAAGCGGGCGTCATTGCAATTTTACCTAAACCTTTTAGTCATGAAGATTTAAAGAGGGCTTTACGAACAACGATAGATTATATAGACCCAGAAGAACTAAGTCTTGAACATTATGATATTGAGGATGTAAGAGTGCTAGTGGTCGATGATAGTTTAATGGCGAGAAAACATATTGCACGAGTTTTAAACAGTATGGGTATTTCACAAATAACGCATGCAAAAGATGGAAAAGAAGGCGTAGAAATTTTTAGTCAATCTGAAGATGCATTTGATTTAATTGTAACAGATTTTAATATGCCTGAAATGGATGGCCAAGAGTTAACTGAAACGATTAGAAATAAACTGCATAACCCTTATATTCCAATTTTAATGGTGACAAGTGAGGAAAACGAAACTCGACTGAGTAATGTTCAACAAGCTGGAATATCAGGTATTTGTGATAAACCCTTTGAACCTGAAACGGTAAAAGAAATTTTGTGTAGAGTTTTAGGCGAACAATAGTATCTAATTGATATTCGAATTAATCTTTCCTAAGTGCGATAGTGCTTCGTAAGAAATAACGAGTTGTTTTTTTATCATGCTAGAATGCATATATAGCCAGATGGCTCGAATACAATCAGGAATCAAATTTTAACTAAAAAATAAATTAAATGCCCCCCCAATCAGACGAACCAAACGATTTTACTCAAACTAAAGATCCATATGCTCAGCGTGAAGCTGAAAAATATGAGAATCCTATCCCTAGCCGAGAACTTATTCTTCAATTAATTGAAGAAATAGGTAAACCATTACGTCGGCAACAAATTGCACAACAATTTGGTCTTGAATCTGCCGATAACCTGGAAGCATTAAGGCGTCGCTTGCGAGCAATGGAAAGAGATGGACAATTATTATTTAATCGCAGACAAAAATATTGCTTAGTTAACAGTAAAGATTTAATAGCCGGCAGAATATTAGGGCACCATGATGGGTTTGGTTTTATTAAACCGGATGATGGTTCCGCTGACTTGTTTTTATCTCCAAGAGAAATGAAATCTCTTATGCATAATGACAGAGCCGTTGTTAGAGTTGCAGGATTAGATAGAAAAGGCCGTAGAGAAGGGGCGTTGGTAGAAATACTTGAAAGAAATACAAATCAGGTTGTAGGACGCTTTTTTAAAGAAAAAGGCATTACTTTTGTTGTAGCCGATAATAAAAAAATTACTCAGGATATATCAATACCAAAGGATGAAATTGGCAAGGCTAAAAAAGGTCAAATTGTTGTTGCAGAGATTATCCAACATCCAAGCAGTTATCGTCCGGCAATAGGCCGAATTGTTGAAATACTGGGTAAGCATATGGCACCTGGTATGGAAATAGAAATGGCACTGCGTTCGCATGATTTGCCTTTTCAATGGCCTGGAGAGGTGGTAGCAGAAACCAAACCTTTAACTAAGGAAGTCCCTGAATCAGCAAAAGAAAATCGTGTCGATATTCGAGACTTGCCATTAGTGACAATTGATGGTGAAGATGCTCGTGATTTTGATGATGCTGTTTATTGTAAAAAGACCTCAAAAGGCTGGAAGCTTCTAGTCGCCATTGCTGATGTTTCTCATTATGTGCAAGTCAATACTGCACTGGATGCAGAAGCAAAAAATCGAAGTACCTCGGTTTACTTTCCTGAACAAGTAATTCCCATGTTACCGGAAATATTATCCAATGGATTATGTTCAATTAACCCTGATGTTGACCGGTTGTGTATGGTTTGTGAACTGCATATCAACCAAGAGGGAAAAGTGATTCGTTCTGGTTTTTTTAATGCCGTGATGCGATCTCATGCACGATTAACTTACACCAATGTTGCCAAGATTTTAGTTAATGAGAATAAAACATTAATTAAAAAGTATTCGAAGTTAGTTCCTGATCTTAAAGAGCTTTATAGTTTGTATAAAGTAATGCGTAAACAGCGTGAGTTACGAGGAGCAATGGATTTTGATACTCAGGAAACTCAAATAGTTTTTGGTAAAGATAGAAAAATAGAGAAAATCGTCCCAACACAAAGGAATGATGCACATAAATTAATTGAAGAATTTATGATTACAGCTAATATGGCTGCCGCTCGTTTTCTTATCCGAAAAAAAATGCCACATTTATTGCGTGTGCATGAAGGGCCGGGGACTGAAAAACTACTGACGCTTAAGACCTTTTTAAATGAAATGGGTTTAATGTTAGGTGGGGGTGATAAACCGACACCTCTGGATTATATGCACCTGCTTAATTCAGTTAAGGATAGGGCTGATGCACATTTAATTCAAACCGTTTTGTTACGCTCTATGTCTCAGGCTGTTTATAGTCCTGAATTAAAAGGTCATTTTGGCTTAGCTTTAGATGGCTATGCGCATTTTACTTCACCTATTAGACGCTATCCTGATTTATTAGTGCATCGTGCGATTAAACACTGCATAGATAAAAAACCTGCATCCAGTTTTTTTTACGGATTCCCTGATATGGTCGTTTTGGGAGAGCATTGTTCAGCAAATGAGCGCAGAGCAGATGAGGCAACAAGAGACGTTGTCAATTGGCTCAAATGCGAATATATGATGGATAAAATAGGTGAGGACTATAACGGCATTATTACAGCCGTCACAGGATTTGGTTTTTTTGTTGAACTGGAAAATATTTTTGTAGAAGGCTTGGTTCACATCACTAATTTACCGGAAGACTATTTTCATTTTGATGCTAAAACACATCAATTAAAGGGTGAAAGAACAGGTATAAAATACAGATTGGGTGATAAAGTTAAAATTCGAGTGGCCAGGGTTGATTTAGATGATAAAAAGATCGACTTTGATTTAATGAACCAGCCAAGACGTAAAGCGGCTAAAACCAAAGGTGATAAAATAACCAAATCAAAATCATCTGAAACAATGGTAGATAGAAAAAAAGGTGGGAATAAAAAAATAGAGAAATCGAAGTCACCTAAAATAAAGGTAACCAAAAAAGAATCGCGTAAAAGAAAACCCAACAAGTCAAAGTCAGTTAAAACAAAAAAAATCAACAAAAATAAAAGCTAAGAAGTCATGAATGTAAGTAAAGTATATGGCTTCCATTCTGTGCAGGCAGCATTAGAATATTCATCGGATAAAATACATAAAGTCTGGTTTGATAGTCAAAGAAGTGATAAGAAACACTTAGTATTAATAAGTCAATTACAGAAACTGGGTTGTAATGTAGAAAAAAGTGATAGAAAAAGCCTTGATAAATTGACAGAGGGGAAAAACCACCAAGGGATCGTTCTGGACGTTGAAATTCCGAGTGTACATTCAGAAAATGAACTAAAACATAAAGTGCAAACAATGACAGCTGTGCCATTGTTTTTGGTTCTAGATCAAGTACAAGATCCCCATAATCTGGGCGCATGTCTAAGAACTGCAGATGCAGCAGGAGTACATGGCATTATTATAACTAAAGATAATTCATCAGGAATAACACCAACAGTTTGTAAAGTAGCCAGTGGCGCCGCAGAAACAGTACCTGTATACCAAGTGACCAATCTTGCGAGAATCTTGCGATGGTTAAAAGAGAAAAATATCTGGATTATGGGTACATCAGGAAATACTGAGCAATCAATTTTTTCAGCCGATTTAACAATTCCATTAGCACTGGTTATGGGCGCTGAAGGGGCTGGGATGAGAAGACTAACTGAGCAGCAATGTGATTTTCTGGTAAAAATCCCCATGGTAGGACAGGTTGAAAGCCTTAATGTATCGGTCGCAGCTGGGGTTATGATTTATGAAGCTTTTAAGCAGAGATTAAACTAGGTATTTTTCAGTGCTATAATTAAAGGCTTATTAAATTTTAAAAGGTATATTATGCAAATCACAGGCAAATTGGCTGTCTCTATTCATTATGTATTGACTGATAGTGTTGGACAGCAGTTAGACAGTTCAAAAGCTGAAGAACCAATGGTCTATTTACATGGAGCGGGTCAAATTATCTCAGGGTTAGAAAATGCATTATCAGGAAAAAAAGTAGGCGATAAATTTAAAACCACAATAGCATCTGCTGATGCTTATGGCGAAAAAAAAGAAGATATGCTGCAGGTTGTTCCGATGAAAATGTTTGAAGGAATGGATAAAGTTGAAGAGGGCATGCAGTTTCATGCAGATGCAAGCCAAGGTGTTAACGTTGTTACGGTAGTTAAAGTTAATGGTGATAAAGTGACAATTGATGGAAACCACCCCTTAGCTGGTGAAGCGTTAACTTTTGATATTGAAGTGATGGATGTAAGGCCTGCAACAGAGGATGAATTAAACCATAAACATATTCATGGTGAAGGCTGTAACCATTAGTTTTCCTTATTAGCCATAATCCTCAGCTATCTTTAAGAGCCTGTTTGGCATAGGAGAAGCTTTAACCGTTATAAAAAACAACCGATTTAAGAAATTGATAATTTAGTATAGTTTTATGTTAGCATTAAATTTTTGATGTTTTTCTAAAGAGAG
>CAZHUE010000161.1:0-6695 GCA_964535875.1 uncultured Methylomarinum sp.
GACTTACTGAGCAGACTCTAATTACAAATACAGTTAAAGATTGAGAATATTTAGAGAACACAATAAATAGCTATTATATGCTAAGCTTAATGTATTAATTACATAAACCTTATTTATATTGTTAATAACAAAGCTAATAATGAGATAAATTATTATTTTTAACAACGGAAACCAGCATACAAGACAAATTCGTTTTTCAAATACAACTTACCACTCAGCTCAATATAAAACAGACTATTTCACAAAGTTTCAATTTTTTATAATAAACAAGTTTTTATGATCAGAATATATAACCACTATATTTCTACAGTATTTTTAGTCCTCTTTGTTATTGAATATTGCATTTTTTTTGCGGCAATGTATTTCGGCAATGAACTTCGGTTTCTACACACCCAATCTTGGTATTCAGATAGTCAGATATTATTAGAAAGCTTTCTATTTGCAACCACACTCTCAATTTCTATCGCAGGAATTGGTTTATACAGGCGAAATCTTGGATTAACAGAGTATGAATTACTTTCGCGCACCGCTGTCGCCTTTTCTATTTCTATTTTAATACTGGTTACAGTCTATTATATCTCCCTCGATTTTATTATCGCTAGAAGCATATTAGTTTATGCTTTAATAATTTCACTTACCGGAATGTTAATTTGTCGCTATATTTTCAACAAACTAGCGAGCAAAAGTATATTACAAAAGAAAATTTTATTAATTGGTTCCGGGAATAATGCAAATAAAATTCTGATCAGCAAATCAGGTTACATTCATGAAGGTTTTGATATTATTGGATGCTTCTCCACAACCCAAAAAAAAACAATTGTCCCTGCCAGCCATATATTAAACGCTGATGATGACAAAAAGACTATTATTGACATTGTCTATCAATATAAAATTAATGAAATCGTCGTAGCACTTGATGATAGAAGAACATCAATGCCCGTAGATGAGCTTTTAGACTGTAAAATTTCAGGCATTGAAATAATTGACTTGCTTTCTTTTTATGAAAGGGAAAAGGCATATTTAGACCTAGAAAACCTCCAACCAAGCTGGATGGTATTCTCTGATGGTTTTGCACAAAGTGGCTTAAGAACTATTATAAAAAGGCTAGTTGACATTAGTACAAGTTTCTTACTGCTTGTACTCGCACTTCCGGTTATGCTATTAACTGTCTTGGCAATTTATCTTGAAAGTGGTTTTAGAGCACCGATTATTTATCGACAGACAAGAGTAGGTGAAAATAATAAAAACTTTGCTGTTTTAAAGTTTAGAAGCATGAAAACTGATGCCGAAGCCCAAGGCATCCAGTTTGCAAAAGTAAACGATACACGAATAACCAAAGTCGGTAACTTTATTAGAAAAGCTAGAATTGACGAGCTCCCTCAGATATTTAATGTTTTTAAAGGTGATATGAGTTTTGTCGGTCCTAGACCAGAAAGACCTGTATTTGTTGAAGGGTTTGAGAAAAACATCCCTTATTATCGCGAAAGACACCGGATAAAACCAGGAATTACTGGATGGGCTCAATTGTGTTATCCCTATGGAGAAAATGAATATGATGCAATTCAAAAACTTCAATATGATTTATATTATGTAAAAAACTACAGTTTATTTCTAGATTTAACTATTATTTTACATACTGTTGAAGTTGTATTGTGGGGCAAAGGTGCAAGATAACTTTCATCATAAACCAACTTGTTAAGCTGAATTTTGAAGATTTGACCGATATTCTACATTTTTTTTGTTGCTTTAGACAGTTATTCAACTAATATTTATAGTATATCTAAAAACTATTTAGCCGATCTGCAGTTATATTTTTCTACTTAAAATTAAAGCCTAATACCAATGTCTGATAATGAACTGAATAATATCAATACTCCTTTATGTGTCGATCTGGATGGAACGTTGATCAAAACAGATTCATTACATGAGCTGTTCTTACAACTGTTAAAAAAGAAAACCATATATTGTTTTATCGCGATATTCTGGTTATTTAAATCTAAAGCTAATTTTAAGGCAAAAATTGCTCAACATGTCCAGCTTTCTCCAAACAGCCTTCCTTATAATAAGGATGTCATCGAATATATTAAATCCCAAGCTCCCCTCCGACAAATAATCCTGGTTACAGGCGCTAATATAGACGTCGCAGAATCAATCGCTAAACATCTTGAGTTATTTGATGAGGTTTTAGCATCAGACTCAGAAATCAACCTGACAGGTAATAATAAACGACAACTTTTAGTTAAACGCTTTGGTGAAAATGGATTTGAATATATTGGTAATGATAAGGCAGATTTTTCGGTTTGGCCATCAGCTAGCCAAGTATCAGTAGTCTCCAGGAATAACAGTTTTTTAAAACAGGTTAGAAAACAATTTAAGGTTGAAAAAGAATTTCAATTAGCTACTCCATCAATTAAAAATTATTTCAAAGCAATTCGTCTTCACCAATGGGTTAAAAATTTATTAGTTTTTGTCCCTTTTTTTCTAGATCATAGATTTAATGATCTTAATGCTATATTCCTCTTAACTCTTAGTTTTCTCTGCCTTTCTTTGCTTGCATCATTTACATATATTATCAATGATTTACTAGACTTAGAATCTGACAGACTAAATAACTATAAGCGTCATCGCCCTTTTGCTTCCTGCTTAATATCCATTAAACAGGCAATCGTATTGATGCTTATTTTATTAATTTTTATCATTTCGACTTTAAGTTTTCTTCCACTTCCAGTCATATTTGTATTAATGATATACCTGTTAACTACTTTATCTTATTCATTCTATTTAAAAAGTGTTGCCATTCTAGATGTAACCCTACTTGCTGGACTTTTTTCACTTCGAGTCATTTGTGGCGTAGTAGCCATTGAAGCTGAATGGTCTTTCTGGCTATTAGCCTTTTCTATGTTCTTCTTTCTTAGCCTAGCCTTTGCCAAACGTTTTTCAGAGGTTGATAACCTTAGACGTGAAGGTAGAACCAGCACCGTAGGACGTGGTTATTATGTAGAAGATTTGCCTATGCTACAAAGTTCAGGCATAACAGCAGGTTATATTTCAATATTGGTTGTTGCACTCTACATAAATAGTGAAAAAGTTCGTGAAATGTACACGCACCCGGAAATTTTATGGCTAATTTGCCCTCTTTTATTATATTGGATAGGTCGAATATGGATGATTACAGGCAGAGGTAAAATGCACGAAGATCCCATTGTTTTTGCCATTAGAGATAAAGTCAGTATGATCACCGCATTCCTATGTTTCGCAATAGTACTAGGTGGAAGCCTATTACCTGGTTACGTATTATGAGCAATTACAGAAGCTGGGCATACATTCCTCCTTTGGAGCAAAAAGCAGTTAGACCTGCTTGGAAAGACTTTGATTTAGAAAAGGATGCCAAATCATTACTCCCCTATGGAAATGCTCGTAGTTATGGCGACTCATGTTTGAATTCTGAAGGGATTGTCATTGATAATCGATCGCTTGATCATTTTATGGAGTTCGATACTGAAGAAGGTATTCTACGATGTGAATCTGGTACAACATTCTCCGATATTCTCGCTCTAATTGTCCCACAAGGCTGGTTTCTTCCTGTTACCCCAGGGACTAAATTTGTCACTTTAGGCGGAGCCATTGCCAACGATGTTCATGGTAAAAACCACCATCAGGATGGCACTCTGGGAAGACATATCCGTTGCTTTGAACTTATGCGCTCTGATGGAAATAAATTAATATGTAGCCTCAACGAAAACCCCGAATTTTTCAGTGCCACAATTGGTGGTTTAGGTTTAACAGGCTTTATTAATTGGGCAGAAATTCAACTAATAAAAATCCCCTCACCTTTCATTAAGGTAGAAACAACTGCTTTTCATGGGCTAGATGAATTTTATGCACTTTCAGAAACGGCAAATACTAAACATCGTTATTCTGTCGCCTGGTTAGACTGTGCTTCCGGAGGAAAACAATTTGCTCGTGGATTGTTTATGTCGGGTGATCATGCAAGTTGTGATAAAACAAACAAATCTGCATTACATGAACCCAAAGTATCTATCCCTTTCAATTTTCCACAAAAAGTAATTAACCGCTACACTATAAGAGCCTTTAACGCACTTTATTTTAATAAAAATAATTTATTAAGTGCAGGTAAAATTACTTATCAACACTATGATTCTTTTTTCTATCCCTTAGACGGCATTGGAAACTGGAACCGTATTTATGGAAGCCAAGGGTTTTATCAATATCAATTTGTTATACCTTTCTCTGAACGACCGACAATGGGACGTATTTTAAACAAAATAGTTGATTCTGGACTTGGGTCTTTCTTGGCAGTATTGAAAGAATTTGGTGACTTAACATCACCAGGCATGTTATCTTTTCCAAGTTCTGGAATCTGCTTAGCACTTGATTTTGCTAATAGAGGTGAGGTAACACTGAAACTAATTGAAGATCTAGACCAATTAGTTATGGAAGCTGGGGGTTCAGTTTATCCAGCAAAAGATGTTCGAATGTCTAGTAAAGCATTTCAACAATACTATCCAAACTTTGAAAAATTTAAAACATACATTGATCCGAGATTTTCCTCGGACTTTTGGAGAAGAGTAAGTGGAAGATAAGCTTAAAAATGAAACCATTGTAGTTTTTGGTGCAACATCTGCTGTAGCCCAAAAGCTTGCACAAATCCATGCTCAAGCAGGAGATACATTAATCTTGGTAGCAAGAAATAAGGGTAGACTTAATACTGTTGCTTCAGATTTACTTGCTCGCGGCTCTCCTCAAGTAGATTGTTTAACGAGTGATTTCGATATTATTCAAGATCACCCAAGTTTATTAAAAAAAATTGAAGAAAAGTCTTCAACTATTTCCAAATATTATTTTTTCTATGGCATTTTACCCGATCAGAAAGAATGCGAAGCTTCATGGGAAATAACTCATAAAGCATTAATGACAAATTTGTTAAGTGTTATGTCGCTCTTAACAAGTATTGCCAATAAAATAGAAAAAGAAACTAATAGAGGTCTTATCGTTATTTCATCAGTAGCAGGTGATAGAGGTCGCCAATCTAACTACATTTATGGGACTAGCAAAGGCGCACTCACTATTTTTCTTCAAGGTTTGAGGAATCGTTTGCACAAGTCTAATTGTACTGTCACAACTATAAAACCAGGTTTTATAGACACCCCCATGACAAAAGATTTTAAAAAAGGGGCACTTTGGGCAACCCCAGAAAAAGTAGCTCAAGATATATATAAAGCAGCGAGCAAAGGAAAAGATGAAGTCTATACACCTAACTTTTGGGCATTAATTATGCTCGTGATAAAAAATATTCCAGAAACCATTTTCAAGAGATTAAGTTTATGAGCAGTTATATTCCATTAATACTTTTTACAGTTTTCACCAACTTCTTTTCACAAATCCTACTAAAGAAAGGAATGACATCAATTGGTAAGTTTGAATTAACCCCTTCTGGACTGATGTCCTCAGCCATGGATGTAATTCTCAATTGGTCTATTATTTTAGGCATCTTTGTTATGGTCATTAGCATGGCCTCTCATTTAGTTGTTTTATCAAGAGTAGAAATCAGCTTTGCCTATCCTTTTCTCGGACTATCATTCGTTCTTATCACTATTTACGGGCATTTTTATTTGGCTGAAGCCGTTACGATGTGGCGAGTAGCAGGTGTACTGCTCATTTGTTCTGGCGTCGCATTAGTTGCACGTACATAAAATAAAATTAAAAGGAATGTAAATTTAGTAATTTTCATCCCTAATCTAAAAACTTAAATAGGACTATTAATGAAACATATTATCTTTGGCGGAGATGGATTTCTCGGTACCGAATTAACAAAAAAAATAACGGCTCGTGGAGAAAAAATACTTATCTGCGACAGAAAACAAACTCTTGCTTCAGGTATTTATGAAAGTGAGCAGGTTTCTTATTTTAAGATGGATGTTAAAGAAACAGATACTTTCAAAGATATTCCAACTGACTCAGATGATGTTATTTATCATTTTGCGGCAGAACTCTTGGTTCCTATATTAAAAAGAAGCGAAAGAAAAGAGTATTTCTGGAATGCATTATATGTTGGTACAACAAATGTTCTTGATTTTATGCTGGAAAGAAAATTAGACAAGCTTGTCTATTTTACGACGGATATGGTCTATGGTCATACAAAAACAGACCCCAGATTTGAAGATCATCCTAGAGAGCCGATTGGTCCATACGGTGAAGCTAAATACCAAACTGAACTCCTATGTGAAGAATACCGTAAAAAAGGAATTAATATTACCATCTTCCGTCCTAGGTTGATTATCGGACCAGGTCGTTTGGGTATTCTGGGGAAATTATTCAAACTTGTTGATGCTAATTTACCTGTCCCTATGATTGGCAATGGAAAAAATTACTACCAATTTATCTCTGTCAGCGACTGTGCTGAAGCTTGCTTGTGTGCTGTCGAAAAGGGTTTTCCAAATGAAGTGTATAATTTAGGCTCACTTCACCCACCGACGGTAAGAGAGTTACTAAACAGTCTAATCTCTGCAGCAAATAGCAAATCTTTTGTGATTCCAACCCCTGTATCTATCGTAAAACTAGCACTAGCCTCTCTGGATATAATCGGTATACCTCTAATGGATCCAGAACAGTATTTAATCGCTGACGAAACCTGTGTTTTAGATGTAACTAAAGCAAAAAAAGAACTTAATTGG
>CAZHUE010000162.1:0-6684 GCA_964535875.1 uncultured Methylomarinum sp.
TAGAAATTAATATTATTAATCCAGGGAGCTATGGCGTCGATTTTTATGGCGATATTTTATTTACAAGTGATCAAGAAATAGTTCAACACCCAGGGAGAGCAAAACGTTTTCTGAGAGCATCCTTGAAGGGATGGGAATATGCTTTTAATCATTCGGAAGAAATAATTCAATTGATAAAAAGTAAGTATCAACGTCAATTAAGTATTGAGCAACTGAGACATGAGGCAGAAGAAATGCGTAAGCTGGTTTTGCCTGACACGATCCCTCTTGGACAAATTACAGAAGCTCGGCTACGTAATATTGCTGATGTCTATAGCAGGTTAAATTCTGCTAAAGAAATGACTGAGAAGGAGCTTGCAGAGTTTATGTTTATCAAAACAAATAAACTGAACTTAAATGAACAGGAATTAGATTGGCTACAGCAACATCCTGTTATTAAGCTTGGTGTGGCAAAAAATTTTAGTCCTTACCAGTGGATTAGCGAAGAAGGTGAGTTTGATGGCATTTCTGCTGACTATATAAAATTATTGGAACAACGGCTAGGTGTGACATTTGAAATAAAGAAGAAAAATAATACATGGCCTGATATCTTGGACGCAGTAAAAAGCGGTGAATTAGATATGCTTGCTTGCGTGGTTAAAACACCAAACCGAGAAAACTATCTTAATTTTAGTAAGCCATATCTTAATAGTTCAGTTGTCATTATTAGTGAGCAGTCCAATGGTTATATAGGAACATTAAGGCAACTGACGGATAAACATATTGTTATTCAACGAGGGAGTTATGTTCAGGAGTTTTTAGCTCAGGACTACCCTAAAATTAATCTAACGATAACAGATAGTATAAAAGATGCATTAAAGATGGTGTCAGAAGGAAAGGCATTTGCATATGTAGGTGATGTTACGGCTGCAAGTCATGTTATGAAAAAAGAAGGTTTTCTTAATTTATTCCTTTCCGGTTCTACCCCCTATGAAAGTCAGTTCAGTTTAGCAACAAATATAGAGATGCCCATATTAACGTCGATTATGGATAAAGGACTGGCATCAATTAGTGAAGAAGAAAGAAATGACATTTATAATCATTGGCGTGCATTAAAAGTTACTCAGGGTATTGATACTAATATACTTATTAGATATGCATTAGGGGTTTTAAGTTCGTTTTTAATGTTTGCCTATTGGGTTTATCGTTTACGACAATCAGAATCAGCATTAAAAAGAAGTGAGGCGAAACTACAACTGATTTTAGATACTGAACCTGAATGTGTAAAAGTTATTGATGCGGATGGATTTGTTGTACAAATAAACCATGCTGGTTTAACGATGTTGGGCATTGATGATTCTAAAGATATTGTTGGTCGGCCTGCTGATTGTTTTATTGCTGATGAGTATAAAGAAACTTATAGGAATTTAAATACTCGTGTATTAACAGGGGAATCAGACTCCTTAGAATATAAGGTTAAAGGTTTTGACGGGATTGAACGCTGGATGGGAGCGCATGCAGTTCCATTAGTTGATCCAACAACCAGAGATGTTTCTATTCTTTCAGTCACCAGTGACATAACTGAACGAAAAAAAACGGATGAAGCACAAAAAATAGCCACTTCAGTTTATGAGAATAGTAGTGAAGCAATGATGGTGTTAGATAGAAATAATTTTATTATTGCTATTAACCCAGCTTTTAGTAAAACAACAGGATATGATTTTTCAGAATTAGAAGGTATGGCTCCTAATCTTTTATTATCTAATGAGAATGACGGTTTAGATAGGGAAATGAAAGACTCCATTAAGAAGAGTGGGCATTGGCATGGTGAAATTTATATTAAGCATAAAAACGGTAATTTGTTTCCGGTAAGAATTACGATAAATACTATTTTTACAGATAAAAATGCGGTTGAGCGACGGGTTGCCCTTTTTTCTGATATTACAGAACAAAAGGAAACTGAAAAACTTATATGGGATCAAGCAAACTATGATCCGCTAACAGGCTTACCTAATCGGAATATGCTTCTGGATCATCTAAAGCTGGATATTAAAATAGCAAATCGTTCTGTAAAACGGTTGGCTGTGATATTTCTGGATCTGGATCATTTTAAAGAGGTTAATGACACCTTTGGTCATGAAATAGGGGATGAGTTGTTGTGTGAAGTTGCTACGCGTCTGAAATCATGCCTACGTAAATCAGATATGGTGGCTCGTTTAGGTGGCGATGAATTTATAATAATTTTAGCTAATCTTGATGAAGCACATAATATTGATAGGGTTGCTTTAGATATTATTCATCAGATCTCAAAGCCTTTTAATATAGACAATGAAGAGATTTATGTTTCAGCTAGCTTGGGGATTTCGCTTTATCCTAACGATACTGATACAGCTGAGGGTTTGATTAAATATGCAGACCAGGCAATGTATCTGTCAAAACAACGAGGGCATGGATGTTTTAGTTATTTTACTCAATCTATGCAAGAGCAAGCTAAATCACGGATGCAACTATTAAACCTATTGCGACAGGCAATAGAAAAAAAACAGTTCGAACTTTATTATCAACCCATTGTGGATTTAAAAACGGGTGAAATAGTGAAAGCAGAAGCGCTTATAAGATGGAATCATCCGCAGGAGGGGTTAGTAGAACCTTTAGATTTTATTTCTATAGCGGAAGATTCAGGGTTGATTATAGAAATTGGAGACTGGGTCTTTAAGGAAGCAGCTCAACAGGTAATGAAATGGAGAGAAAAGTATAATAAAGATTTTCAGATTACTATCAATAAATCACCTCTTCAGTTTAAAGCAGCAGCTAATCGCGATGACTGGTTAAACTACCTTCAAAAAATTGGCTTAACAGGTGATGCTATAGGGATAGAAATTACTGAAGGCTTGTTAATGGATACTGCATCAAATATTACTCATCAGTTACTACAATACAGAGATGCAGGTATTCAAGTTTCTTTGGATGATTTCGGCACAGGTTATTCAGCTCTGTCTTATCTAAATAAATTTGATATTGACACTTCATTTATCTATAATATAGCACCAGGATCTAATGATATGGCGTTATCTGAAGCCATTATTGTGATGTCACTAAAGTTAGGCTTAAAAGTCGTCGCTGAAGGAATAGAAACAGATGAGCAGTGCGGTTTGTTAATGGCTGCAGGTTGTAATTTTGGGCAAGGTTTTTTATTTTCCAAGCCTGTTCCGGTCGAAGAATTTGAAAAATTATTTAAAAATAAAAGTTTAGTTCCAAAACAAGTTGCAAGTTTATTGAGTTGATAGTGAAGTATTTATGACTATTTAATCTCTTTTGATAATCACTATCAAATTCTTAGATCGAAAATCATTACTCAGGAATTCTGTTTCTGAGTAAAGTTCCATTGATATTAAATACTTTTATTTAGATCAGACAGTTATCTAAATAACATTTTTTTCTTTAATTGGCATAATATTTATCAGTGTCTTCAAATTAATAGATAAAATAAATGAATTATTGCTTTTATATTCGGTCATAAAACAAATACTAACTAAAGATGTGGAACTAGCATGAGTTGGAGAGAGAAAAACCAAGAGAAAGTTTTTTCTGATCAGGAAATAGAGCATCGTTTAAAAGACGAGTTACCTCATTGGTATCTGGAGAAAGGCTGGATTCGTCGTAAATATAAAACCAGTGGTTGGAAAGGTTCATTAATGGTTGTGAACACTGTAGGGCATTTATCCGAAGTTGCTTTTCATCATCCGGATTTAGCAGTGTCTTATGGGTTTGTTATTGTGAAATTAATGAATCATGCTGCAAAGGGGATAACAGATAAGGATTTTGAACTTGCTTATAAAATTGAAGAAGTCGTCATGTGGCAACCTGCTAAAGAAGATAGTTCTTTAGTTGGAACACCGGATGATCCTCGTTTTAAATACATCAAATATGATCAATAGCTTGACAATATATGAACCTAAAAGATTTTAATTATTTAATTGCAGTTGCAGATTTGCGTAGTTTTGTTAAAGCTGCAGAGCAGTGTAGTATTAGCCAGCCAACGCTTAGTACACAAATTAAAAAGATGGAAGAGAGTTTGGGTGTAAAGATTTTTGAACGAAGTAATAAAAAAGTTCTTCCAACAGAATTAGGCGAACAGATTATTGATACTGCTCGACGGGTTCAGAGTGAAGTTAAACAAATTAAAGAAATAGCAGCAATGGCAAAGGATCCTTTGTCTGGTAATTTTAGATTAGGTGCTTTTCCAACGTTATCGACTTATATTTTTCCTGATTTAATCCCCGTTATTAAGCAAAACCTGCCAAAAATTCGTTTGATTTTGATTGAAGAAAAAACTGATCAACTTATTCAGCAGTTGAAAAAAGGGAAAATTGATGCCGCTTTTTTAGCATTGCCCATTCAAGAAGAAACCTTGGTATCTGAACATTTGTTTGATGATGAATTTCAGTTAGCCGTTGCTCAAGACAACCCCTTGGCTAAAAAGAAAACTATTAAACAATCTGATTTATCTGATTACCAGATATTACTGCTTGATGAAGGACACTGCCTACGTGGGCAGGCTCTGCAAGTATGTCAATTAAATGGGGTAGAAGAACAGCAAGATGTAAGAGCAACTGGGTTAGAAACGCTCAGGCAAATGGTTAAGGCTGGTACAGGGATTACTTTTATTCCTGAAATTGCAATCAATCGATCAGAATCTGGAATATGTTATATTCCTTTTTCTACACCAGCGCCTAGTCGGAGTATTGCCTTGGTTTGGCGTAAAACCAGTGTTAGAAATGAATTGATTAGTTTTTTAGTAGACTTAATAAAGAAGTCAATAGATTTCAGATAGCTTGTTTATTAGTAATGCCAATCATTAGCATAGAAACAATCAATTTTTCATTTTAAAAAATATTCGATAGACTCTTACTGTACTGAGCGAGGAGGTTAAAAAAGGAAATTTAAACTTCTCTTGTTTGGAAAATATTGTCTTAGGAGAAATAAAATGACTGAAGTTGTACCCAATGTAATTTTTAAAACCCGTGTTCGTGATAAGAGTGTCGGTGGTGATAATCCCTTTCTCTGGCAGGATGTGAGTACCAGTGATATTTTTAAAAATAAAAGAATTGTTATTCTGGCACTGCCAGGGGCTTTTACTCCAACTTGTTCTAATACTCACTTACCTGGTTATGAAGAAAAATATAAGCGAATTATAGACCAGGGTGTTGATGAGGTGTATTGCCTTAGTGTTAATGATGCTTTTACCATGTTCCAATGGAGTAAACATTTAGGTATAAACAAAGTTAAAATGTTACCGGATGGTAATGCTGACTTTACCCGAGGTATGGGGATGATGGTTAAAAAAGAAAACCTGGGGTTTGGATACCGTTCGTGGCGTTATTCAATGCTAGTTGGCGATCAGAAGATTGTTAAATTATTTAGTGAGCCTGGAAAATCGGACAATCATTCCGATGACCCCTTTACCGTTAGTGATGCAGATACTATGCTCGAACATTTAAAACAGCAGTAACATGAACAATAAATTGGGCAAATTTTTATTGCCCAGTTTATTAACCTAAAACTAAAATAAATGAAAAAAGCAATGGACTATTATGATTATGACTTATTTGTGGTTGGTTCTGGTTCTGGCGGCGTTCGAGCGGCTCGCATGGCGGCAAGTTTAGGTGTTAGAGTCGCGACTGCTGAAGATCGCTATTTGGGAGGTACTTGTGTCAATGTAGGTTGCGTACCAAAAAAACTATTTGTTTATGCCTCTCATTTTCATGAAGAATTTATTGCTGCACGTGGATTTGGTTGGTCTACTACTGAAGCACAGTTTGACTGGTCGCGATTATTGGCTCAAAAAGATCAGGAAATAGGACGTTTACAAGGTGTTTATGATAATTTATTAGTTAACTCTGGAGTTACAATAATAGAAGGGCATGCTAGTTTAGTTGATGCTCACACAATACGTGTCGGTGAAAAATACTACAGTTGTGAACGGATATTAATTGCTACGGGTGGCTGGCCATCAGTACCTGATATTCCAGGTAAAGAATTTGTTGTGACATCAAATGAAATGTTTGCATTGGAACAATTACCTAAGCGAATATTAGTTGTCGGCGGTGGTTATATTGCTGTGGAATTTGCTGGCATTATGAATGGACTAGGTGTTGAAACAACACTTTGTTATCGTGGAGATAAATTACTGCGTGGTTTTGATGAATCTATTAGAACATTTGCGACTGAAGAAATGCAAAAAAAAGGTGTCAATATCTTATTTAACACACAAATCAATGCTATCGAGCAAAATGATAATTATTTTATCGCAGATACAGACCAAGGAAAGAACATTGAGTCTGATCTGGTTTTATATGCAACCGGGCGTTCACCTAATATTACAGGCTTAGGACTTGAGGCATTAGATATAGAAATAAATAAATCTGGTGCGATAAAAGTTAATAATGATTATCAAACAAACCTTCCTTCAATATATGCGCTTGGTGATGTAACTCATCGGTTTAATTTAACGCCGGTGGCAACAGCAGAGGCAATGGCGTTTGTTAACAATATATATGCGGGTAAACAAACACCCGTTGATTATGACAATATTCCGACTGCTGTATTTTGCCAGCCAAATATTGGCACAGTAGGCTTAACAGAAACTGAGGCGAAAAAAAGGTATTCAGATATTGATGTTTATCAATCTGTATTTAAACCGAT
>CAZHUE010000163.1:0-6678 GCA_964535875.1 uncultured Methylomarinum sp.
AAGCGAAAAACACTCAACTATCTGGTGAGAGCATAAAATCTATCTTAATCATATTATTTAGCATGTTACAGAGGAACTCATCGATCAACTGATATATTTAGGGCTTTTAGTCTATAACACGAATATTCATAAGTCGAAGCTCTTCAGCTGCGTGCGCTTTTATTGGAGCAAATTTATCACTTTCACTACTCTTGACTATAAGGAGAGCAGTAATAAATATAACAGTGAGTATTGTAATATATAAAACAAAGTGATCTTTTTCTTGAGTTTCTTCAGTCATTGTATTTACCTTTATTATTTTTAAGATAGGTGGTAGGGATTGATACGACTTTTTGGCAAAGCATACAAAAGTAAGCTCGACTTAATATATCGTTTCGCTACCAACTATAATCAGAAGAAGCCCCCTTTGTCAAATAAATATTGATTCGCTATTAATTTGCTATATGTTCCTGACAAATTTTCTCACTATCTCTGATACTTAAATTTTCTTGAGTTAACTGACAAAGGTAACCTGTTGATTTATAAATAAAATTTTTACACATTATACAAACACCAAATGAATAAGAGTTGTTGGCTTTTTGTAACCCAATTAATGCTTTAACAAAAATTTCATCCCTTGTGGGAACGGTGGATGAGTTGTTTTTTAAAATTATGTGGGCTTTTTTAAATAGGTCGGTTGGTTTTACACTATTCAAGATATTAAAACCTTTTTTAAGTAATTGGATATGAAATACACGTTTGTCAGTCCGATCTTGTATTTTTTCTACAAGCTTTCTTTTTTCTAAAAGAATGAGAGTTTGGGATATTGTACCTCGGGTCATACCAAGATAATTTGTAATTGCAGCAGGCGAATCACTGTATTTATTGCAAAGGGATAAATACTTAAGAACTTGAAAATGTACCATTTGTAATTTTAATTCAGTGCATTTTCTACGTTCTTCGGAACGAATGATAGCTGCCATGAGTTCAATTAAATCGAAAACAGTTGGTTTTTTTATAGTAACAATATTTATTGTTTTCCCTATGCTAAAAGATTGTGTTTGGGATTTTTGTAAAGCATTGAGTACTTCAAAAAAAATACTAATTTTGATTGGAGTAGAAACATTTTCTTTAAGCAATTTGGTTGCTCTACTAAATAATTCTGTTCTACGAGCTTTTTTTAAAATAGCATGTCCTGAAGGAAGTAACTTAACATGAATAACACGTTTATCATTTTCATCTTTAGATTTTTCTAGATAACCTTTCTTTTCAAGAACAATGAGTGATTGAGAAACAGTTCCTCTTGTCATTCCAAAAAAAGAAGCGGTAGCTGCGGGGGTATCAGTATATTTATTAGAATGAGATAAATATTCCAGTACTTCAAAATGTATTAATTGAAGCCTTAATTCGGTACATTTTTTCCGTTCTTCAGAGCGAATTAATGCAGTCATGCATTCAATGACTTCGAACAAATCAAATTCTTGTGTAGATTTCTGTACGTTACTCAGTTTCAAAATATTTTCTTTCTGATTTCCTCTAAGGTAGATTCTAAATTATTGCCTTGACAGAGGAAAGTATAAAATATAAAGTGATAGCGAGTCGAAATTGAATGGTTTTAATCATTCCTCTTGCCATTTAAATTCTAGGGAAATTCTCCGAAAGAGTATTTTAACATGGAAGTAAATCTAACTTTAAGCACGTTGTTAGTCTTGATGGAATAGATGCAACACATGATAAATTTAGACAAAAACAAGGCTCGTTTGCAGAATCATTAAAAGGGATTGGTTTATGTAGAGAACATGGCATAAAAGCGGGTGTCCGATTTACCTTGACAAAAGATAATGTCAATGATTTTTCAGCCATGTTAAAACTAATGGATAATGAAGACATTGATAAATTTTATTTATCGCATTTGAACTACGGTGGACGAGGCAATAAAAATCGTAAAGATGATGCCGTTTTTAAAATGACTCGAAATATAATGGATTAATTGTTTGAACAATGCTTAAAATGGGAGCAAGCGGGGATAGAACGAGAAATCGTTACAGGTAATAATGATGCAGATGCTGTTTATTTTTTACATTGGGTTAAAAAACATCACCCAAATCAAGTCGCTCACATTAAAGAAAAATTGGAGCAATGGGGAGGTAATGCATCAGGTGTGAATGTTGCCAATATTGATAACTTAGGCAATGTACACCCCGATACCTTTAGGTGGAACTATAACTTGGGAAATGTCAAAAATAGGAAGTTCTCAGATATATGGACAGATACTTCCGATCCGTTAATGCAAGGATTAAAATCATCCCCACGACCATTAAAAGGTCGTTGTAACACTTGCCATTATCAGTCAATTTGTAATGGTAATACACGAGTACGGACTCAACAAATCTACCAAGACCCATGGCAGGAAGAAGACCCTGGTTGTTTTCTCAACAATTCAGAAATTTTGTCTTTTAAATATTAAACTAAAGCAATGTTTAATAAACCATATAATTATTTTAGAGGTAAAGTTTTTGTTTTATTTTAATGATAATAACTCAGTGCGTCCTTCCATTTTAAAGGTAAGTTTATCTTCTTTTGCTAACCAGCCGATTGCTCTTTGAATATCATTTCTGGTTGCTCCGGTTTCTTTTGTTACTTTTGTAACGCTAGTAGCACCGTTTTTATCAAGGTACTCCCATATTTTCCCTGCAATATCACCAATATTATTTGACATATTTCTTCTCTTTAAGGTTAGTTAATGTTTTTTCTTTTTTTCTTTTTTTCTTTCTTTTTTTCTTCTTCTTCAGGTAAAATTATATTAAGTTCTAATACTTCTTGATCATCATCCTGCTCAAAATTTACTGAAAGATCACCTTGATCAACATTTACATATTTTTGTATAACTGCAAGTAGCTCTTGTTGCATTTGTGGTAAATATGAAGGTTGATTTTTAGAGGTACGTTCATGAGCAACAAGAATTTGCAATCGTTCTTTTGCGATAGAGGCTGTTTTGGGTTTAGATGATCTAAAATAATCCAATAAACTCATTTACTTCCCTCCAAACAATCTACTAAATAAGCCTCTTTTCTCCTCATTGATAAACCGATGAGGTGTATTTTCGCCTAAATAGCGTGAAACAACATCAGCATAGGCTTGTCCGGCATTGCTCTCTTCATCTAAAATAACGGGTATTCCAGAGTTTGATGCATTCAAAACCGATTTTGATTCAGGAATAACACCCAATAAATGTAATGAAAGAATATCTTGAACATCTTCAACACTTAACATTTCACCAATCTTAACTCTTTTTGGGGAGTACCTGGTTAGTAATAAATACTCTTTAATGGGCTCTTCGTCACTAATTGCTCTTTTGGATTTACTGGCTAAAATACCCAGCATACGGTCAGAATCTCTTACAGAAGCAACTTCTGGATTTGTAACCACAATTGCATCATCAGCAAAATACATAGCCAGGTTTGCTCCGCGTTCAATACCAGCAGGAGAATCACAAACGATATATTTAAAATCTTTAGCTAGTTCATCTAAAATTTCACCCACACCTTCTTGTGTTAATGCATCTTTATCACGTGTTTGAGATGCAGGTAAAATAAAAAGTTTGTCACAGCGTTTATCTTTGATAAGTGCTTGCTTTAATGTTGATTCACCATTAATAACATTAACAAAATCATAAACAACCCGTCGTTCACAGCCCATGATTAAATCCAGGTTTCGTAGGCCTACATCAAAATCAATTACAGCCGTTTTATGGCCTTTTTTTGCTAGCCCCATGGCAATAGCAGCACTTGTAGTTGTCTTTCCTACGCCACCTTTTCCAGATGTTACGACAATAATTCTAGCCAATTTTTTTGTCCTCTTTGATTGCAGTGTTTGGGAATCTCATTTTCTTAATTCTACAGTTTTTCAATGATTAATGATTTATCTTGTAAATAAATTTGTACAGGTTTTGTGTTTTCAGCTTTATCAATTTCTTCACTAATTTTGTATGTACCAGCAATTGATAAAAGTTCAGCTTCCAAAAGTGAGCAAAAAATACGGCTTTCAGTATTACCCTGAACACCAGCTAAAGCCCTACCTCTAAGCGCTCCATAAATATGAATACTACCTTCAGCCATAATTTCAGCCCCAGCTCCGACATGTGATAATATCGTTAAATCTCCTTTTGCATATATTCGCTGACCTGAGCGAATGGGCTGGGAAATAAGCATATTTTCTACGAGAGGAGTTGAACTAGAGTCAATTTCTGAAGAGGTATCTTCTTCTATCGGAGGGGGAATAAAATCTAGCTGAGCTGTTTTATTTTTGCCATTTGTTAGATTCGAACCACGAATTGTATGAACAGGTATTTTAAATGATAATGCTAATTTATTTTGTTCAACACTTCCTCCGCTAATACCAATAGGGATTAGTTTTTTAGAATACAAAAGTTCTATTAAAGCAGATAAATCAAGTCCTGTTTTTTGTTTTGGACAAGCTTGTAAATCAATCAGCAATGCAGAGTTTTTAAAGAACTCTGGTGCGAGAGCTATTTTTTCTTCTAACAATAGTTCAATTTGTTTTAGGTCAGTGCTATATATAGCAAAAACAGAGGTGCTGAAGGATGTGCTTTTGATTTCCAGCGCATTTTTTTTATAAGTTTGAGCTTTAGTGGCCGTTGACATTAGCGGTAACAAGTTAGATGTAATTAGCGGAATAATATCATCTTTATTTGGAAAAATCATTTCCAAAACGATATTAAATGGATTTTAAGTTTAGCCTTTATGAGGAAGCTAGTAGAAATTATATTGATTTATATTTTTGATAGTTCTTATAAGAGTCTGATCAATCTCTAGTTTATTAATAACTAAAGTTAGATTATTTAAATATTATTTTTTTGGTAAAAAACTTTAAAAATATTATCTCTATAATTAAGGAAGCATAAATCCACGAATTGTAAAAAACAAAAATGCAGCTAATATTCCTGACAAAGGAACGGTAACAATCCAGGCAGTAGCTATTTTATATAAATGTGATCGTTTGACCAGCTCCTGTTTATAGCCTTTTTTTAGACTTTTTCGCTCTTTACCTGTTAGCCGAGTAATAGTAGTTTTAGCTTTTAAATCGGCAAGAATTTTTGCTTTCGTTTCCATTGAAGCTAGTTCAAATTCTTTTAACAGATCATCAATTTTTTCAGGTTCATCATGCTCATGATGCTCCCTAATTTCGTTAATTCTCTTTGCGTAATTATTTTTTAAATATTCTCGTAGAAAACCCACACCAAAAATAGCACCAACAGCAATATGTGTGGAGCTAACCGGCAGGCCTAATTGACTGGCAATAATAACAGTAATAGCTGCAGATAGAGCAACACAGAATGAACGAATTTTTGTTAATTCTGTGATTTCTGAACCAACAGTTTTTATAAGTTTAGGTCCATATAAGGCAAGACCTATTGATATGCCTAAAGCACCTATCATCATAATCCAAATAGGAATAGAGGCTTTTTCTACAATACCCGCAGTTAAAACAGCATCATTAATTGCTGCTAATGGGCCAACTGCATTAGCAACATCATTCGCACCATGAGCAAAGCTGAGTAGTGCAGCAGAAAAAATTAAAGGTAGAGTAAATAACGTATTAACGCTCTCTTTTGAGTTTTCCATTCGAGAGGCTGCTTTTTTGATTAGAGGTGTAACAACAAGAAAAGTAACAACAGCAATACCGAAACCAACACTACCTGCAATGAATATATCCACCTTCCATAGTTTTTTCAGGCCCTTTAAAATCAGATATGTGGAAAAAACCCAAGTCATAAAAGAAATTAAATAAGGCACTACTTTTTTCGCGGCAGCAATTCTATCTTCTTTATAAGTGATGGTGCGTTTTATTAAATAGAGAAATGAAGCGGCAATCACACCACCAAATATAGGGGAAATAACCCAGCTTGCTGCTATTTTCCCAAATACAGCCCAGTTTGCGATACCAAAACCTCCAGCAGCAATACCCGCACCAAGGACACCACCAACAATTGAATGTGTAGTAGATACCGGAGCGTTAAGGGCGGTTGCAATGTTTAGCCAAATAGCCGCCGCCAGTAATGCAGCCATCATAAGCCAGATAAAAGTGTTGGAATCAGTTATTAAGGAAGGGTCAATAATACCTTTTTTAATAGTACTTATAACATCGCCTCCTGCAAGCAATGCACCAGCAGACTCAAATATTGCTGCTATTACAATAGCGCCCCCCAGTGTTAGTGCCTTTGACCCTACGGCTGGGCCAACATTATTCGCAACATCGTTAGCACCAATATTAAGTGCCATATAAGCGCCAAAAGCTGCAGCAGTGATTAATAAAGGGCTAGTTGAATAGGGAACTATAAAATAAGATACAAAATATATAACACCTAAAATAAAGGCGAAAGCAGAAAAAGCTTTGAATAAATCATGTTGTAAAAAGGATTTACTTTGTAAGTTTTGGTTTTCCATTGTACTGTGTCAAGCATTTTGAGAATGCCAAATTATGACAAAAAAGTGAGAGTTATGACAGTTTCAAAACAAAAGGAAATATGTTTTTTTATGGAAAACAGCCTAGGCAATTGAAAAAAAAGAATAATTACTTTTTATTAATTATTTGTTTTTTTAAAAATTGTCTCTGTACACGACAAAAACTCAGCATCTAACTGATTCCCTATAGATTCTGTTACCTGACAAAGTTGGG
>CAZHUE010000164.1:0-6670 GCA_964535875.1 uncultured Methylomarinum sp.
CATTTTTTTAAGGTTAATAATCTTTGATATTGGCTATTAGGTAACGTCCCGTTCGACAGTAACCCTATACCATAGCTATAAAAAGCGAGTGGTCGTTTAGCTGTTATTTTAGAGTCAAGTTGACGCAGACTACCTGCTGCTGCATTTCTGGGGTTTGCAAAACCTTTTTTACCTTGTTCTTGTGCTATTTTATTATAATTATTAAAGGCAGCAATTGGCATTACAACTTCTCCTCTAATCTCTATCGTTTCTGGGATATTTTGTTCTTTTAAAGTATGAGGAATATTTTTAATGGTTTTTATATTATGGGTAACATCTTCACCTATGTTGCCATCCCCTCTAGTTGCAGCTCTGACTAAAGTTCCGTTTTCATAAAGTAAACTAATCGCAAGCCCATCCAGTTTTGGTTCAACACAAAACAATAGCTCCTCTGAAATATCTAAGCGATTTGATAATTTATCAATAAAATCTGATAACTCATCATTAGAAAAAACGTTACCCAAAGAAAGCATGGGTACTTCATGGTTGATTTTAGTAAATGCTGTTAAAACCTCACCTCCAACTGTTTGAGTTGGTGAATTTGGAGTAATTAATTCGGGGTTTTTAGACTCTAACTGCCTTAATTCTTTAATTAATCTATCGTGTTCAGCATCAGTGATAGTCGGATTGTCATGGGTATAATAAAGTAAATTATGCTGATGGATTACTTCACGCAATTTTAGAGTTTTATCTTCTATAGAACTAGCCATTAACATTTAATTTTACGAAAAAGAATAGTGTGGATTTTAGCATGATGTGGTTTTGCTTAAGAATATTTTGTACATTCACCAATGCGGTTTTCCATTTAGAAGTCAATTATATTCTTACCTTTAATTATCTACTAAAAAAACAAGATGTTATAAAAAGTACATTAATGATCAAATGAGGTATAAAAGAGTTGAATATTTTTGTTTAACTGCTAGTATCTAAAGCAATATTATCTAAAAAGAGAAGTTTTAGATTGGAAGAAGATATCACTATAGATCTATGTATTTTGCAAAGCCATTTGGATGGAATGCTGGATCGTGTCCAAGAGAACAGTCTGACTTTAAAAAGATTTCAAATCTTTGAAATGAAGCTACTCAACCTTAACTCATTGCCTGCAATGATTGATCATATGTTAAATGAAACTAAATCATTTTTTGATCTGGATGCAGTGAGCTTTTGCTTGATTGATGAGAAGGGTGATATTTCACGTTTTCTTAACGAAGATAGTTATGATTATCAATCTAAAGACGGACTGTTATTACTGGAAGATAAAGAGTTATTAAAAAGTACCTTTGGCTTATCTTCCAGACCATTTTTAGGGGCTTATAAACAGGCAAGTTGTGCGGGTTTTTTTCCTGATTTTGAAAGAAAACCCGTTTCAGTAGCAATCATTCCACTAAGTCGACGGGGTAAATATTTTGGATCATTAAATCTGGGTAGTTATACGTCTAATAGGTTTATAACTAATATGGCAACGGATTTTATTGAACATATGGTTTCTGTTGTAAGTATCTGCCTGGAAAATAATCTAAATTACGAAATGTTGCGTAGAACCAGTCATATTGATACTTTAACCGGTGTTAATAACCGACGTTTTCTAGAACAACGGATTGGTGAAGAGATTGATCGAAGCCAACGTAATGATGATCCATTAAGTTGTTTATTTTTGGATATTGATTTCTTTAAATCAATAAACGATACTCATGGACATCAGGCAGGGGATCAAGTTTTAGCATTAGTTGCAGGAATGATTAAAAAGCAATTAAGGAGCAATGATGTTTTGGCCCGTTACGGTGGTGAGGAATTTGTTGCCTTGTTATCAACTATTGATGAAGCAAAGGCAGGGGATATTGCTGAAAGAATAAGAAAGTCTATTGAGGAGCTTTCAGTGCCCTTTAACAATGAAGTTATTAAAGTCACTATTTCAATAGGCTTGGCCACTTATGAGCCGAGTAATATGCCTAAAGCAAGTACGACGGAAATTGCGACTCAATTAATTCAATTATCTGATACTGCATTATATTCGGCTAAGAAAAACGGTAGGAATAGGGTTGAAAATGGAAGGCCTGTTTTAGATAAAGTGGGTAAAATCACCCGTATAGCGTGATAATTATCCACTTTATAAAACTTAAGAACGGATTTCAAAGTTGGAAAAAATTTCTGATGTTGAAAGTTCATTAATATCCACATTTTCTACCTTAGCCATGAGCGGGCCTTCATGACACCAATTGATGAAATTATCTAGATTTTCTTGATCTGCCTGAGCGACAATTTCTACATCCCCATTTTCTTTGTTACTCACAAAACCCATAATCTCAAATTTAATCGCTTGTTTTTTAGTAAACGCCCGAAAGTAAACGCCTTGAACACGTCCGCTGACAACAAGAACGATAGTTTTCATTTTTTTTGAATTTTCCAGCAATAATGGATTTTTGGACTTCTAGAAAAATCATCAGGAATAGTCGATCTATTGATGTCTTCAATAACTGCGCCAGAAAATAAATGAGTATCCATTTTAAACCGTTTAAAGTTGGTGGAAAAATATAAAGTGCCAGATTCTGTTAATAGTGCTAAAGAATGATTTATGAGTTCTATGTAATCCCGTTGAATATCAAAAAAATCTTCCATACGCTTTGAATTTGAAAAGGTTGGGGGGTCTAAAAAAATTAAATCATATTGTTTTTTTTCTGTTTGTTGGGCTTGTTGTTTTAACCATTCCTGGCAGTCTGCACGGATAATATTGTGGTTGCCAGATAGTTTGTTTAAATCAAAATTCTTTTTTGCCCACTCCAGATAAGTATTTGACATATCTATAGTCGTAGTTGATTTTGCCCCGCCCATTGCTGCATGTACAGATGCAGTTCCTGTGTATGCAAATAGATTAAGGAAGTTTTTATCTTTGGCTTGTTGTTGAAGGAGTAGACGAATAGGGCGGTGGTCAAGAAATAATCCTGTATCTAAATAATCTTCAAAGTTGACTAGAAATTTACACCCGTTTTCTTCAATCGAATAAAAATTTTCGGTATTGTTTTGTTTTTCGTATTGATTGGTGTTTTTTTGCTTACGACGAATTTTTAAAAAGACCTGGGATTTGTTTATGTCCAGAACTTTAGGTATTTCAGTTAGAATGCCTGCAAGACGTTGATTGGCTTTATGTGGTGCAATCGTTTTAGGTGGGTCGTATTCTTGTACATTTACCCACAGTTTTTCTCCTTGATAAAGATCAACGGCTACTGCATATTCAGGTAAGTCAGCATCATATAAACGATAACAATTGATATTCTCTCTTTTTGCCCATTTAGCTATTTTTTTAAGATTCTTTCTCAAACGATTAGCAAACATTTCTGCGCGTTGTTCATCGGCTGATTCAATTGAATGGCTTTGAGTAATTTGATTTATACGTTCCTGTTGGGATTTGGCTTTAGGAATAAAAAAAGATTTTTCCTCTATATCCAGGCGTAGTAATTTACATTCTAGTGGGCCGTTAAAAAGGGTGATCGGTTTTTGTGAACGAATCCCTAAGCGAAAGCCCATTTCAGAATTGCTGATAATTAGCGATGCTTTCCAATGTTTAAAATTGGCTTTTAAGGTTTCGCCAAATTGTAAATATAGCTGGGTAATTTGTTCATTATCACCCAAACGGTCACCATAAGGAGGGTTACAAATAAGTAAGCCGGGTTGCCAACTTTCAGCCGGTTCTGCATCCAGAATGTCTCTACGTTCAACATGTATTTTGTTTTGAAAACCAGCGTTTTCAACGTGAGTGATGGCGGTGGCAACAGTACGGCGGCTTTGGTCAAAGCCTGCAATCACGGGCATTTTTTCAATAGCAACGGATTGACGGTGTTTCGCTTCAGTGAGTAAATTTTGCCAGCATTCGGAATCGTGTTGTTTCCATCCTGTAAAACCATAATAGTCTCGTAGTAAACCTGGTGCAAAGTCTGCTGCAATCATTGCGGCTTCTAATAGTAAGGTGCCTGAGCCACACATAGGGTCAATGAGTGATCCACCTTTTTTAGCAATTTCTGACCAACCACAGCGTAATAACATAGCTGCAGCCAGGTTTTCTTTGATAGGGGCGGTTACATTAGCTGCTCTATAACCTCTTTTGTGTAAGCTTTCGCCAGAAAGATCAAGACTTAGCTGTGCATTTTCTGCATTTAAATAAACATTTACTCTAATGTTCGGTTGATGAGTGTCTATATTGGGTCGCTTATGAAATTTTGCCCGCATTTGGTCAACAATGGCATCTTTTACAACTAATGAGCCAAAGTGACTATTATTAATAACGTCTGAATTTTTGGAATTAAAGGAAACGGCAAAGGTATCGTCAGGTTTAAAGTGATCGAACCAATTGATTTTTTTTACCGCACTATAAAGGTCTTCCTTGGAATTAACTTCAAATGAACTTAAAGGCAATAAAATACGGTTGGCAGTCCTTGACCAAAGACATGTTCGGTAAGCCATTTCCAGATTTCCCTGGAAACTAACGCCAGCTAATTTAGGGTGAACATTTTCAGCGCCAAGTTGCTTAAGCTCTTCGGCCAGAATATTCTCCATGGCTTTGGGCGTGCTGGCAAAAAGTTGGTATTTTTTCATAAACTTTTTAAATAAAAAAGCCTTGCTTGAGCAAGGCTTAGTCTATACTGGTTTTTGATTAATGATTGTTCCAAAGAACAACCATTAGGGAGAATTCCCGTTAGAATTTCAATAATTCTACTTCAAAAATTAAAGCTGCATTCGGCTCAATATCTGCACCTGCACCACGTTCACCATAGGCGAGGTTTGAAGGGATGAAAAAGCGATATTTTGCACCAACATTCATCAGCTGTAGACCTTCTGTCCAACCTGCAATCACTCTGTTTAATGGGAATGTAGCTGGAGAATCACGGCTGTAAGAACTATCAAATTCTTTACCTTCAAGTGTTGTTCCCTTGTAATGAACTGTCACTGTATCAGTTGCTGATGGAGAGTCGCCTTCACCTTTTTTTAGAATTTCATATTGCAAACCGCTAGCAGTGGTTGTGATATTTTCTTTTTTTGTATTTTCAGCCAGAAATGCTTCTCCCGCTTTTTTATTTTCTTCTGATGAAGTGGCGTTTGCCGTTGAGATCATAGTAAACCCTATTAATATAGTTGTTAAAAATGCAACAACTCGGAGGTGACGATTATTTTTCATTTAATCTCTCGTTGTTATAGTAAGAAGAATGTATTCTACCAAAAAAACCAGCTTGTGCTTTCTAAATCCTCTTTACATGCAATTAATTGTCTTTGATATTTTTTAGACCTTTTGTAAACTCTTTTGGCAACTTTATTCAACCAGGGTTTTTTTAAGTAAGACCTTCGCCTATAGCCTGTGTGCCCTTCATGATATGCAAGGTATAACTTTCGGGCGTTATTTCTTGAAATCCCCAGTTTTTTATGGCTAATGGCGCAATACCAACCAATAAAGTCACAAGCATCAGCGAAATCATCTCGGTCGCTACTCCATGAACCTGCGCTATTTAAATAATTTCCCCAAGTACCATCAATAGCTTGAGCGTATCCATAGGCACTGCTAGGGCGAGACCAGGGAATAAAACCAAATATTTTGGTTCTAGGTGGTTTTGCATCAGCAACAAATTTAGATTCTTGATGCATGATGGCCATGGTCACATGAATAGGAACCCCCCATTTTTCAAATGATTCTTTAGCATCATCATACCAATCATCTTTTTCCTTAAAAAGTTCACAAATATTATTGATTTTTTTAGGCGTTGAAGCAGTGCATGAACAAAGAAACAGGGGGATAACAAGAAAAAGGAGTTTTATTGACATGGAATAAATATATGATTTTGTAGATATAAACAAAAAAAAATAAAATTGTAACTATACTTAATTTCTATAGAAGCACGAAATTTATAGAGAGTAAATAATGCCAGGTAAAAACAGATCTTACCGGAAAAGTCTAACATCATACGGACTCATTTATTTGGGTGGTGAGGAATTGGAAATTGAGGTAAAAAATTTATCAATTACTGGGATGTTGGCCGAGTTAGAAGGTAATGATGCGATCCATGGAATTAAAGATGTATTTCATGCCATAGAGTTATCAGCAATTATAGATATTTACTTGCCAGAAATGCGTTTGGCTGGTGAAGCAGAAATTACCAGAGCGGATATGGATGGTGAAAAAGTTTATTTAGCACTTGAATTTAGAAGCCTCACTTATGAAGTAAGCAATTTACTCTATAAGCGTAAAGCATACAGAAAAAACCTGGCGGCACCAGGTCAGATTATTTTTAATGGAATAAAACACCAGTTCTTTACAAAAAATGTATCGGTTGGCGGGATGACAATTATGCTGAATAAAAGAGTTGTTGTTCAAGCAGGGTTGATAACCATATTTGATTTTAAAAAACTGGACTTACGGGGTGAAATTAAAGTCGTTTGGGTTGAATATGTTGATGATGATTTTACTCTAATGGGTTTGCAATTTAGACATGTAGGTATGGAAAGTATTCCAGGTATTCCTACTTTTGTATCTGGTGGCGATGCGGAAAAAAGCTATTGGTAAAACTGAGAACCTGTTCAAGATCTCTTGGAACCATTGAATCCTGTAGAAATAAAATTATGTAAATCATAAAAAATATTTACATTTATT
>CAZHUE010000165.1:0-6640 GCA_964535875.1 uncultured Methylomarinum sp.
ATCCAAATGATTATTATTATGATAGGGGCTATACCTCATATTATTCGAATCCGATATATTATGACCGCCATATTTACATACAGCCTCCTATCTATAGTCATCGGCATGATTCTCACAGGAGACCTCATTATAATTATTCAAATAAATCCCGGAAACCAAATAGTAAGCATGGGTATAACGAGTATCAACAATCTAGTAAGCCTAATATAAAGCGACAAATCAGGAGAAATAACTCTCGTTTTGGAGAAGATAGATATGTTAAAAAGAATAACTTATCTAATAAAAGCTCTAAAATTTACAAAAAATCAACGGCAAATAACGCCTTCCCCTCGTCTGGAAAGGGTACAAAAGGAAATGGGCGTTCAAACTATTCAAGATCTCAGCCTTACCCAACCTCAGGAAAGAGTTCAAAAGGAAATAGTAAATCAAGTTATTCCAGCTCTCAGCCGACTTTTTCTTCGGGATCAAAGTTTGGAAAATCTCGAAACACACTCTCTCCTCAAAGACATCTGTCAGGTGGTAAGAGTTCTAAATGATAAATTTAATTCAAATTATCTGGTTTGAATTTAAAAGATGTATCTAATGACTAATCCATGGTTTCACCTATAAGAATAAAAAATTTCTTTCATACTCTTATAAATCGAATACCATAATTTTATATACAATTTTTAAAATAAAAGAGGGCTTTTTATGAAAAGAAAAATAAGCTATTACAGTTTCACGTTTTTATTCTGGATATCAATCAGCTTATCCAATGCTTTTGCTGATTTTACTCTAATTGATTCAGATGGTGATGTGTATTTTGTTGGCCCATTTCTTGGCAAAACATTAAATAATGAAAGTTTTTTAGTTCGTTATACTAAAAACGGTTCATTTACAACTGGGGATGGGTTTTTATATTATGATGATTTTTACGGCTCTGTAAAAATCCTTATATTTGAAAATGAAGAAACTGTTGGTTTTACACTAGAAGGTATATGGGAGGGGGATGGTTCTACTATTCATTATGTCGATAATAGAGGAGGAAGAACAGATCTAGGCTTGTATTTCGGAAATACCTTAAGAAGTAAACGCTCTAAGACGACCCGCTTAAAAAGTAACGAGAAAAAGTAAGGTTGTAGAAACAAGAACGCCAACAGATTTTGAAAAATGTTGGCGTATTTGAAGAACTGCTAAAAGCAAAATTCTTTCTATCTACATTTACAATACAATAAATACCATTGCAATAATAAATAACACAGTAAATATAAATCCAACAATTACTGGATTCGGTAATGAAGCACGTTCTAAATTTGGTTTTGACATTGTCTTCTCCTAATAAATAACAATTTCCATATTATGATATATGGCCAACTTTTAAAATTTTAATCAAAAACAAGTTGTTCTGTCTTTCATAGAACTAAACTACACTATTCCGTAAAGTCTAAAACAGGATTTTAGATTCAATTTCTGTTTGGCAACATAATGCTTACTATAAACGCCCAGTTGTGACAAATCAAAGTAATTTTTTACTTCATGATTTTCAATAAGAGTAATAAGTTGAATATTCAACTTGATTAAAAGCCCCCGTTTGTTCCATTAGAGTTAATCCTCCGCCAATTAAAATCAATCCAAATATGACAGCAAATGCTATTTTCCAATAACTATAAGGCCGCTCACCTTGTACTTGCCCAGTACGCCCATTTATAACAAAACGATAAGATTTATTCCTGTACAAAAATGCTGCTGACCAAATCGGAAGCGAACAATGTTTATATGTTGTATCGCTATGTTCTGTACTAACTTGATGTATGCGTTGATGGTCTCCACCAATATCAAATGCAATATCGCGATGAATTATGCCATCCATAACTTGTTTTGCGCGATCAAAACCTTCATCTAATTCAACTTGATAAAGCTCACTTTGAAAACCACTGATGTATTTTTCATCATAAGGAACAAGATTTTTTAAATCCCATGGTTGTAATCGATCAAGAATTTGCCTTGGTAAAGATAAACTTGCCCCAATTAACACATCATCAAAAAATCGTGTAACACGGCCTCTAACGCTTCTCCAGCGGATTTTAGGCACTCTTCTTACAGAAGAAACTCTGCGTCCATTTTGTACATAATTAACTCTTTGATTTACATAGTAAGTATCACCTCTATCCCCAAGGTATTTACTTTCGGTTTGACTATCGTATGTCCAGTAAGGAAGATAAATACCCAGTAACTTTGTTTCTTTACGGGCATATTTTTTTACTTCATTTGGAGCAAACCATAGGCCGTCTAGCCAATGATTAAACTTATGCTTAGCTTGAGCATCGGTAATAATAAAGGGTAATAAAGACTTTGGAGGAATGGGTTTTATTTTTTTGGGGCTAGTAACAATATCAGTACCACAAAATGGGCATTCTCCAGCATGAACGCTAGCTTCAAACTTAAAACTTGCACCGCAAGAATTACAATGGGCTTGCTCCACCATTCGAGTCGGTTTTGCTTTTGCAAGTTCTGTTAATGCTTGATGAAGATCATATTCTTCAATAAGTTCATATTTTTCGCTGATTTCATTTTGATGCTCGCAGTATTCACAAACTTGGTGCTGAGTCCCTGGTTTATATTTCAGCATCGCTCCACATCGAGAGCACGGAAATTGATTATCTTGACTAACTGGCTTGAATTGTGCGCTCTTTTTCACGTAATTTTTTAAAACAATTATGTTATTTCTTTTCTGATTTTAATTCTGGAATAGGAGGGGGTGTCATAGAGAATAGGCTGGTTAGCTCAGAAACTTTATTTGCCGGTGTCCATTGAACTAAATGCTGATTCCAAATTAAAGTATTTTTCTTTACTTGGCTAGAATTAACTTTACTTTCAAGTTCTGACAAATTGAATGGCCCGGTTTGCTTACCATCAATTGCAATAAAATAATTAGTAACTGCCGGAATTGGTGGAGGTGTAGAAAGTGAACTTCCCATTTTATTAGCAATAGCAAAACCCATACCCATTCCTAATCCTTCTGCGCCTCCTCCAGACGGGTTTTCAGCTGCTGCTTTCATTGATTCAGCAGCCTGAAACTCGGTGTAATTGCGTAAATTTCCCACAATGCCCATGCTGGTTCGTCTATCAAGAGCATCTTCAACGACCTGAGGCAGAGAAATATTTTCAACTAATAACTTGGTTATTTCCAGCCCATAATCTAAAAATTCTGAAGCTATTCTGCTGGTAACATATTCACTTAAATCATCATAATTAGCCGCCAGATCAAGAATAGGAATACTGGATTCTCCCAAAATAGTCGCAAATCGGGAAAGAATCAGGTTACGCAATTGGTCACTGATATCTGCGGTATAAAAATGTCCATTAGTCCCTGTAATTTCTTTAATAAATGTTAAAGGGTCGTTAATTCTAACGGCATAACTACCAAATGCACGCAGCCTAACAGGTCCAAACTCCTGGTCTCTTAGCATAATAGGATTTTTTGTTCCCCATTTTAAATCGACAAAACGATGCATATTAAAGAAATAGACCTCAGCTTTAAATGGACTATCAAACCCATGTGGCCAATTTTCCAAGCTGGTCATAATTGGCATATTATTGGTTTCTAACTCATACATGCCAGGTTCAAAAAAATCTGCTGCTCTGCCTTCGTTAACTAAAATTGCCACTTGCGATTCACGAACCGTTAATTTTGCACCGTACTTAATTTCATTTCCATACCGTTCAAAACGGTAAACCATCGTATCGTCTGAATCATCCAACCATTCAATGATGTCAACAAATTCACCAAATATTTTATCCAATAACCCCATTATTCTCTCCTATTGATAATGTTTAAACTGATGGTTTGGCTTCTATTTCTTCAGCACGACTTGCAGCAGCAGAAAGTGTTTTGCGTAATTCAGTTTCACATTCCTCTAATTGTAAGACAGAATCAGCACGCATTTTTTTTCCTTCCTCAGCTATTTGTAGACTTTCGTTAATCGTGCTAATTAAAGTAGCATTAGCTTTTTTAACGGACTCTATATCAAACACACCACGTTCTAATTCTTTACGTGTGATTGCATTGGCTTGATTAAGGTTTTCAGCATTAGCTTCTAATAAATCATTGGTTAAATCGGTTGCTGATTTCAAGGTTTCTGCTGCATCTGATGAGCGATAAATAGCAACAGCTGTTGCCAGTTGTTGCCGCCACAGGGGGATGGTATTAACAATAGTTGAATTAATTTTACTCACTAACCCCTTGTCATTATCCTGAACAAGACGTATTCCAGGAAGGCTTTGCATGGCGACTTGACGTGTTAATCGTAAATCATGAATACGTCGCTCCAGATCATCTCTAGCAGACCGTAAGTCTCTTAATTCCTGAGCTTCAATAACAGCTTCTGATTTTTCTACTGATTTAGCTTTTTCCGGAATAACCTTTTCATCTAATTCTAATAATTTCTGGTCACCAGCTGAAATATAATGATCAAGGTTATGAAAATATTCTAAATTAGCATCGTATAATTTATCGAGCATAGTAATATCAGTCAACAAAACTGTCTTATGGGAGTCTAGTTTGTTAGTAATAGTATCTATTTGTTTACGAACATCTTCATACTGTTGTAAAAACTTTACCACTGGGTTTGCACCACCAAATAGCTTGGCAAAAAAACCAGGTTTTTTATTGGGGTCTAAATTATCAACATCAAAACCACGCAATGCAGCAACCATTTCATTTAAGTCGCCCCCTGCTGCGCCCATATCTTTATTCTTCACACCTTCCAGCATTTTATCGGAAATCGTGGTGAGTTGTTCTTGAGCTTTACTGCCAAAATAGATAATAGATTTTGTATCATTAATATCTAATGTTGCAACGATAGCATCAATAGCTTTCTTATTATCTGCATCAGATTCTTCATAAGCCATTATGTCATTAGTCACCCCGGGTACAATTTCATTAAAAACACTACTGCCTGGAATGGTGAGATCTTCTGTTTTGGTTGTTATTTTTTGTTCACTCATGTTATTTCCTATCTATTTCTAATTTGGGTTTAAACAACACCTTCATGTTTTAATTGGGCGGCTAAAACTTCTATTTGGACATCTAAGTCTAAAACATCATCTTCCAGCAATTTTTGTTTCTGTTCAACAAAAACACTCTCTATCGTTTGTAATACATTATTAAAATTTTTGGTCAATTCTTCAGACTGATGCTTTCTTTGCATGTCAGCATAACCTTCGGTCACCTTTAAAGCACCATCAAGATAAACATTAAGAAATTTTCTTGCTCTTCTAATATCGCCAGGATCATCCTGAATAATATCAACGATTTCACCCGCATGCTCGCAAATCACTCGTATGCGCTGATTAAAGCTCCGATTATTAATTTGTTTATTTGCTTGCTCAATCCCTACTATTTTTGCTTCGGCTTCATCTACAGTTTGGGATACTTCTTCAGCTGTATATCCGTGGGAGCCTGCAACCATCTTCTCCTGTCTTGGATCAACCCCGTATAATAAGAACATACCCCCTAATGCACCTAAGCCAAACGCTATAGAAGTAAAAAAATAATGCTCCGCTCCCAGCCACGCAATCCATCCGGTTGTAACAGCAACAATAATAGATGCCATTGTTTTTAATGGCCATTTTGGAGGGCGTGTAATTTTTTTATCTAAATAATGCTTCTCGGCAGCAATACCTCTGCGTAAAAGACCTGCCGCCAATATAAATGCAACACACCCACCCACATTAGTGATAATTTTTGAAAAATCACCGTGAGCAAATGATAAAAACGCTGCAGGAATTAGTGCTAACGGCAAAATATATAACAACAGCCCTCGACTATTGTATTTCAAACCTTGCGCTTGCTTTTTTTGGTATGGTTTTGGTTTTCTTAACTGCTCAGTATTTTTCATAGTGACAGATTATTATTCAGGGTTTAAGACTAGCTCTACTTTTGTTCGGTAATTAAAACATCATTTTTATCAGCAGAAATGGCATTAAGCATGGATTGGCAAGAAGCAAGGTTAACAGTTGTAACTAACAATATTAACCCTATAGATGATCGCAAGGTTTTAGACATAGTGTGGCATCCTTTTAAAGCCTTGATCCTAAATTAACCTAGAAAAATCAGTTGAATCATGGTTTCTAGGATTAAGGACAGGTCTATTAATAATATAACGTTCAGCTGATTATATCTTGACTGATGATTTTATGAAAATATGTTTATTAAAGAATAAATTGATGCGTTCACTGAATAGAATTATTATTAGCTGAATTTTACTGTTTATTGAACAAATGTAGTAAATCGTATGTCAGATATTGAGCTTGTTTCAATACCGACTATACTTGGAGTAACAAACAAAAAATTATCGTAATTATATAGTCTTATAGAAATAATCAAGGAAATTTAAAATGAAAAAATTGGTAGGCTTCATCTTAGCAATAGCTTTAACCACAGGCTGTGCAATTGACCCTTATACTGGAGAACAAAAAGTTGCAAACACGGGCTGGGGTACTGCTATTGGTGCCGCTACCGGTGCTGCTATTGGCGCCGCGGCAGGTGGTGGTAAAGGTGCTATGATTGGTGCTGGAGCAGGGGCAGCAGTAGGTGCAGGTGTTGGTTATTATATGGATCGACAAGAAGCACAATTACGCGCTCAACTTGAAGGCACAG
>CAZHUE010000166.1:0-6634 GCA_964535875.1 uncultured Methylomarinum sp.
AAACATTACTTTCGATATTTCCAGCTTACCTTCGGGCATAAAAAGCCTTCTCAAACTGGCAACAGCTGTTCCAGAAAGAACTGGGGTAAGGAAAACCAAGCAACAGAAGTCTTTTTTAGAGCTAATAGGTAATAGAGCAATTGATACTATTACTGAAACAAAGGCAATACTTTCTTTTATCGGTGAGATCTGGCTAAGTCTTTTCAGATTTATCCAAGGTAAAGCTCGCTTTAGATATCAGGATTTCTGGCTTGTTATTCAAGAATGTGGCCCTAATGCTTTACCAATCGTTACTTTAATCAGTTTATTAATCGGCTTAATTTTGGCCTTTATTGGAGCAATACAATTACGACTTTTTGGTGCTGATATTTATGTAGCAAACCTTGTGGCAATTGGCATGACGCGTGAAATGGGCGCCATGATGACGGCTGTTATCATGTCCGGGCGTACAGGCGCGGCATTTGCAGCAAAATTAGGTACCATGCAAGTCAATGAGGAAATAAATGCATTAAAAACCATGGGCATAACCGTCATAGATTTTTTAGTCTTACCCAGGGTTTTAGCTTTGGTATTAATGATGCCGCTTTTAACAGTGTATTCAAATGTGATTGGGATTTTAGGGGGGATGTGGGTCGCAGTGACTATGCTGGATATATCATTAATCGAATATTACCTGCAAACCACACAATCTATTACTTTAGTTGACGGTGCCACAGGAATAATAAAAAGCCTTGTGTTTGGTCTATTAATTGCTGGAATCGGCTGCATGAGCGGACTAAAATGTGGCCGTAGTTCTGCCGCTGTTGGAGAGGCCACAACAACAGCTGTTGTTAGAAGCATTGTCGGTATAGTTGTTGCTGATGCTATTTTTACAATTTTGTTTCAAAGTCTTGGGATTTAGTTAATGTCTACAGAAGCTCATATTATCGTTAATGACCTGACTATGGCTTATGGCGGTTTTATCATCCAGCAAGATTTGAATTTTACCGTTAATAAAGAAGATATTTTTATTCTAATGGGTGCTAGTGGATGTGGTAAGAGTACTCTTCTACGGCATTTAGTGGGTTTAAAAAGCCCCGCTAAAGGCACAGTATTTTACCAGGATTTAGATTTCTGGCATGCAAGTGAACAACAAAAAAACCTAATTATGCGTCGTAATGGTATTCTGTATCAAAGTGGCGCACTATGGAGCGCAATGACATTAGCCGAAAACATTGCCTTACCTTTAGAGGAATACACCAATTTAGGGCAAGCAGAGATACAAGAGCTAGCATCTTTAAAACTCGCATTAGTCGGTTTGTCAGGATTTGAAAATTATTATCCATCAGAAATTAGTGGCGGTATGCAGAAAAGAGCTGGGTTGGCACGAGCTATAGCACTTGACCCGGAAATTCTTTTTTTTGACGAACCTTCTGCCGGCCTGGATCCTATTAGTGCAAAATTACTTGATGACTTGATTTTGGAGTTAAGAGATAGCTTAGGTGCAACTTTAGTGATAGTAACTCATGAACTGGCCAGCATATTTGCAATTGGTAACAATTCTGTCTTCCTCGATCCAGAAAGTAAAACCATGATAGCCAGTGGTGACCCTAACATATTACTAAAAGAATGTGACGACCCCAGAGTACGTAATTTCCTAACTAGAGGCGATGTCAAATGATGATAAATACACTTTTCAAATTATTAACTCTCATATAAATAAGAATCAAGAACGTTTACCTAATCCTTTCATAGATTATGATTCATAACACTCATTTGTCTTACATTAACATCCTATTGAATAAAAAAAGATCCTATATAATAATAACTGATTGTTTTCAATTACTTAAATACTATCAAAAGAAGCGAGTGATTCATGAGCAACAAAGCTAACCCAACAACAATAGGTGCATTCATTGTTGGTGCAATTTTAATATTAATTGCCAGCATTCTTGTCTTTAGTAGTGATGCTTTATTCAGTAATAACCAAAAATTTATTGTTGTTTTTACTGAATCTATCAATGGCTTAAAAGTAGGCGCACCGATAAAATTATACGGTGTACAAATAGGACATGTGACAGAAATTAATGTAGAGCGTGATAAAGAAAACAACAGGACATTGATCCCTGTTGTTTTTGAAGTCAATCAAAAAAATATTAGTGATTATGTCAATACTCGAGTAAAAAGCTGGGATACAACAGAAGTAGATGATTTAATAAATTCAGGTTTACGCATGCAATTACAACTTGATAGCTTGTTAACGGGTCAATTATTTATTGAAGCTCTTTTTTTACCCCATACCTCAAAAAAATTATATGGTCATAAAACAGAGCTTAATGAAATTCCATCCATCCCTTCAAATAGTGATGAAATACAAAAATCTATTAGGAATTTATTAGAAAGTAGTAAAACCATCGATTTAACATTATTATTTAATAATTTACAAAAAACTGTTAGTAATCTGGAAAAAATAACAGGGTCAGAACAAACACAGTCAACATTATCAGCTCTCAATACAAGTATGCTAGATTTACAACAAATCACTGATACCTTAAAAGGCAATACAAAGACTATCTCTCAAGATCTTCGAACAACTATAAAACATGCGAATCAGTTAATATTAGATTTCAATACCAATGCTAATTCTCTGTTTAATGAGACTCGTCAAGTCATCATGAGTGGAAATAATACCTTGGAAGAAATAAACAAAACACTCAATAGTGTTGAATCCGTGATTAACAATAACTCTCCAGTAAACCAGAATCTACAAACCGCATTACAAGAAATCGCACGTGCAGCGCGTTCAACTCGGGTTATGATGGATTATCTGGAACGCCATCCAGATGCCTTACTTCATGGAAAAAGAGATGCTGAATCCGGAGTAAGAAAATGAGTATGCTAAAAAAACAAATTCTATTAGCTTGCTTAACACTAAGTTTATTGTCATGTGCCAGCTATCAGCAAACAACTTACTACTTGCTAACAACCATTGAACCGGAATCAGTCACCCCTACTTTAGAGATAAAAAGCAACAGCACTCTAATGAGAGTTTTGGTGAAAAACATCAAATTCCCTGACTATCTAAATCGGCCCCAAATGGTACTCAGAGAAGGTAATTATAAACTTGAACTTAGTGAATATCACCGCTGGGCCGAACCACTAAAAGATGATTTTACTCGTGTATTTATTAAAAATCTTAATGCCCGAGTAATACCAAATATAGCATCAGACTTCGCCGGACTAGAAGGTGTGAAACCAAGCCATCAATTATCCATTGAAGTATTACGAATGGATGTAAACACCAACAACCAAGCTATTTTGAAGACAAGATGGAGCTTATCTACAGAAAAAAATAATGGATTGATAAAAAATAAAAAAGGTGAATTTTCTATTCCTATTAATAACAAAAGTCACGAATCTGCGGTTGAAGCACAAAGTAAAGCTATCGCTTTATTTGCTGACCAGATAGCAACTACACTACAAATGCTTCAGTAGCGTTCTAGAAATTAATCGAAACAAATTTTTTGTAACTTTTACACAAACATTTTCAGCCAGTGAGTTTTCTCTATCCATGACAATTTATAGAAGAGTCTTTAAATGTTTTAATTCATCTTATCTCTTTGTCCAAAATAAGTTAGTGGGCCGCATTTAAAAACTATTTTTCTTAATTTATTCATTGCCAGTTTTTTCATACAACCGTGGAATGAAAACAAACAACCTCAAAAGATGAACCAAAAACACTAAATTCATCTATTATTTAATAAGTTACCATCAAACTTAGCTTTCATCTAAATTATTTGACTATCACAATATTTCCACTATTGTTTAACTTAGCAACACTAATAAAAATTACCTTAAAAACGAGAATTATCAACATGTCTTCATTAACAAAATCAGCTATTTGGAATGATCTCCAAAATCATTTCAACGATGTCTCAGCTTTACATATGCGTGATATGTTTAATGATGACCCTCAACGTTTTGATAAATACTCTTTATGTTTTGATGACATCCTCTTTGATTACTCAAAAAACAGAATTGCCGATAAAACCTTACCCCTGCTTTTTGAACTAGCTCGCCAACAAAAATTAGATAAAAAGATTGATGCCATGTTTTCCGGTAAAAAGATCAATCAAACCGAAGATCGAGCTGTATTACATGTGGCCTTAAGAAATCGTAGTAACCGACCTATTATAATTAATGGTCGCGACGTTAATACTGATGTAAATCAAGTATTAGATAAAATACGTGGATTTTGTGATGCCATTCATTCAGGTGACTGGCGAGGTTTTACTGGTAAGGTTATTACTGACGTGGTTAATATTGGCATAGGTGGTTCAGATTTGGGCCCAAGAATGGTCGTTAGAGCTTTACAGCCGTACTCAACAGGAAAAATTCAAACACACTTTGTCTCTAATGTTGCTCAAGCTGATTTACTTAATACACTAAGTAAGTTAAATCCCGAAACCACCTTGTTTTTAATTGCATCAAAAACATTTACCACTCAAGAAACCATGACTAATGCTTTATCAGCGCGCACATGGCTAGTTGACTCACTATCAGACCAGAATGCTGTTGATAAACACTTCGTTGCTATTTCAACCAACAAGAAAAAGGTGGTTGAGTTTGGAATTAACCCTGATAATATTTTTGAATTCTGGGACTGGGTTGGTGGCCGTTTTTCACTCTGGTCAGCCATTGGCTTATCTATTCCTCTAAGCATTGGGATGAAAAATTTTGAAGACTTATTAGAAGGTGCCCATCAAATAGATGAACATTTCAGACTGACACCATTTGAACAAAATATTCCGGTTATTATGGCATTATTGGGTATTTGGTATAATAATTTTTTCAAGGCCGAATCTCAAGCTATATTACCTTATGGTCATTATCTCCGCTACTTCCCCGCCTTCATGCAACAAGGTGATATGGAAAGCAATGGTAAAAGAGTTGATGTTAATGGTAAGACTGTTGATTACCAAACTGGCCCCATTATCTGGGGGCAAACTGGTACCAATGGACAGCATGCTTTTTATCAACTCATTCATCAAGGCACTAAACTGATTCCTTGTGATTTTTTAGTTCCTGCCACAAGCTATCATGACCTGCCACGTCATCATAATATGTTGATCTCAAATTTCTTGGCTCAACCCCAAGCTTTAATGCAAGGTAAAACCACTCAGCAGATAGCCCAAGAACTTGATCAATCAGAACAAAATAAAATTTTGATTAATGCCAAAGCTTTTCCTGGAAATATACCTAGTAATTCATTTTTATTTAAAAAATTATCGCCAAAAACATTGGGTTCATTAATTGCTTTGTATGAACATAAAGTTTTTGTTCAAGGTGCAATCTGGAATATAAACTCATTTGACCAAATGGGGGTTGAGCTAGGTAAAGTATTAGCCAGTGTCATATATCCCGAACTACAAAACGATAAAATAGTTGAAAAACATGATAGCTCAACCAACGGTTTGATCAAACATTTCAAAAAAATCCGCTGAGTAATCATTGAATTCAATTTTAGGAAAAACTATACTTCACACAAAACCACATTACTAATACTATTTAGTTCAGGACATACAGAAAAATAACTTATTGTGTAGGTTGTGCTAACGGCTATATCTACTGTTATTCCAAGGCCTTTAAACCCGTATTGAAAAAATGGATAGTAATTCACCTTCTGTAAAAGTTGATGTTCTTTGTGTTGGTCATGCTTGTTATGACTTGCTTTTCTCAGTTGAAAAGCACCCAAAAAGTGATGAAAAGATATTTGCTGATAAATTAATTGCTTGTGGTGGTGGTCCCGCCGCTAATGCAGCTATTGCTGTATCAAGACTTGGGTTTAGTTCTGCTTTTGCAGGCTACCTTGGGGAAGATCTTTATGGACAAATGCATTTACAAGAATTTGTTGACGAAAACGTAGTAACACATTTTATTGTAAGAGGTGTATTGCCAACTCCGCTATCAACTGTCCTGGTTAAACCGAATGGAGAAAGGGCGTTAATAAATTTTAAAGGTTCTACAAAGCATTTATTAGCCAATGCTATAGACTTTTCTTCTGCACAAGCTAAAGCTATTTTAATGGATGGGCATGAGCCACAATTATCTTTAGCATTAGTCGAATTAGCAAAAAAAACTGGAATACCGACAATATTGGATGCTGGTTCCATGCATGAAGGCACCTCTCAACTATGGGATAAGGTGGATTATTTAGTAACTTCAGAGAAATTTGCCCTACAATTTTCTGATGATGTACATACAGCTTTGAATCGGCTATCTGAAAATTCGCCAGCGGTAGTAATTACCTTGGGCGAAAAAGGATTAATTTGGCAACGTGGAAAACAAATAGGTGCTGTGGCAAGTTTACCAATTAAAGCAATAGATACAAACGGGGCAGGAGATGCTTTTCATGGTTCATTTGCAGCAGCGGTATCTGCTGGATTAGATTGGTTATCTATCCTAGAGTATTCCACTGCTGCCGGAGCATTGTGCTGTACAAAACTTGGTGCTAGACAAGGCTTGCCCTGGAAAAAAGAGCATAGTGCCTTTGTTAAACAGTCTGGTTTTAAGTAATTCGTTACTTTCTAATACCGGCCATCATTAGTCAAGCCGCTAAATTATGTTCTAAAAAGGCCTCTAAGAACTTGTTCAA
>CAZHUE010000167.1:0-4377 GCA_964535875.1 uncultured Methylomarinum sp.
GGTCTCGGGCAACCAGTCCCGTTACCGAACGATCACCAATATTGATCAGAAAGCTTTTATCTGCAACTGCTGGAAAAGCTAACACCCTATCTACTGCATTAGGTAATTCAATATCAGCAGTGTCCAGCACTTTTAAATCACGTTCGATATGTTTTACATCTTTATGTATTTTGGGAGACTTTCCAAATAAAACAGACATGGGAATATCAACAGGTTTACCCCCTAACCAGTCATCACTTAAACTTAAATGCTCCTCATCCGTTGCTTCCCCAATAACAGCATATAGACAATGCTCTCGCTCACAAAATGACTTAAATAAACCCAGTGCTTTTGGGCTTATGGCAACCACATAACGTTCTTGCGCCTCGTTACACCAAATTTGCATGGGTGACATGCCTTTATCGGCATTATTCACATCACGCAGTTCAAATCGTCCCCCTCTATCACAATCATGGATGATTTCAGGCACAGCGTTAGACAAACCACCTGCGCCAATATCATGAATTGAAATAATCGGTGTATCATGCCCCATCGCATTACAGTGATTTATCACCTCCTGACAACGACGCTCCATTTCCGGGTTTTCTCTTTGCACAGAAGCAAAATCCAGTTCTGCCGCACTTTCACCCGAAGTTTGAGATGAAGCTGCACTTCCCCCCAAACCAATTAACATAGCAGGGCCGCCTAAAATAATGATTAACGAGCCCGCTGGAATTTTATGCTTATCGACCAACATCGGGCGAATATTACCCATACCACCCGCAATCATTATTGGCTTATGATAACCTCTGTATTCATTATCTCTACCCGTTTCAGAAACTTGTTCAAAACTGCGAAAATACCCAGCTATATTCGGGCGACCAAATTCATTATTAAACGCAGCGCCGCCAACTGGCCCCTCTAACATAATGTCTAATGCGGAGGAAATTCTTTCTGGTTTGCCATTATCCTGTTCCCAAGGTTGTTCAAAACCTGGGATTTTCAGATGGGAAACTGTAAACCCTGTTAATCCTGCTTTAGTTGCAGAACCTCGTCCTGTTGCACCTTCATCACGAATTTCACCACCAGAACCCGTGGCCGCACCTGGATAAGGAGAAATGGCTGTTGGATGATTATGCGTTTCCACTTTCATCAACAAATGTGCATCCTCTTCTACATAGCTATATTCGCTTGATTGAGGATTACGAATAAAAACCTGTGCCTTTGAGCCTTCTGCAACGGAGGCATTATCACTATAAGCTGACAAAACCCCTGCTGGATTTTTATCTGCCGTATTACGAATCATACTAAATAATGATTTTGCCTGATCTTCCCCATCAATTGTCCAGCTTGCATTAAATATTTTATGTCGGCAATGCTCAGAATTTGCCTGAGCAAACATCATTAATTCAACATCACTAGGATTTCTACCTAACGCTTGAAAACTATTCGTTAAATAATCAATTTCATCATTCGATAAAGCTAAACCCAAATCAGTATTTGCAGTAACTAAAGCCTCCCTCCCTTGCTCAGTGAGTAATATCGTTTCTAATGGTTCTGGCTCATGATGAGCAAACAAATCAAAGTCTTCATCACCTTCAAAAACACTTTCGGTCATCCTGTCATGAATTAAAGGATAAATATTTTGCTTATCTTCTTCACTCAGTCCTTGCGCACTAGAAAGAGTATATTCCACTCCTCGCTCAATTCGACTGATAGAACCCAATCCACAACGCTCAATAATTTCAGTGGCCTTGCTAGACCAAGGGGATATGGTTCCTGGACGAGGCACGACAAGAAAGGTTTGTCCTTTTATCCCATCAGGTTCTGCAAAACCATAAGCTAATAAGCTGTTGAGCATCTGTGTTTCTTTATCGCATAATTCTTTATTATTCTCAATAAAATGGACAAATCTAACTGAAAGATCAGAAATAGCTGAGTTTAAAGGTTTTAGCTGGGTCAGTAATTGATTTAAACGATATTTAGAAAGAGCAGATGTTCCAGGGATTTTTAACATAGATTTATCAAATGAATGTAAAATTAATGACTTTGATGGGATATTTAGTGATTATAAAGATATGAAGATTTCCTTGAATAGTTTATGCAAAGCCAGTTAAACTAAACTTAGGACTGAAGATTTAATAACTTCCGGAAATTTGGTGCAGAATTATAATTCCACAAGAAGTACCAATAAAAATAGTTGCGTAGCTAGATAAAAGCCAAGTTTATTACGATACTCAAAAAATTGACCTTGTATCAAAAAAATTATTCTTCTTTTTTACCAAGGTCTGGATCTGGGTCTGCCTTAATTTGTCCATACAACAACTTAAGTAATACAAGTCCAGTACCTTCTGATAGTTCTTCCCCCTCACTATCAAGAACGAAAACTTCAGTAATACCCTTTTTCTCAACCAGCTTAATTTTATATTCTTTTTCTTTTGCTGGATCAGAGCCAAAAACAAACAAAAACTCATCCCAAAGAGAACCGTCCTCTACTTCCTCGAATTCCGGGTCATATTGGATATTATAGATACCGTTCAATACATCCCTATTTGTTATTTCAATAGAATGTCTACTTAATGCTTTACCTACTACTCGCCAAGACCTAATAAAAGAATCTGAAATTCTTATCCGTGTAGAGGCATTGTCAGAGTATTCGATTAAATCGACAGAGACAGAACTCTGGTTTTCTTTAAATGAAAATTCATCGTCCTTTACAGATATAATTTCTTCTTTATTTTCAGAAAAACTTCCTTGAGCTGATTGCTCATAATTCCCTGAAAGGTCAGGTGGAATTTTTAACTCAGGAATCTCTTTTGTTAACTGGTAATCTTTTTCCTTATCAGGGAAATGCTCTGCAATATAACTACAAGCTGGAGCCATAGAAATTATAAAAAGACTAATTAATAACCGAATTATATTAAAGTTCATCATTTAGATCACTTCTGCCTGTTGCATTGCATTTCGTAAGCTTTCAAAACAATCATCTGTTAACCAAGTTAATGGCAACCGAATACCTTGGGTGATTAAACCCATTTCTGAAACAGCCCATTTAACAGGAATCGGATTAGATTGAATAAACAATTCGCGGTGTAACCCTGCCAATTTTTCATCAATTGCTTTAGCAGAATGTTTATCACCTTCTATTGCCGCACCAATCATTTCATGAACTAACTTAGGTGCCACATTCCCAGTAACCGTGATTGACCCATTTCCACCTAACAAACAAAAATCACAACTCGTTTCATCATCCCCTGAATAGATCGCAAAACCATTACCGCATAGATCACGAATTGTTTTAAGCCTTTCCAACTGACCAGTTGCTTCCTTAACACCTACAATATTATCTATAGCTGATAATTTTGAAATAGTTTCTGGTAACATATCGCAAGCAGTGCGCCCAGGCACATTATATAAAATTTGTGGGATATCTACTGCTTCAGCGATAGCTTTATAATGAAGAAAAAGTCCTTCTTGTGTAGGCTTATTATAATAAGGCGTCACTAACAAGCAAGCATCAGCACCCACCTGTTTTGCTCTTTGTGTTAGCACAATTGCTTCTGAAGTTGAATTTGCTCCTGTTCCTGCTATAACAGGAATTTTTCCAGTCACATAATCAACAACCCATTTTATAACATTACAATGTTCATCTTCATCAAGCGTTGCTGACTCACCTGTAGTTCCCATAGCAACAATAGCATCAGTTCCTTGTTGAATATGATATTCCAGTAAGTTTTTCAAACGCTCCTTGTCAACCGCACCCTCGTTATCCATTGGTGTTACTAGAGCAACGATACTACCTTGAATCATGCAAATCTCTCACCGAAAATATTATTAATAAGGCGTTCATTATAACAGTCTATTGAGGCAAGAAGCGACGTTTGACTAAAGACTAAAAACAAGATCTGCATATCTTTAGGGCATTTCTATTAATTCAAAGTTCATAAAAACATACAGATAAAGATTTCAAGCTATTTTTAAGCTACTTTTAAGCTACTTTTAATTTTGCTTTTATTTCTATTTAATTTCAAATTTGTCATAGTTCGTTTGCGGGAATTGCTTGTTACAACGAATTCTAAGCAACAAACCGATAACCATCAGACAACTTAGGTTCTGATAACTTACAATTTTTGGAGTTAAAACAATGATAAATTTAAATAAAAAGTTACTTGCTGTAAGTGTTGCGATAGTTCTTGGTAGTGCAAGCAGTGCATGGGCAGTAGATGATAGCAACAGTGACAATGGTTCTTCATCAGCAAATCATGCATCTAATGCTGATACCGATAACTCAACCAACACTGATAATTCAGATAATAGCAATAATTCTGATAACAGTTTTCGTGATAGCTCTGATCATAGCGCAAGAACTGACGACAACTCAGATAATAGTGATAATTC
>CAZHUE010000167.1:4477-6568 GCA_964535875.1 uncultured Methylomarinum sp.
GATAATTCTGATAACAGCGATAATTCTGATAACAGCTTTCGTGACAGCTCTGACAACAGTGATAATTCAGATAATTCAGACAACAGCGACAATAGCTTTGCTAGTTCTGGAGGGACGGGTACTTCATCAGCTAACAATGGTGGAACTGCAACAAGTGAATATAAAGTAAACAACTCTGATTTAGCTGGAAATGTAACAGGTAATACAACAAATGGTCTTGGCATACTTGCTGCTGAAACAGTAAGTAACAATATTGATGGTTCATTTAATGGAGCAGCCGGGATTAACCAGACTGTAATGAACACTGGATCTAATGCTTTAGCTCAACAGCAGGTTTCTTTTCAGGGTAACGTAAATGTTAATCAGTAATTTCCTTATTGGTTAGGTTTTAGTGAATAAATTGCTGGTAAGCTTTTTAGTTTATCGGCAATTGATCATTTACAAAGATAATTAAAATAAGGAGGTACATTATGAGAAAAGTACAACAAAGTTTTTATACAACTATACTTTTTTTATTAATGACTCAGACTCATATGGTTAAAGCTGAACAACTACATACGCCTAATTGGTTAAAACAAAATCAGGCTGTTTTACCTGAAGAACTGGATCAAGTACGCGGCATGGGTGGCGTAGTCGATATTACAACTTATAACAACATTGATGTTGACGGTGTTTTGACTGGAAACACAGCAACAAACAATGTCTCAGGTTCGAATATAATAGATCATGGTTCATTTTCTGATGCCAGCGGCTTTGTCTCTGTTATTCAAAATACGGGTAATAATGTTCTTATTCAAGATACAACGCTTGTCAATGTAAGTATTTTTAAATAAACACTTTTTTAGGATATGAAAGGCTTATTAATTCTTCTATCACTTTATTTTTTGCCATTAATAACCAATGAGGTTAAAGCTCTTGACCTTAATGGTCTTGCAGGTGGCGGAAACTTTAATGGTATTGCAGGCGGAGGAAATTTTCACATACCGATAACCAGTTTTAAAGGCCGTCGATTTAAGACCGTTTATAAACAACAATATGATTTTAGCTGTGGTTCTTCTGCATTAGCAAGCCTACTCTCATTTCATTATGAAGATATAGTAAATGAGAAAAGTGTTTTTAAAGATATGTACGAAAATGGAAACCAGGACACAATTCAAAAAAAAGGGTTTTCATTATTAGATATGAAATTATATCTAAATAGAAGAGGTTATCGATCTGACGGTTTTAAGATTAATCTAGATCAACTGATTGATGCCAATGTACCTGCTATAACAATCATTGATAACAAAGGCTATCTACATTTTATTATTATAAAAGGCATTACAAAAAAAGAAGTTTTAGTTGGAGATCCTGCTCTTGGAGTTAAGGTTATTCCTAGAGAAAAATTTGAAGACATGTGGGATCGCCGTATTTTATTCTTTATTTATGATAAACAGGATATTGCAGGCAATCATTTTCAAAATAAAAGCGAATGGGACGTTATAGTTAAGGCTGATTTAAAAGCTCTAGTCAATCGCTCAAGCCTATCCTCTTTCAATCTGTTGCAACCCATTGTAAATGACTTTTAAACCACGGAGAAATATTACAATGAATACATATTTTCGGCTATTTCAAAGATCAGGTTTAAGTTTAATAATTACTGTGTTTTCTATTTTTCTAAGTTTTTCATCGACTATCTTAGCCAATGAAAGTGATTTATATAAAAGTCGATTTAATAAAGACTGGCAAATAGCTTCAAACGCAGAATTAGACTCATTACGTGGCGGCTTCACCCTGCCAAATGGAATGATTATTAATTTTAGCCTTGAGAAAGTAATCTATAGAAATGGTGTTGAAATATTTACATCTTTTTTTGAATTACCAAAGAATGCACAACTAATTCAAAATGGAAATTTAAATGTTGCTAAAGATTTATCCAATTCATTACTTAATTCAGTTATACAGAACAACGTAGACAATCAAGTTATAAGAACAGTTAATACAATAAACATAGATATAAGTAATCTAAAAAACATCAGCTTTGATATCAGCAACACAGATGCATTCAAAAATATATTTTCTCAACAATAACTCAATAAATAAAAAATACAT
>CAZHUE010000168.1:0-6548 GCA_964535875.1 uncultured Methylomarinum sp.
GTTCCTTGGCGCCTACTGCGGACTAAAAATCATCACTCCGCTATCGCTCCGTTTCCCTGATTTTCAGCGGTTGCATCTTTTTTTTGGATATGTCCTTTGAACAGAGTATCCGGTTTACATGGGCTTATTTTGTAAATGTATTTTAATGAGGAGATCAAATATTTAGCAAGCTATTGAGCGGATAAGATAATACTGTTTATGAAGAAAAACCCATGCATTCTAATAAGTCTTGTTGATTTACTTGTTTTAATCCATTATAATTTTCGGCTCTTCAAGTGCGAGCGTGGCGGAATTGGTAGACGCGCTGGTTTTAGGTACCAGTATCTTATGATGTGAGAGTTCAAGTCTCTCCGCTCGCACCATTTCAATAGTTAACGATAATCAGCGTTAATTTCTAAGCTAGTCTTTTTATCTTTCAATATAGTATTTTTCTTGGTTAAGTATTTGAATAATTTATTTAAAAACGTAAAAAAATTATATATCATAAGATTGAGATGCAATAACAAATATGAATTGCCGAATATCGGTATAAAAACACAAATTATCTGAGGTAAAGTAATGCAAGTTTCCATTGAAAAAACATCGGAATTAAGTCGTAAAATGACTGTTAGTCTTCCAGAGGACATGGTTCAGGAAAAAATGGAAGCACGTTATAGGTCATTAGCGAGAGAAGTTAAAATTGATGGTTTTCGGCCAGGGAAAGTTCCTCTCCGTGTTGTTAAAAAAATGTATTCAGATAGAGTAAGAGGAGAAGTGACTGGGGACTTGATACAATCAACCATCTATAAGGCTCTTCAAGAGCAAGAATTAAATCCGGTTGGCCATCCTCAAATTAATCCGACAAATGAGACTGAAGGTTTTGAGTATACTGCTGAATTTGAAGTCTACCCTGAAGTATCATTAGAAAGAGTGGCTTCACTAGAAATTGTACGTACAGTAGCTGTAATCGAACAGGCTGACCATGATGCAATGGTCGCTAAATTAAGAGATCAAAAGAAAGATTGGAACGATGTTGAACGAGTTTCCGAAAAGGGCGATCGTGTTACGATTAATTTTTCTGGTGTTTGTGAGGGTGAAAATTTTACAGATGGTAAGGTTGAAAATTTCTCGGTAGAAATTGGCTCTGGAAATATGATTTCAGGTTTTGAAGAAGAAGTAATTGGGCTTGAAACTGGTGCTAGTAAAACGTTTAAAATAATTTTCCCTGAAGACTATGGTAAAAAAGAGTTAGCAGGTAAAGAAGCGGAATTTGATATTGAAATGACTAAAATTGAAACTTCGACTTTGCCTGAGATAAATGAAGAATTTATTAAAACATATGGGATTAAAGATGGCACGGTAGAGTCCTTTAATGCTGATGTTAAAGCAAATATGGAAAGAGAGCTAGCTCAGGGATTAAAGGGAGTATTGAAAAATTCTGTGATGGATGCATTGTATGAAAATATACAAATTGAAGTGCCCAATGCTGCGGTTGATCAGGAAATTCAAAACTTGATGAAGCCTTACGAAGCAAATGCTAAAGAGCAAAATATGAAGTTGGAAGATCTTGATTTGCCAAAGGAAATGTTTGAGGAACAAGCTAAACGCAGGGTTGCTTTAGGGCTTTTGTTAAGCAAAGTTATTCAAAAAAATGAAATAAAAGTTGATGATACTAAAGTTCGCACTACAATTGAAGAAATGGCCAACAGTTATGAGCGACCTGAAGATGTTATGGGCTGGTATTATTCTGATGAAACTCGGTTGAATGAAATAAAACAAATGGTTTTAGAAGATCAAGCTGTTGAGTGGATAGTCGACCAAGCTCAAGTGACTGAAGAGAATGTTAGCTTTGATGATGTAATGGAAAAACAATCGAAAAAATAGCAGGAGTTTAAGGAATATGAATCAATATGATAGTTTAGAGCAAATAGTTTCACCACAAGCTGCTGGTGGTTTGGTGCCAATGGTTATTGAACAAACAGCAAGAGGTGAGCGTTCTTTTGATATTTATTCAAGATTATTAAAAGAAAGAGTGATTTTTTTGGTAGGTCAAGTAGAAGATTATATGGCTAACCTTATCGTTGCTCAGTTGCTGTTTCTAGAGTCAGAGAACCCCGATAAAGATATTCATTTGTACATTAATTCCCCTGGAGGATCAGTTACTGCAGGTATGGCAATTTATGATACCATGCAATTTATTAAAGCTGATGTGAGTACAATGTGTATTGGTCAAGCAGCAAGTATGGGATCTTTATTATTAACGGCTGGTGCAAAAGATAAACGTTTTTGTTTGCCTCATTCAAGAGTCATGATTCACCAACCATTGGGTGGTTTTCAGGGGCAGGCATCGGATATTGATATCCATGCGAAAGAAATTTTGTTAGTTAGAGATAGACTGAATAATATTTTATCTCATCATACAGGGCAAAAAGTAGAAAAAATTCAACGAGATACTGATAGAGATAATTTTTTAAGTGCTGAAGCGGCTGTAGAATATGGGCTGGTTGATAAGGTGTTATCAAACAGAGAAAAAAATACCGACGGTTAAGGTTGGTAATTTTATTTGTTTCACTCTATTCTTATAAGCATGAAAATATTTAATATAGGAGTTTACCAATGAGTAAAGACAAAAGCAGTAAGGGTGATGAAAAGTTACTTTATTGTTCTTTTTGCGGTAAAAGTCAGGATGAAGTTAGAAAGCTGATCGCGGGCCCATCTGTTTATGTTTGTGATGAATGTGTTGAACTTTGCAACGACATTATTAGAGATGAATTACAAGAAGAGGGTGATTTAGGAGAAAGTGAAATACCTAAACCTATAGAAATAAAAGCTGAACTTGATAATTATGTCATTGGTCAGGAAGACGCAAAAAAAATGTTGTCTGTGGCTGTTTATAATCACTATAAACGGATACGAAGTAATAGCAAAAAAGGGGATATTGAATTAGCAAAATCAAATATTTTGTTAATTGGGCCAACAGGTTCTGGAAAAACTTTACTTGCAGAAACCTTGGCAAGATTATTGGATGTACCTTTTACGATTGCAGATGCAACAACTTTAACTGAAGCTGGTTATGTAGGTGAGGATGTTGAAAACATCATACAAAAAATCTTACAGAAGTGTGATTATGATGTTGAAAAAGCTGAAACAGGCATTGTTTATATTGATGAAATAGATAAAATCACAAGAAAATCAGATAACCCATCAATTACACGGGATGTATCTGGTGAAGGTGTACAGCAAGCATTACTAAAATTAATTGAAGGAACAATCGCTTCGATTCCCCCACAAGGGGGTAGAAAGCATCCTCAGCAAGAGTTTCTTCAAGTAAACACAGCGAATATACTATTTATAGTAGGTGGAGCCTTCGCAGGATTAGATAATGTAATTAAAGATCGTACAGAAAAAGGTGGAATAGGATTTTCAGCGGAAGTTAAAACTAAAGATGAGAGTAAAAATGTAGGTGAACTTTTTGCCCAGATTGAAGCTGAGGATTTGATAAAATACGGATTAATCCCTGAATTTGTTGGTAGGTTACCCGTTGTGGCGACATTAGAAGAGTTGGATGAGGAAGCTTTAGTTGAGATTCTAACGCAACCAAAGAATGCATTAACGAAGCAATATCAGCACTTGTTTGAAATGGAAGGGACAGAACTTGAGTTTAGAGATGATTCATTGTCCGCTATTGCAAAAAAAGCCATGGAAAGAAAAACAGGAGCTAGGGGTTTAAGAACAATTTTAGAAAATATTTTGCTTGAAACAATGTATGAAATTCCCTCAGCAGATAATATTAGTAAAGTAGTGATTGATGAAAGTGTTATTTTGGGTGCATCAGATCCACTTTTGGTCTACGAAACGGAGAAGAAAAAAGCATAGATGGTTTAATAGAGGTGCCTTTTAATAGACTTCCATTTTTTTAGGAGGATTTATTTTCAACCTTTTTAAGGGTAGTAATTAAAGTAAACGGGAGTCTTGTTATCATGACTCCCGTTTTTTTTGATGCATTTTAATTATAGAATGCTTGTTTTTTTGCATAATTCCCCCATATTACCTATTCATTGTAAAGATTATTTAAAGGTTTCATTTTGGAAGAACTGATAGATTTAAAGCAAGTGAGCGAATTAATTCCAGTATTACCTCTTAGGGATGTTGTGGTCTATCCACATATGGTTATCCCCTTGTTTGTTGGTAGAGAAAAATCGATAGATGCAATAGAAGTCGCAATGAATAATGATAAGCAACTACTTTTAGTTGCTCAAAAAGAAGCTGACAATGACGACCCTGTATTTGAAGATCTATATCAGGCGGGTACATTAGCTAATATTTTACAATTGCTGAAATTACCTGATGGTACTGTCAAGGTGTTGGTTGAAGGTGAGCGTCGGTGTAAAGTGATCAAATATCAAAATCATGAAGGATATTATGTTGCTTCAATTGTAGATATTAATGATCAGTTAAAAACTTCTGATCGGGAGCAGGAAGTTATACAGCGTACAGCAATTAATTCTTTTGACCATTATGTAAAACTGAATAATAAAATTCCGCCAGAAGTATTAAATTCATTAGCAGGGATTGATAATCCAAGCCGATTGGCAGATACCATTGCTGCTCATATGACCTTAAAGATTGAAGAAAAACAGGGTATTCTTGAAATGGAAGATGTTGCTCTGCGCCTAGAAAAATTGATGACTTTAATGGAGAGCGAAAATGATTTGCTTGAAATGGAAAAGCGAATTAGAGGGCGAGTCAAGAAGCAAATGGAAAAAAATCAAAGGGAGTATTATCTGAACGAGCAGATGAAAGCAATTCAGAAAGAATTAGGCGATATGGATGATGCGACTAATGAAATTGATGAGCTAGAACAGAAAATAAACGCATCTGGTATGTCAAAAGATGCAAAGACTAAAGCGGATGCTGAGCTTAATAAATTAAAATTAATGTCTCCTATGTCTGCTGAGGCAACAGTTGTACGAAATTATATAGACTGGATGATTGGTGTTCCTTGGAAAAAGAAGACTAAAGTTCGTCATGACTTAAAAGTTGCAGAAGAAGTTTTAGAGTCAGAACATTATGGATTAGAGAAGGTTAAGGAACGAATACTTGAATATTTGGCTGTGCAACAAAGAGTGAAAAAATTAAAAGGACCAATCTTATGTTTAGTGGGTCCTCCTGGTGTAGGTAAAACTTCTTTAGGGCAGTCAATTGCCCGGGCTACAAATCGTAAGTATGTGCGAATGGCATTAGGTGGTGTTCGAGACGAGGCAGAAATAAGGGGGCATAGGCGTACTTATATTGGTTCAATGCCAGGAAAAATATTACAAAATTTATCTAAAGTAAAAACCAGGAACCCAATGTTTTTATTAGATGAAATAGATAAAATGGCTGCTGATTTTCGAGGTGACCCAGCGTCAGCATTATTAGAAGTTCTGGATCCTGAACAAAATCATACTTTTGCTGACCATTATTTAGAAGTAGATTTTGATTTATCTGATGTGATGTTTGTTGCAACAGCCAATACAATGAATATTCCTGCTGCTTTGCTGGATAGAATGGAAGTGATTCGGTTGGCTGGTTATACAGAGGATGAAAAGTTAAATATAGCGACACGTTTTTTAATATCTAAACAAATTAAAAATAATGGATTAAAAGAAACTGAGATTGAGATTTCAGAAACAGCAGTAAAAAATATCATTAGATATTATACGCGTGAAGCAGGTGTTCGAGGGCTAGAGAGGGAAATATCGAAAATATGCCGTAAGGTTGTAAAAGGCTTGTTATTAGCACCTAAAAAAACTAAAGTGTCTGTTACTGAAAATAATCTGGATGATTATTTGGGGGTAAAACGTTTTAGTTTTGGGTCAGCAGAAGAGCAAGATCAGGTTGGGCAGGTCACTGGTTTGGCTTGGACTGAAGTAGGTGGTGAATTATTAACAATAGAAACAGCTGTTATTCCTGGAAAAGGGAAGCAGTCAGCAACGGGTAAGCTGGGTGATGTTATGAAGGAATCTATTGATGCGGCAATAACAGTTGTTAGAAGTCGATCTAAGCTGCTTGGTATTGATGATACGGTTTTTCAAAAGAATGATATTCATATCCACGTTCCTGAAGGAGCAACGCCAAAAGATGGGCCAAGCGCAGGAATAGGGATGTGCACAGCAATTATTTCTGCTTTAACGAATATACCCGTGAGGGCAAATGTAGCCATGACTGGTGAAATTACACTAAGAGGTGAAGTGTTGCCAATAGGGGGGTTAAAGGAAAAGCTATTGGCTGCCCATAGAGGTGGGATTACAACTATTTTGATTCCAGCAGAAAATGAAAAAGATTTGGCTGAAATTCCAGACAATATAAAAAATAATTTAGAAATTAAACCGGTTCATTGGATTGATGAAGTTTTAGAAGTTGCATTACAATTCATGCCTGTACCAGCTAATGATAACAATAAAGAAGAAAATAGTTCTAATTTAGGAAAATCTAAAGAAGCGAATATTATTTCTCATTAACCTTATATTTATATCATCAGTGTTCCCATATTAGCCCTATCCAGGAACTAACCGAGCCATCAGAGC
>CAZHUE010000169.1:0-6545 GCA_964535875.1 uncultured Methylomarinum sp.
TGTACCCCAGCGCCCAAACCATGAGCCATCTTGTTCTTGTTCCTTGCGGATGTAACTAATAGTACGTTCTAAAACAGGTAAATATTCATCATGTTCTTGGGCTGCTTTAGCCAATAGCATGGCACAACGACCGCTGACATCTGCAGTGGGAGGGTCAAGCAAAGCACCGTGATCTGCAAAAGGTATTTCATCCAGATAATAATTGGTATTATCAACATCAAAAGCACCATAGCCGCCATTTTCTGACTGCATCCCGACAACCCAGCGAGTTGCTCGATGTATTGATTCATATAAATCAGGCAAGGTGGCATCTGCCATAGCAAAAGCAACGAGTGCTGTGTCGTCTACATCAGGGTAGTGAGGGTTTTCAAATTGGAATGCCCAGCCCCCGCCTTGAAGTTCCGGTTTAATAATTCGCCAATCACCAGGTTCGTCTGAAAGTTGTTTGGTTTTAAACCAATCGTAGGCTTTTGTCAGGCTTTGGCTGTTTCCCTGTTTATCCGCTTCTTGAAGTGCTAATGCTGCTAAGCCAGTATCCCATATTGGAGACAAGCAAGGTTGACAATAGGCATCATCTTCGTTGATGACTAAAAGTTTGTCTATGGCTTTTCGTGCTGTGACAACATGCTCATGATCCTTAGGGTAGCCTAGTAACAAGAGAGCTTCATAAGCATGGACCATGGCAGGGAAAATAGCACCTAATCCATCTTCTCCGTTTAGGCGTTCTATAATCCATTCAGCAGCTTTGTCAGTTGCCGACTTGTGCATTTTTTTAGAGATAAGAGGGCGAGTTAGTCGACCAAATTTATCCAGGGCAAGAAAGCATTTGTTTAGAAAAGTACGTTCAGGGAAATAATGTTTTTCTTTATCCGGATCTATAAGAAATAGTTCACGAACACTAACTTTGTCAGGGTTGATGGCTTTTGCTTTATCTGTGCAAAGAATAAATAAAGGAACCATAACTGCACGTGACCAATAAGATACTTTATCTAGATGGAATGGGGACCATTTAGGCAAAAGCATGATTTCTACAGGAATATATGGCACACCACTCCATGGGAGCTGTTCAAACGTTGCTAATCCAATACGGGTAAAGACGTTTGCTTTAGCTGCCCCCCCTTGATCAAGGATATAACACCGTAATTTTTGCATATGTGGTGCATCAATTGAGTCACCGGCCATTTTTAAGGCATAGTAGACTTTAATGCTACAACTAATATCTCCTTCACCTCCAGTAAATAAAGGGTAGTATCCTTCCTCGGATTGCCTTGCACGAATGTAGCTTGCTAGTTTAGTCTGTAATTCTTCATTAATATCATCAAGATAGTGCATCATCATAATGTACTCAGAAGGGATGGCGCAGTCTGTTTCCAGTTCAAACACCCAAAAACCATCATTGTGTTGAAGGCTTAAAAGTTTTTTCTGAGCTTCGTCAATGGCAATATCAAGCTTACTTTTTTTTGGTTTTGTCCCTGTAGAGTTGCTAGCTATAGAAGTATATTCTGCACACTGACCGGATTCATTCAACATGGTTTGACCTTTATTTTTTAACAGGTTGTGGCAAATACTGCCAGTTAGGTGTTTTTAGACTGCTACTGGATACGTTATATATCAGTGACAAAAGTGTGTTACTGCGAGCTGATAGCTTACAAACGAGGATGGTGTTTTTTACGTTTTTGCGAGTTATTTTTACTTGGTTTGAATCATTGAATTCCAGATTGCTTTTAATGTTTTTTAATGTCAGCACTGCCATCCCAATCGCCCATAAGCAGAAATTTCTTATGCCTATTTCATTTCTTGGTAAAAGTTGTGTGTAGCGTAAAGCGTTATGTAAATGCTCATTAGCAATGCTGATTAAATGCTCTAAACCCAAACGGAATTTTTCATCGCTAGTATCGGGTGTCAGGTCTTTAAGACTAAAGCCGGTTTCAGTAAATATATCCTGAGGGAGCCAGCAAACATTTCTTTTAGCATCATCCCAAATATCTTTAAGAATATTGGTCATTTGCAAGCCTTGCCCAAACGAAACAGAGAGTTTTAATAATTCGTCTTTATGAACATCTATATCGGGCGAATAATGACAGAAAAGTTTAGCTAGCATTTCTCCGACACAACCAGCAACGTAGTAGCAATAATTGTCCATATCGTCCATGGTTTTAACGCCAGCTTGCAAATCCATGGCTTGAAAGATAGGCATGCCTTTTGCCATGGTTTCTACACAACATGATAGAGCATCTATTTGGGCTGGATCAAAAGTGTGAGTTATTTCAATTACTCTAGGGGTTAGATGGATCAGGCAATGTTCAGCGGGAATCGTTTGTTCTGAGAGCAGAGGAGCTAATTCCTTTGAAAAGGTCTTAGCATTTTTACCGGTTTTGACCACCTGGATAAAAGCAGAACAGAAATGTTCTTTTTGTTTTACATCCAGAGAAACTTCATCTTCAATGGTGTCGACTATACGGCATAATAGGTATGCATTGGCCACGGCTGGGTGTAATTCATTCGGCAATTGAGGGATTGTCAATGCAAAAGTGCGAGATACACCTTCAAGCAAAAGAGCTTGGAATTCATTATCAAGAAGTTTAATGATAGATTCCAGGTTTTTTATGGAAAGTTCAGATCCGGACATATTTTGCTGATGAGTTTAAGTTGGAGTAATATCATAATTGGTTTGTTGGTTTTTTGCAAAATATTGTTGTTTGAGTGCAAAGATGGCGTATTAAAGGTTAAAAAAGCAGTTTTTATAAAATTCGATAGACTATATAATATATTAAGTAATCTTTACAGAGGGTTGATAACAATGTGTTTATTTGACAACTTAGCAACTATTTCAAATCTGAATTGTATGTTTTGTTGTTTTTTATAAACTTTAAAAGTAGTTTATGTTGAAAAAAAAGAGTATTCTTATGCTTAAGTTTTAAGTCATTGTATTTATTTCAGCTATATCCAATGGTGAATTTGAATAAGACTATCTTGTAGTAATTTTTTTGAACTTAGTGTTGTTTATAGACCACTTGGAAAGAATTTTTGTTTTTGTATTGCAGTTTTTAGAGGGGTAAGTATGAGTGTTCCTTTACGCCAGCAGCTGGCAGTTGGAAGTTATTTAATTAAGCAAAAGTTAAAAGGCGTAGAAAAATATCCTTTAGTGCTTATGCTTGAGCCATTATATCGCTGTAATTTAGCTTGCGCTGGTTGCGGAAAAATTGATCATCCAAAAGATATTTTAGATAAGCGTCTTTCTGTAAAAGAATGTCTGGATGCTGTTGATGAATGTAATGCGCCGATGGTGTCAATTCCTGGCGGAGAGCCGTTAATTCATAAAGAAATGCCCGAAATTGTTAAGGGCATCGTTGCCAGAAAGAAGTTCGTCTATTTATGCACAAACGCATTGTTACTAAAAAAGAAAATTAAGGATTACACGCCCTCACCTTATTTAACTTTTTCAATTCATCTGGATGGCAACAAAGAACGACATGATACTTCTGTTTGTCAGAAAGGGGTTTTTGATATTGCTGTTGAAGCGATAAAGCTAGCTTTAGATAAAGGCTTTAGAGTCACCGTTAATTGCACTTTATTTCAGGGTGAGACAGCACCAGAAGTTGCTGAATTTTTAGATTATGTTGCTGATTTGGGTGTGGAAGGCGTTACTATTGCACCTGGATTTAGTTATGAGCATGCTCCTCAGCAAGATGTTTTTATTAAAGGTAAAGATGTAAAAGATTTATTTAGAAGTATTTTTTCTATAGGAAAAGGTCGTCAATGGAATTTGAATCATTCTTCTTTATATCTTGATTTTCTTGCTGGTAATCAATCATATGACTGCACTCCTTGGGGAAACCCAACGCGTAATGTTTTTGGCTGGCAAAAACCTTGCTATCTACTCGCAGATGAAGGGCATGTAGATACATTTCAGGAATTATTAGATACAACACCATGGGAAAAATATGGCAATGTCAATAATCCAAAATGTGAAAATTGCATGGCTCATTGTGGTTTTGAAGCGACAGCAGTCGAGGATATGCTAGCTAATCCTTTAAAAGGATTAATGGTTTCTCTACGAGGCCCTAAGACTACTGGAGATATGATTGAGGTGGCTACACCTAGTTATCTTGAAGGCGAGGATTTTTCTTCTATTTCCAGGATTCCAGTCAAGGTTGAATCATAAGTAAGCGTCTTAATCAGGATTAGAAAAGATGTTTTTTATTAATGTATGTGAGTATTGAGGAGGGCAGATTGAATCTATTTAAAGCTAGAAACCTAATAGTTTGTATCTTCATTATATTTTTTGGATTTAATACTTCACTTTTTGCGAAATCGCCGAACGAATTAGATGTTCATAAGGCACTGAGTGCTAAAGAAGTTGTTCTTGCTTTTCAAGATGAGCTTCTAAATATTATGAAGCAGGGGAAAGAGCTGGGTTTTAAAGGACGTTATCAGAAATTTGAACCAGCTATAGTTAAAAGTCATGATCTGGAGAAGGTCGCAAGAATCGTTGTTGGTAAAGAATGGAAGGGTTTTTCGGATGAGCAAAAGAAAAAATTAACCGAGGTGTTTGCTCGTCTTAGTATTGCCTCTTATGCGCATAACTTTAAAGATTATTCTGGTGAATCATTTGAATTTTTGTCAGAGGAAAAAACTGCCAGAGGCGGATTTATTATTCGTTCAGTATTTATTCTTCCTGAAGATAAGGATGTTAAATTTGATTATATGCTGAAGAAAAAAGCTGATAACTGGATGATAATTAATGTAATTGCAGCTGGAGTCAGTGATTTGGCTTTAAAAAGATCTGAATATACCAGTATTTTAAAACGTGAAGGTTTTGAAGCTTTGATTGCAAAAATCACTGAAAAAATTGATAATTATACTAATCAATAATTTCATGGTTATGTTTTATGCCTTTATCTCGCTTAAAAAAAGATAGATTTGAACTATTTTTTGGCAGTATTTTTTTTATATTATTTTTTTTAGCCGGTTGTGCTAGTCATCAGACAATTGATTCAGAGCCAAGTGATGTTGTTGAAGTTAATGAGCGAAAAACAGATCCTTTTGAGGATGTTAATCGTAAGATTTATTCCTTTAATAAAGGCGTCGATAATTATGTAGCCAAGCCTATTTCTGATGCTTATATCTGGATAACGCCAAAATTTGTGCAGACAGGCGTTTCAAATTTCTTTAATAATCTTTCAGGTATTAATGTTTTTTTGAACAGTTTTATGCAGGGAAAGCTGAGGCAAGGCGGGGAAGATACTGGTCGGTTTCTTGTTAACTCAACTATTGGTTTAGGTGGGTTATTCGATGTCGCCACTAAATTTGGTCTAGAACAAAATGAAGAGGATTTTGGACAAACATTAGCTGTTTGGGGAGTGCCTCAGGGACCATATCTAATAATACCTGTTCTTGGGCCAATGACAAGCAGAGGTGTGCCAGGAGCTGTTTTTGATGCAGCAACTAATCCTACTTCTTATATAGGGTTTGGTGTTCCTCTTCAGTTTCTGCAGATGCTTCAGGTAGTTAATGCACGAGCCAGTGCCGATAGCGATCTTAATTTTATTAATGAAGCAGCGTTAGACCCTTATATTTTTACCAGAGAAGCTTTTTTGCAATATAGGAAAAATTTGATTGCAGATGGCAAATTGTCAGGAAATGAAGATGATTTTTTCGATTTAGAAGATGATTTTTATGAAGAAGAGCAGAATGACTCTGCTAAGTTAGATATTAGCAATAATCAGCTAGTGAAAAAAGAGGAAAAGGTTAGGCCTGCTACTCCAACGCCTGTACCTCAAGTTGTGGAAGAAGATATTGATGAGCAAATAAGGCAGGTTCGTTTAAAACTAAAATTAAGATCTGTTAGAATTGAAAATTCTGTTTCAGAATAGAGTGAAAAAAGCGTAAGGAATACGGGGTTACTTTTCAGAATAGAAAAACTGTTAATAATGTACTAATGAATGGACCTCATAACCTTCAAGTTTATTTCTTCCCTTTAAAAAATCTAGTTCTATCACAAAGGCGCAAGCTTCAACTAAGCCTCCCAATTTTTCAACTAATTCACAACTTGCTTTTGCCGTTCCTCCTGTGGCTAAAAGATCATCAATAAGTAGCACCTTGTCATTTTTTTTAAATGCATCAATATGCGCTTCTAGAGTTGCAGAACCATATTCTAAATCATAGGAAACACTCTGCACGTCATAAGGTAATTTTCCTGGTTTTCTTAGTGGGATAAAAGGAATGTTGAGTTCCCAGGCGACTAAAGAGCCAAAAATAAACCCTCTTGCTTCCATACCTGCAACAGCTGTAATATCTCTGCCCAAAAAAGGCTGGATCAGATTGATGAATTGCAAGGCGTGTGACGGCAGGGTCTTTAACTAATGGGGTAATGTCTTTATAGTTTATACCTGGCTTTGGGAAGTCGGGAATATTACGAATTTTTGCTTTTAGTCGATCCATATTGATTTTCTTTTGATTGTTTCTTTGGCCGATACATAGTGAGTAGTTGTCAGGTTTCACCACGTTGTACCATCATTTTTAAAAGGTCAGCCTGAAACATA
>CAZHUE010000170.1:0-378 GCA_964535875.1 uncultured Methylomarinum sp.
CCCGGCGATTTGTTTGAACAACATTTTGATAACTCAACCTTTTTTGACAATGAAGATGATTGTTTAACAACAACGGGTACTTGTACAGATACTGATAATAATCTTACAAATAATGTCAGGGTATTTAACAATGATTTAAATAATAATGGCATTATTGATTCAAATGAAAAGATTGATTATGCAGGAACGGCTAATCATCAAGGATGGAAAATTAACCTTAATCTTTCACCTGGGGAAAGGGTTGTTTATAATCCGCGTGTTTATGATGGGCTGGTTATATTTGAGACCATTATTCCTAATACGGCAACAGCATGTAGTCTAGGGGGAGGCGGTTTTATGATGGCCGTTGATCTAAGTGATGGTGGAGCCCCGGATATT
>CAZHUE010000170.1:405-6527 GCA_964535875.1 uncultured Methylomarinum sp.
AATGAAGTCGATAGTGAAGACTTGGTAAAAGATTCTACTAATAAACAAACAACTACTGTCGTTGGGAAAAAGCGAAATGGAATGGGTGGGCAGTCTAATATGCAAGATAATAAGCTTTATACTTCAATGACTGAAGGGGGGGGGATTGTAATGGATACTTATAGAGCAACTTCAGGCTTAGGAAGGTTGTCTTGGCAAGAGCTAAGATAATAGCTTGTAAATTTTACATTAAGGCTGATACTTTTTGAAAGGCCAGTATTTAAAACACTGGTTTTTTATTTTCAGGCATTCTTTAAAAACAGACAATATTTAAAAAAATGAAATATAGACTATTAACAATATTAATTTTTTCTTTGACAGTTATCAATGTATCTGCCGCAGAAGAAAAGAAGAAGAAAAATAATAATTATTTTGGCGATGATAATTATCATTCAAGAGGACTAAAAAAAGATAATAAACAAGCAAGGCGTAGACCTGACAGTCTTGAAACTAATGAAAAAAAAGGTAAAGAGCGTCGTCGAGTTCGATTAAAAACAGATACACATTAAAGGATAATTATGAATAAAAAATTAAATTTCGAAGAAGCAGGGTTCACTTTAATTGAGCTAATGATCGTAGTTGCTATTGTAGGTATTTTAATGAGCATTGCCTACCCAAGCTATCAGGAATCAGTTGCAAAATCACGCCGATCAGATGCAACTGGAGCCTTGTTAGTTTTCGCAAATGCGATGGAAAGGCATTTTACGGTTAATAATACTTATAAAAATGCTGGCGGGACTGATGCTACTCCGACAGATACGGGACTTCCCAGACCGGGCGTATTCGCTCACCAGCAAAGTCCATTAGATAGTGGTACAGCTTTATATAACTTAAAAATTAATGCTGCAAACGATACCTCTTATACGCTTTATGCTGAACGGACTGGTGCACAAACGAATGATGGCTGTGGTACATTTATCTATACCAATACGGGCGTAAAAGGTGTGACAAGTAATTCGGGCGTGCATTCAGCGACTAGTTGCTGGTAAGAAAGAGGACTCAATATTTCGTATAAGGCTGGGCTGTCGTTATCTTTGATAACCCAACATAGAGCGAGAAAAAAGTTATGTATTATTTGCTGTCGGCATTTTCTCCCTCAATTTTAAAAAGCGTTGATAACGCTGGATAGAAATGGTTCCATTTTCTGCTGCGGTCCTGACTGCACAGTCTTTATCTTTCAAATGTCGGCAGTCATTAAATTTACATTGTTCCAGTAATGGCTGAAATTCTCGATAGCCCCATGCTAACTGCTGTGTAGTTAAGTTAGCTAATCCAAAAATAGCAACGCCGGGACTGTCAATCAAATCTCCTCCCTCTGTTAAGTGGTAAAGTGTTGCTGCTGTAGTGGTATGGCGGCCATGTTTTGTTATTTCAGAAACAGTGTTTGTTTTTAGTTGTTTATCAGGAATTAACGTATTGGTTAATGATGATTTGCCAACACCTGATTGACCTGTAAAAATACTGACATGATCCTTTAAAGCGAGTTTTAAGTCACTCATTCCATTGTTCTTTTTGGCACTTACCTTATGCACGTCGTACCCTAGTGATTGATACTGTTGCAGTTCAGTTTCAATTTTTTCAAGGTTTGTTAAATCAATTTTGTTAAGCACAAGGGATGCATTAATATTTTTGTTTTCACAAATCGCTAAATATTGGTCGATTAGTAAAAAATCACAATAGGGTTCAGTGGCAAAGACGACAAAAATCTTGTCAATATTTGCAGCAACGGGCCTTGTTTTTTTATTTCGGCTGGGACGTTCTAATAAAGATCGGCGAGGTAATATTTGTTCTATACGACCTTGATCCGGTGGTGATATTGAAATCATCACCTGATCACCTACTGTTACGGTTTCTAGCTTACGCAAGGTTTGACATAGATAAATTGTTTCTGCTACTTCTACAGCTATCCCTTGTCCAAGGTGAGAGATGACTAATCCTTTATGTAGATCTGACATAAGATCACATCTTTGATTCCAGGTGAGCAATTCTAATGGCTGCAGGTGGATGACTGTAATGAAAGGCTGAATACAGTGGATCTGGCGTTAGCGTATTTGCATTCTCTTCATATAATTTAACTAAACCACTGATTAATTTGCTGGCTTTAGCATTTTCTGCGGCAAAGGTATCGGCTTCAAATTCAAACTTACGCTGAAAAAACGCACTGATCGGTTGCATGAAAATAGTAAAAACAGGGGATACCAGCATAAATAATAATAAAGCTGCTGCATTTGAATGGGTATCAACGCCTAAGCCACTAAAAAACCAGTCTTCGTTAATTAACCAACCTAAAATAGCAAAACTTAATAAGGTCATGACTGAAGAAGCAACTAGCATTTTAATCGTATGTTTACGTTTAAAATGACCAAGCTCATGGGCCAATACAGCTTCTAATTCTTCATCTTCTAATGAGTCAACCAGCGTGTCATAGAATACGATACGCTTATTTTTACCCATGCCTGTAAAATAGGCATTCCCATGGCCTGAACGTTTAGAGCCATCCATAATAAAAATACCGTCACTGCTAAATCCACAGCGAGTTAAAAGCCCCTGGATACGTGTCTTCAATGAACCTTCTTCCATTGGGGTAAATTTATTAAATAATGGCGCAATGATAGTAGGGAATAACCAGCTCATCAATAATGAAAAGCCCATTAAAATAGCCCATGCTGCAAGCCACCATAAAGAACCAATACTATTCATCACCCAAAGAATCATTGCCATGACAGGCATGCCAATGGCAAGGACTAAGGCTAATGAGATCCCCTGATCTTTAAAAAACTGGCTCAGGGTGCTTTTGTTAAAACCATATTTTTCTTCTATAACGAAGGTCTGGTATAGACTGGTTGGAATTTCGAATATTGTCATAACGATCATCACTGTGAATACAGCACCTAAGTCAGTGACCATTGGCGACAACTCAAAAGAAGACCATAGTTTGAAAGCAAGGCTGATACCTCCTCCCAAGGTCAAAATAAGTAAAAAAATAACACCAATAATGCTATCAATCTCACCCAGTTTTTCTTTCTCTACGGTATAATCAGCAGCTTTTTGATGCGCATCTAATCCAACTGTGTTTTTAAACGCATCAGGAACAGCGGTTCTATTATCTAAAACATAGGTTTTTTGGCGGTTAGATAGCCAAAATTGAATGCCATACGAAATAACCAAAGCGATTAAAAATATAGTAGTAAATGTGTTCATAAGTGTTACACAACTTTTGATTTTTAAGAATTAGCTATACAGATTAGCCAATGCTACAATTTAAAGCAACTCTCTTTATAATGGAAACAGAATGACACTGGACGCAAGTAATCTAATATGGATTGATTTGGAAATGACAGGGTTAGATCCTGACACCGATTTAATCATTGAAATTGCAACAATTATTACCGACAAAAATTTAAATATTTTAGCAGAAGGGCCAGTGCTTGCAATACATCAGCCAGAGACTGCAATTATAGCAATGGATGATTGGAATCAAAAACATCATGGGCAGTCAGGTTTAATTGAGCGAATAAAAGCATCTAAAATTAATGATGCAGAAGCGGAAAAACAAACCATAGATTTTTTGCAAAAATGGGTGTCAGCTAACACATCACCGATTTGTGGAAATAGTATTTGTCAGGATAGACGTTTTTTATATCGCTACATGCCAAAACTAGAAGCTTATTTTCATTATCGTAACCTGGATGTTTCCACCCTGAAAGAATTGGCGGCACGATGGGCACCTGAACTACAAGATGGTTTTAATAAAAAATCTGCACATAAAGCGTTGGATGATATTATTGAATCTATTGATGAAATGAAATACTATCGTGAACATTTTATAAAATATTAAATGATGAGCCAATTAGTAGCAGTTGCCTTAGGTGGTGCTTTTGGCGCAGTTTTTCGTTTTTTGATTTCTTCTGGTGTTTACCAGTGGTTAGGGCGCGGTTTTCCTTATGGAACACTTGCAGTTAATGTGATTGGTTCTTTATTGATAGGGCTAATGACAGAAGCGCTAATTTTACAACGTATTGCTTTATCTACTGAATATAGATCAGCGATTTTAATTGGTTTGTTTGGTTCTTTGACTACCTTTTCAACATTTTCTTTAGATACATTTTATTTAATTGAACAGGGGCAATTAGCAAAAGCCTCCTTAAATGTATTGTTCAGTGTTTTAGTCTGTTTATTTGCTGTCTGGATAGGCTTAAGTTCAGGAAAAATTCTATTTTCTAATGCTGCTGGATCTATGCAGTGGATGGGGTGGGTTATTCCTTATGCTCTACTTATAGTTAATGCTTTTGTTGCTTTGTTAATCGGCATAATAAGTACCTTATTGTTAACTAAAGTATCTTTGGCTATAGAGCATAGCACTGCGCTTGTCATTGTTGTTGTCGGTATTTTTGTCACATTATCCAGCGTGTATTTAGTCCATTATTTCATTGAGTATGGTTATTCCTTAACACAGCATTTGAAATCTATTTCAGTAGCCGTGATAAGTAATTTATTGTTATGTAGCCTCTCTCTTTGGCTGGGTTGGTGGATTAGTAAGTAAATATAAGTATATTGCCGATGTGGTTGGGCTAACGGCTCTTTCGTTAACCCAACAGATCTTAAATTTAAACGTTGGGTTGCAAAAAAATAGCAGCTCAACTTAATTAATTCGTTATTTTAGAAAAATTATTGTTATGTTAGACCCTCAATTATTCAGGTCGGATCTTAATGCAGTTAAACTACAACTGGATCGGCGTTCTTATGCTTTTGATACCACAGCTTTTGAGGCATTGGAAACAAAGCGCAAAGTAGTTCAAGTAAAAACACAGGATTTACAAAATGAACGAAATAAAAGCTCCAAAAGTATAGGGCAGGCAAAAGCAAAAGGAGAAGACATTCAGCCTTTATTAGATCAAGTTCAGCATTTAGGGGATAAATTAAAAGAAGCAGAAACTGAATTGTCAGAAATTCAGCAACAAATGACAACATTAATGGAAGCGATTCCAAATATACTGGATGAAGTCGTTCCTGCTGGCAAAGATGAGGATGATAATGTAGAAATTAGTCGCTGGGGTGGTATTCCTGATTTTTCCTTTAAAGTCAAAGATCATGTTGATTTAGGCGAAAGTAAGGGATTAGACTTTGAGATAGCGGCAAAAATAACCAGTGCTCGTTTTGCAGTTTTACAAGGGCCTCTTGCACGATTACAGCGGGCAATTATTCAGTTAATGCTGGATACTCATACGGCTGATCATGGATATTCTGAAACCTATGTGCCTTTTTTGGTTAATGCAGATAGTTTGTATGGTACTGGGCAGTTACCAAAATTTGAAAGCGATTTGTTTAAAGCCAGTAATGACCCTGCCTTATACCTAATTCCTACTGCCGAAGTGCCAATCACCAATATTGTCAGAGATGTGATTGTTAATGCTAAAGAAATGCCCTTAAAGTTTGTTTGTCATAGCCCTTGTTTTCGTAGTGAAGCAGGTGCCTATGGACGAGATGTAAGAGGAATGATTCGCCAACACCAGTTTGAAAAAGTTGAATTAGTACAAATTGTTACTGCAAAAGAATCAGTTAAAGCACATGAAGAACTAACAAATCATGCTGAAAATATTCTTAAAAAATTAAAATTACCGTACAGAAAGGTTTTATTGTGTGCAGGAGATACAGGCTTTTCTTCTTCTAAAACCTATGATTTAGAAGTCTGGTTGCCTGGCCAGGATAAATACCGGGAAATTTCTTCTTGTAGTAATTTTAAAGATTTTCAGGCACGAAGGATGCAAGCTCGTTGGCGAAATCCTGAAACAGGGAAGCCAGAGTTGGTCCATACCGTTAATGGATCAGGACTTGCGGCAGGTAGAACTTTAATTGCAGTAATGGAAAATTATCAAGATGAACAAGGTAGAATTCATATCCCTGATGCATTAAAGCCTTATATGGGAGGAATTGAATTAATTGAATAAAGATCATAAAAATATAACGGGTCTATGCCATATCGAGTGTAAATATTATAATTACTGATTTTTCTACCTGATCAACCCCCCACCATGAATAGCACCGAAATATTTTCACTAGCCTTAGGTTTAGAAACCCCATGG
>CAZHUE010000171.1:0-6514 GCA_964535875.1 uncultured Methylomarinum sp.
AAAAAACATCATCTACCCGACGGATGCAAAACTGGCAATAAAGATACCCTAGGGCACTCTCTCTTGCTTCCAGCAATTCACCTTGTAATCAATCGTCTGAACAAACTGGCTAAAGCCAATGGTATTCAGCAACGACAAAACGGTTACGCACGATTGCTCGAATTCTGATTCGTGAACTGCGTAGAACTCTCCCAAAATACAGTTTATTTGAACATCACCAAAAAGACTTTCTGTTTTACGAACGAGTTCTTGAGCAGCAACCGAAAGACAAAAACAAAATCTATTCCCTGCATGAGCCGGCAGTGTATTGTATTGGGAAAGGCAAAGACCACAAGCAATATCCATGATAACCATACGTTGCCCTATGTGCTACTCTCATATTGAAAGTAGCCGAGACAAGGAGGTAAAACATGCTGTCTGTGACTGGGGCTATCGAGGCAAGAAACAGTTTGGCAATACCAAAATTATTTTGCCTGCGTCACCGATGAAAAAGGACAACCGTTACCAACGAGATAAAAAGAGAAAACGGTGTCGTAGGTAAGCAGAGATAGACCCCATCATTGGTCACTTAAAAAGTGACTTTAGGCTGACTAGAAATTTTCTTAAAGGCATTACGGGCGACAGCATTAATTTGCTGATGGCTGCTTGTGCTTGGAATATGGAAAAATGGATGAGAGAAGCCATTTTGTTTCTTTTTGTGCAGATTCTATCTGTGAAAATAATGCTCAGGAACGCAAGACAACAAAATATTCTGCCCCTGAAGCCATCAGAAAATTTTTTGAGAAATTTTGCTTTTTTTGAAAACCGAATCTAGCAACTTTTTCAGGACTCACTATTTAAAGTATAGCATTTGTTGATATGAACCGTCCCGAAAATATTTGTTGTACTTAAACGAAAGCTTAATTTATATTCAAGAATTCACGAGACGATTAATAAAGAATATGAAATGTATTATAAGAAGCCCCAAACTCAAATCAATTACTAGCAAGGGGCTTTTCTTGAATTTACTTTAACGAACAATATTAACAGAATGAGTTCCGTTATTTCTAAAGTATAAAGCTACTTTTTTATGGCCTAGAACCCTGCCATATCTTACCCCATGAAATCTATAGTTCCAGTAATGTTGGTTAAGAGAAACTATAACCCAACCCTTACCTTCGAGAGTAAAATTAAGATTATTACCGTCCCCACTTAAATCAATCAACTTGGATCGCATAGGTAATTTTGTGATATGGGTATTCGACTCACTAAATGTGTCTAACTGAATGGTATAAGTACCGCCATTTTCCTTAAGAAAAACATGATCGTCATTGTATGCGTACCAACCATCTACACTATGAATAACTTGACCAGGCTCTGTATTAACTGCTAATGAAAACGCACCTACTTTACTCGCGTTTACAGTAGCTGTTATAGTCGTCCCAGCGGAATCTACTGTTAATTTTGAATCTTTAAAAGTATTAATACGTTGGGCAACGTCAGCAGAAGTGATAAATTCTGAACCGGCGTTATAAGCCTTAGCGATGGTATTTTCAAACATATCAACAGTATAACCATCCCCAGACACTGGGTCAGCTGAGATAGTTGGACCATAATCATGCCAAGGCCAATGAATAATCGGCTGAGATGCATGACTCATTAATGTATCAAATTCATTCGCCCAAAATTGCTCACCTTCTTCTGCACTTAAGGGTACTGGAACTGCGGGGTTACCGACTGGTACACCGAATTGAATCAGGGTAAAATCAAAGGACATATTCGGACTTAAATAAACCTTATTATCATTAGGGGTGAGATAACCAAATGCACTCGGGTAGCCTGCGCCTGAACCGGAATAGCCACCACTTAAATAATCAAGATGCTGAATAATCTCATTTGCAGTATTCAGATTTTCAGGAGCCCCAGGTACTGCACCACCACGGATATTTTGGTTGTTCCACGTATTATAGTTTAACTCAGCTCCTATTTCATTCATGGATTGATTAAATTCAAATTCAATCTGGCTCGCGCTCAATTGATCAGTAAAATGGGGATGTGTCCAGGAATGAGTGCCAATTTCGTTACCTAAACTAATGTAGTCTTTAAACAAAGGTCCAGAAACATTCCAATCAGTCCATAGCCCATTTGCAGGGTCATTACCAATATTGATAAAATAAGAACCTACAAAATTATATCTTCTTTTCCAGTCTTTCAATAAATTATAAAGAGGAACATGAACATCTTGTATTAATTCTTGTTCGCTAGTCATGTCCATATCATTTCGTGATACAAAAAGATTTTTAGCACGCCCCATTTTCAACCCAACAGACGCCTCTTCTCCATAGACCACCCATTGTAGTGCCTGCCAAACCAAGTTTGTATCAGCCATGAACCCTAGTGTAGCGAAATGAATGTTTCGTCCTCCAGTAATGCTTGCTAATACAGCCGGGTAGCTACCAGCATTAGAACCAGTGACTGATTGTTTAGCTAATGATTCTATTTCCTGACCAGGCACGGCTTGAAAATAACTATACCAGCCCCCGTCATAAGATTTTATCGCTTCATTCGATGTGTATCCTTTCATCGCAGGATGCGAGGTGTTTTGTGCTGAAAGTGAAATATCTACTGGTCCTTCACCTGATACGCGCCCAATCCCTAAAAGTTGCTTCATATTCCTATAAGCATCCCCAGGTAAACTAGCCCCTGTTTCAGTATTCGTCATCCAGTCATCAGCAGTAATAATGCCAATACCGTAGTCATACACAGCTTTATACAAAGTATCATGAATTTGTTGCATCTTATCTGAAGGAACATCAGAAAAAAATGGAAAAATCAGTGCATCATAATTTACCAAGTTATTAATATTGGTCAAATCATCTTCTGTTAACAAATCAAAGGAAATCCCTGCCATCATAGCCTGGTGCTGTAGAGACATAAAAAGTTGAGAATAAGTTTTTTCTCCAAAGAAATTGTTTTTTGTCGCTTCTCCATAGACAATGCCAACACGTTTACTTAAGTCTGTTCTTGGGGGGAGCGTGGTCGTACTAGTTGAAAGGGTATACTGTCCACCCGAAGTGTAATCTTGAGGGAATAAGAATAGGCTATCGTTGATATCGCCTAAAATATCAATAGAAGGTGAACTAGAGCCTAGACCTAAAGATGCAGCAGGAATAGCAATTTCTATAGTATGCTGATCTGAACTAAAGGCATGTTCCAAGCTTGAAACCCAGCCAAAGTCTTTGTCGTAAAGATGAGGCTTTTCATCACTATGAATATTGACAAAATATTCAGCACCACCGTACTGCCCCCATATTAAATACCCAGTTGCAGCATTCTTGTCAGTATTTAGCCAGAAAGTTGTATTTGGCCCTAAGACAGATCCTGCAGACTTTAGAGCAATAATATATGTCGGTATTGGGGATGCTACATACTTACCATATAACTCGTCTCCAACCGCTAGATAGGGAGGTAAATCAAGAGGTAAGTTGATGCGATCATCAATAGACCAATCAGATAAATCACCGTCAATACTAATATTTCCAAATTGAACATTTAGGGAACCGGCTGCCTCAGCGGTATTTGGAAGGAAAATCATCGCTAATGAGTCAAGTATAAAATCTACACCTGAAATATATGCGTTCTTTTCTAGAGCTTTAGAAGGTGGCGCTGGAAAAGGTAATTTTATTTTCCCTTCTGCACTAGGAATCTCATCCCATGATGTTGTCCTGCTTTTATTTCTAGCAAAACGCTTTCTTTCCCAGTCATTTCTTAATTTACTGTGTCGTATAACAGTCGTTTGATCATTTTTATCAAAGACTACTACTTCATTTTTAATTTTCTCCTGTAGATCATCTTGCTGTGATAAAATAAATGGGACAGCTTTAAGAGATGATTTATTTTTAGCTAATTTTTTTAAATTTTGGGTTTGTATATCTGTGGGGTTTTTATCAAACACGCCAAGATAAAAAAATGCAAATACAAAAGTAACGCATAAAAATAAACTTAAAGATTTAAATAAAGTCTTATTTATAATATACATCATGGTTCCAGAGTAATAGACTAAGAATTAGGGCTGGCAATTATACCCTTAACAATAATTTCCCCAAAGAATTTAGTGTTCTTAATCTATTGTCCATCAATTAACAATAGCCTATATTTATCTGTATTTATCTGTATTCATTAAAAAATAAAATTTCTGCCCCTCTTCAATTATTTTTACAAAAAACCGCTGTGAATGCCGGTTTTCTAAACTTAAAACTTGGATTTATCTATTTTTGCCACCTGTCGCTCTATCTGTAAAAGACCTAATCGTTTGAATTCAGCAATTATTCGACTTGCTGTTTCTGTCGTTATTCCTAATAGCGCACCTATATCTTCTCTTGTAGGAAGATAAAAAGAGCCCTCTTCACTAAAATTAGCCAAATATAAAAGCAAATTAGCTACCCTTTGTTTTGAACGGCCTACAGTAAGTTCAACTAGCCATACATCGGCATCACTTTGTACTTTTTGCCAGCTCGCTGTTAATTGTTTATATAAATGGGGAGTATCAGAATTCAACTGTTCAATTACTTCAACAGGTATACGACATACTTCTGTATTTTGCAGAGCAATTGCATGGTGCAGATACCTTGAGCCATTTAAAGCTTCAATTCCCACAAGATCACCCTGCCTTAATAAGCGTACAATTCTGTAATTTCCATTCGCCAAATAATAAACCAATTTGATCATTCCTGAACGGATGGTATAAACAAAGTGAGCCGTGTCCTTTTCTGCATATAACTCATCCCCAGCAGCTATGGTATATTCATTAATTGGCTGATGTAATAGGTTAAAATCTTCTCGTTGTAGGTCTGCGAACAGAGCCAGGTTCCGGATGGAACAGTGTAGACATTTTTCGGCGCGACTCCATGCTTGCTTAATTGTAGTGCTTTTCATGAATAAATAACTGGCTCAGTTGTTGTGCTTAAATATTTTTAAAAAATATTTAAAAAAATTTGGCAGAAGATGATTACAAAACAATGTTATTTAACACTTCTTTTCTTGTGTTATATAGCGTTATATAACACATTCATGTCAAAAACGAAGGGTTATTATGAAAATTTTAAGTTTAAGCAATAAATAAGCCGTCGCAGTAGCCCCTCACTTCTCAGCCTTCAAGGCGATAGTAAATTGATAATTATCAATTAGTTTTTCATTATATTCCTTTAGAGTTTAATTAAGTACATAAAGTTTTTTTAGGAGTATACAATTGAAATGTAAAAAACTAAGATTGGTCAGTTCTGGTCTAATCGCTACGTTATCCACAACTGTTTTCGCATTGAATCTGGAAGATACAGATACAGAAATACTGGCACCTATGATTATTGAAGGAAATCTTCTTTCGTCAGATGTTGTTGGTGTTAAACCCAGTATGGGAGGCGTTAATGATGCGGCTGCCTTGCTACAAAGAGTTCCCGGCGCAAATGTAAACTCGAATGGCCCTCTATCTGGTATAGCCCAATATCGTGGATTATTTGGTGATAGAGTCAATGTCAGCTCAGATGGTACAACTTATAAATCAGCTTGTGCAAATGCTATGGATGCCCCATTAAGTCATGTCCCCACATCCTTGACAGAAACTTTGAGTATTAAACGCGGCGTGGCTTCTGTTAGTAGCGGCATTGAAACAATGGGAGGAAGCATAATATAGAGGTCTCGTCGAGGTGAATTTGCCAGCGGAGAAAACATTGAATTTACAGGCAAAACGACCAATGGAGCCAACTCCGTAAATAGTGGTTATTATACGAGTTTATTCGCCAATATTGCTAATAATAACCATAAGTTTCGCCTAGGTGGTAGCCGTGAAGAAGGTGGAAATTACGATTGGGATAGAGGATTAAATGTAGACACGAGTCATGAGAGAAATTCAGGTGTACTCGGGTATGGTTATCGTACTGATGATGAAAATCATGAATTTGATCTTGGTTATAACTTTAACGACACATACCACAGGAACTCCTTCTTTGCCGATGGATATTATTTATTCCAGAGGTGGGGTGTCAAACTTTAATTATAAAGGGATGTTTGCTGATAAGTATGCAGTTAATACAGAGTTTTCTTATCAGGATATTCAACATAGAATGGATAATTATACTTTACGAGGTGACATTCCTACTAAAAAGCGTCGCCAATCTAACAACACAGCCAGAGGCTTTGGGTATAAAGTCAGCCTGGACATCCCATTAAATAATGGCAATTTATTAATTGGAACAGATGCGGATAATATCGAACATGACGCTCAAATAACTAACCCTTTTAATTCAGCTTTTAGTATCAATAATTTTAATGATGTAGAAAGAGACAGGTATGTTTTTTTTACAGAATGGAATGGTGAAGTAACCCAGGATTGGGAATTAGAGCTGGGAACACGCCTTAACTGGATCAGGATGGATGCAAAAAATATTGGTGGCACAACAGAGCCATTTGTCGCTGGTAAGGCGGGTGAAAAATTAGCAAATGCATTTAACGCCCAAAAACATGATAAAGAAGATTTAAA
>CAZHUE010000172.1:0-548 GCA_964535875.1 uncultured Methylomarinum sp.
ATCAATCCCAAGATTCTCAGTCCATACTATTATGATTCTAAAACGTAGCATGAGGGTGATGGGTAATATCAGTGTTTTAATTGTTGATGACCATGCGGTGGTAAGGGCGGGGTATAAAACTTATCTTTCTCTTTCAGAAAAAATTAGTGATATTTATGAAGCTGATTGTGGTGAAACAGCGTGCCAACAATATATGCAGCAGCGAGCAGATGTTGTGGTGATGGATTTATCCATGCCGGGCATGGGTGGGCTGGAATGTATCAGGCGACTAATAAGCCGCGATGCCCTTTGTAAAGTATTAGTGTTTAGCATTCATAACGAAATAGTTTATGCAACTCGCGCGATTAAATCGGGTGCGAAAGGCTATATCACTAAAAATAGTATTCCTGAAACATTGGTCACCGCTGTTTGCTCTATTGCACAAGGGCAAACCTATATTGATGCAAATTTGGCACAACAACTTGCAATGAGCATGGTGACAGAACAAAGTGATGAGTCTAAAATAAAATCACTTTCACCTAGAGAATTTGATGTGTTTTGTTTGATTG
>CAZHUE010000172.1:558-6468 GCA_964535875.1 uncultured Methylomarinum sp.
CGGGAGTGGCTCTCAAGATGTCGCGAAGAACCTTCATTTAAGTTATAAGACGGTGTGTAATCACAGCACTGCAATCAAAGAAAAACTGGCCGTTAAAACTATCGCAGAGTTCACTCTGTTAGCTGCTCGGCTGGGGCTGATAGATGATAAACATATTAAGTAAGTCAGAGCTTTATTTAATCAACTACTTCGGCAGGGCATTCCATTTTTTTACTCACAAATTGTCCAAAAGCACGGCTTCCATCACCGACATCAAGTCGCTTTATTTCTTTGTCGGATTGAGTATTAAAAACGCTTAGGCTACCATCAAACCAGTTCAGTACATAAAGTCGTTGGTTTTCTTCATCGACAGCAATATTTTCAGGGTATTCACCTGTTTTTAATAAATTGATTGTCTGGTGTGTTTGCGAGTCTATTACGTTTACTGTATTTTCCTGTTGGTTGCTAACATAAATTTTATGTTGTTTTCGATCGACAGCAACACCATAGGGCATTCGGCCAGTTTTAATGTGTTTGATTTCTGTTAGGCTTTGTAAATCAATGATACTTAGCGTATTGCTTTGTACGTTTGCTATATAAGCATAGCGGCTATCCGTATCTAGCGCAAAAGGAGCCTTGCCCACTGCTATAGTCTTAATAGTTTTTAAGCTATGAGTATCAATAACAGATACGCTATTACTTTTTCTATTAACTACCCAGACTTGAGTTTCACAGGCGACTGCTACCATTCCAGCAGGAGATTTTCCTACTGGAATCTTTTTAATGATTCGCCCCGTACCTGGATTTATTATGCCGATATAATCACTGTTCCAGTCACTGTAAAAAAGTAGTTTGTTTGCGAAAACCACACCAAATGGGTTGCCCCCAACACTAACATGCTCAAGGGGGATAAGCTTTTCACTATCAAAAAAACTAATCATTCCCTGATCGGGATAAGTCACTGCAAACCAAGGATTCAAATTGCTTATCGCAATACCAGCAGGCCCATCAAGTGATGGAATTTTAGTTTTGAGGCTTAAATCATTACGATTAAACACGCTAACACTTTTGCCTTGCTGCTGATTGATGTAAAAATAAGAATTGCCAAAAGCAAAGCTAACTTGACCACACAGCAGTACGATTAAGGAGAGCCCAAGAATTTTCACTCAAGCGTTTCTTTTAAACCGTTTAAACCATTATTAATAAATAGTTTCATTGCTTTTACTGCCGATTCATCATTAAGTTTTTCTGAAGGTGAATTGCCGGTATCGCCACGATAAAAACGGCTTTTCCATTTAACCAATGTCTTATCACCTTCGGCAATTAATTGTATGGCTGAAGTATGGGAGCTGATTGGAAATACTGCGGTATTTTCACCTTTTAAGCGATAATTATATTCATGATCTTTTTCACTATAATAATCCAGGCTTTCTTCAATAACACCATCATTTGACAGTGTTATGCTGCGCACGCTATCAGATTCATTCTTGCCATCACCTTTACTGGATTTTACATCAGGGTGCCAGCTGGAAATCTGATCAAATTCTTTTAATATTGCCCATGTTTTTTCTATTGAAGCATTAATAGTAATACTTTCATCCGCTTTTTGAGGCGTTGGTCCATGGGCATAAACACTGAAAGGTAAAAAAGATAAGGTAATAATCAATAGAGTGTTTAGTTTCATGTTCAGCCTTTTAAATAAAAATTCTATTTTCAAATAAAAGTAAGCACTTGTAACGGGAATAGTCCCTGAATTAATGCAGGAATAATTCATAGCGCATTAATCTTACAAAAGTATTCTCAGCACAAAACATGTTCTACATAGAGGGGTAAGTACCCAAGTAAAAGGTTGAATTGATTTTACTTGGGTACTTACTGATAAGAGTATGCGGACATTAGGCAGGAAGCCCAAAACTGGTAGGTTGGGCTGCCGTCTCTTTGGCAACCCAACCATAACGTATGCAAAAAATATTGGGTTAACGGTCAAGCCGTTAGCCCCACCTAGAGACGCTCTAGAAACCACATATATTTTCTTAACTTAATGGCAGTGAGATGTAGTTATTTAAGGAGCGGAAGCTTTGAAAGTATTGTCAATAAAAGATGTCCTAATGTTTCATTATTCCCAATATAACGGCAATATGAGCTAATTCAGCAATACTCGATACATGTAATTTTTTCTTAATCTGAGTCGCATAGTTTGCTACTGTTTTATAGCCCAAGCATAATTCATCTGCTATTTTATGAGCGGTCAAGCCTTTCGCTAATAGCCTGAAAACATCAAATTCTCGTACAGAAAATGTCTGCATGATCGTTTGGTAATCCAGGGTTGACTGCTGACCGTCTGTTTCTTTAAGTAAGCCTTGTTCAACATAAGGTTGCTGTTGGTGTATGCACTTAATAGCTTCTGGTAATATTTCGGGCGCACTATTTTTAGTAATATACCCTTTTGCTCCAGCATTGAGGGCACGATTAACATAAACTTGCTCATCGTGGACACTAAATACCAGAATTTTAACCTGCTCATCGCGCTGAACTATACGTCTTATCGTTTCAAGTCCGCCGATACCAGGCATGGACAAATCCAGCACGATGACATCAGGCAGATACTGTTGATACAGTTGTATTGCCTGCTCTCCACGATCAGCTTCTGCAATCACTTCAATACCTGGTGATGTTGCTAATAATAATTTAAAGCCGGCCCTTACTACAGCATGGTCATCAACTAGCAAGACTTTTATTTTACTGCTCATAATATGGGGATTTGGACTTCAATTTGCATGCCTTGCTCAATTTGGGACTGAATTTTAAAACTTCCTCCCAATAGCTTTACTCTTTCTTCCATTCCAGACAAACCGAACCCAGAGGTGATTTGCTCCATATCACATCCTTTTCCATCGTCCGTTATTAATAAATCAAGCGTATCAGGTTTTGTTTTAATTTCAATATTAATTGTAACGTAGCTGGCATCAGCATGACGGATAATATTAGTCAGGCTTTCCTGGATGACTCTAAAAATTTGTATTATCAGGGTTCGGTCTAACTCATCCACCGCATCATCACAATGTAGATTAAAGGAAGTAGGAGTACTTCTGTCTTCCCAATGATTAACCATATCTTCCAGCGTAGCTTTTAACCCTAGTTCAGTTAATATCAATGGGTGAAGTTGCTTCATCATTGAGCGCACAACTGTCATTAAATGATCGCAAATTTCAACGATAGACTCCGTTATTTTTTTGGTATCTGATTTTTTATGCGCAGCAGTCACAGCCATAACTTTTATTGCTGTAAGAGATTGCCCAAATTCATCATGTAATTCTTGAGACAGACGCTGCCTTTCTTCTTCCTGAATTTCTAGTGAATGTTGGGTTAATGCCCGGTTCTGTTCTTGTGTCTCATCAAGAACTTTGGTCATCTGATTAATAGCGGTTGCTATATCATCATATTCTTGAGTTGAAAAATCTGGCAATTTGTTCTGATACTCTCCTTTTTCGATACCTCTAAGGTGATCAACAATTGAACGAATAGCTAATAATGTTTTATTAAAGACCAGATGAACTGAAAGAAAGGTGAATAAAATCAGAAGTAATAAGATGGTAAAAAATGAAAGACTTTCATCCCAAACTTCTGTAATCTCATCCATTGGGTTAGCTTGAATGAGTAGTGTCGGTTTATAGTTATTTAAGGTATCAATTTGATACTCTGCTTTAGGATATTCACGGACAACAAGGTTGATAAACCAATTCGGCGGCAATTCATCTTCGTTAGCAGGTTGACGCTGATGAGTGATGTTAATAATTTCACCCGAGGGTTTTTTTAGCTGTATGTTTAAATGCCGTGTTTGTTCCAAACTACTCAAACGAAACAACCAATCAGTTTCGTCTATTTTTGTTGTGCCGATACCTATTTTTATTAGTTGTAATGCCAAATTAATAGAAGAATCCACTTCTTTGCTCACTGCCTCGCGTGCTTGCCAAATACTCATTGATCCACCAATAAATAGAATACATAGGGAGATCAATAAAATTCTAAGGCTGATTTGGTAACGTAAACTCATCGGGAAAATTTCCTTATTTGCTATGACTACCACAGTCATCTAACGAAAAATGCTATCTTAAACATTATTTTTGTATCAGGATATATCATGAAGAAAATTTTAGCGACCGGCTTATTATTAATTAGCTGCCAGTCCTTTTCAGAGACAGTGTATGTCTCTTTGGAAAAAGACAATGCTATCGCAGTTATTGACCCTATTAAAGGTAAGCTTTTAAAAACAGTACCAATAGGTCAACGCCCCCGCGGTATTGTACTCAGTAAAAATCAGCAGCAACTCTATGTTGCAACCAGTGATGACAATACTATTCAGGTGCTTGATATTAATACGCTAAAACCTGTGGGCACACTGCCATCAGGAGAAGACCCGGAAACATTTGCGATGAACTCAGGTGGAGATAGACTCTATGTATCAAATGAAGATGATAGCTTGGTGACTGTAATTGATATTAATCAGGCAAAAGCCATTAAGCAAATTCCTGTTGGAGTAGAGCCCGAACCGATTACGGTTAGTCCGGATGAAAAGTGGGTGGCTAGTGCTTCTGAAGCAACTAACATGGTTCATTGGATTAATCGTAAAACGCTTGAAGTTGAGCATAATACCTTAGTTGATCCACGCCCAAGAGGACTCAGTTTTACGGCAGATAGTAAACAATTATGGGTGACTTCAGAAATGGGTGGAACGGTCACTGTCTTAGATGTTGCAACCCGTAAAAAAATTAAAACAATCAACTTTGAAATCACGGGAGTAACGAGCGACAAGATTCAGCCAGTTGGTGTGGTAATAGATAATAATAAACAATGGGCTTTCGTTGCTTTAGGCCCTGCTAACAGAGTTGCTTTAATTAATGTCAAAACATTAACTGTAGAAAAATATTTTTTGGTGGGACAAAGGGTTTGGAACTTGGCTTTTTCACCCGATCAAAAACGAGTATATACCACTAATGGTGTGAGTAACGATATGTCTATTATTGATTTGAAAGAAATGAAAGTAACCAAGACCATAGCTGTGGGCCGCTACCCTTGGGGAGTTGCGGTTAAGCCGTAAAGGGTTAAGCCTAAACTAAAAAGCAGGTGCAGGTACAAATTAATTGGCACCTGCATTTTATTTTACTATTGGCAGATGAAACTTATCTTCTTTCGTCTGCTTCTTCACCAATTTCCCATTCTTCAATAGCAACTTCAATAATTTTTCCAGTTGCAGCATCTACTTCAACTTTTGTTTCTACGCCTTTATCATTAACAATATCAAATTCATAAGATGCATCACCATTTTCTTCAATCTCATATTCAACTTCTTCGATAACACCTGGATGAGCTTTTAAAGCAATCGCCTTTGCATCATCTTCTGTAACGATCATTTTTCTTTTAAATGCAAGACTATCGACAGAGCTAACTTCTGATTCAGTCTCAAATATTTTTCCAGTATTGGCATCACACATAAACTCCCATTCAAAACCATTAGGATCTTTAATTTCAAGCTCATACACTGCCTTGCCAGAAACATTAAGTTTCTCTAATTTTACAAATTCACCTGTTTTTTGTTTTTGAACTGCAGCAATGCAGCTTTCCAAGCCTTGGTCGGCTGCCTGAGCAGTAAATAAAGAGCTTATGACTAAGATAATGGAGCTATTAATAATACTTTTTGTGTTCATTTCTGTGACCTACTTCATAAAAACAATACATCATACAGGAATAATCCCTGTTTTTTTGGGGTTTTTTTATAACAAGTCAGTCCTGAAAAAATGCTATTTTTGAAAGCATTAACAACAAAATTCAAATGGCTAAGAAAAGAGCCAGAGGTTATCGTAATACAGCTAATTTTATCAATATGATTTATTTCCTATGCGGAAAACTGAAATTTGATTATCCACTCAATCT
>CAZHUE010000173.1:0-6383 GCA_964535875.1 uncultured Methylomarinum sp.
ACCCTTCAGGATGAGCTAGACCTTGTCAAAGAAGCCGCAAATGCCACAAAAATAAGAGACAATTTTAAATCATCTGACTCACTTTACATACCTGAAATTTATTGGGAGTTCACTCGTAGAAAAATCCTAGTCATGGAAAGAATTTACGGTGTTCCTGTTGGAGAAATTGATCAATTACAACGAGAAGGTGCAAATTTCAAATTATTAGCCGAACGTGGTGTGGAAATATTTTTCACTCAAGTTTTCCGAGATAATTTTTTTCATGCCGACATGCACCCAGGGAATATATTTGTTGATCTCCCTGATAAATATATCGCTGTAGACTTTGGTATTGTTGGATCACTTTCACTTTCTGATCAACGCTATCTCGCAGAAAACTTTCTTGCTTTTTTTAACCGAGATTACCGACGTGTCGCAGAAATGCATATCGAATCAGGTTGGGTTCCTTCTGATACCCGTGTTGAAGACTTTGAATCAGCCATACGGAGTGTTTGTGAACCAATTTTTGATAAGCCCTTAAAAGACATATCTTTTGGATTACTATTAATGCGTTTATTTCAGACTGCCAGACGCTTTAATATGGTTGTACAACCTCAACTGGTACTTTTGCAAAAAACCTTGCTTAATATTGAAGGCTTAGGTCGTCAGCTCTATCCAGATCTTGATTTATGGCAGACTGCAAAACCTTTTCTTGAAGACTGGTTTCATCAACGCCTTGGGCCTAAGGCTAAAATAAAACAACTGGTTAAACAATTTCCTCAAATTGCAGAACACTTTCCTGAAATGCCCATGTTATTATTTCAGGCTTTAGATAGTGCCAGTCATACAAAGCTACAACTTGAAACTCAAAATAAAGAAATTTCTCAATTGCGCCAACAAATAGAAAAAGACCATAAAGGTACAGTCTGGACAATTTTGGCAAGTGCCATCGTGGTAGCTACTGCTATTTTAATGCAATAATTGTTTAATGTTGGAGATCAGTTTCATAACCAACTTTTGTTTTCTCATCAATTTCATCACCCGATTCAGCAAATGCCTCACCCCAATCAGGTTCTTCTTCACTTTCTTTTAAAGTTTCACTTGGCTCACTATTATTAGCATCAAAATCCAATTTAGTTTGCTCATCAACTTCATCGCCAGACTCGGCGAATGCATCTCCCCAGTCAGGATCTTCTTCACTTGTATTTGAATCGTTTACTTGTTCAGTAATTATATCTTCCAATCCAGATTTTTCTCCACTCCCATCTAAATCATCATTTTTCTCATCCAATAAAGCTTCTTTATCTACTTGGCTATGCATACTATCTTCAATAGCTTCTGTTGTTTCAATATTTGAAGAATTGCTATCAATAGCATTCTTAGTCGGTATAAAATATAAATATTGATCAAGTAACTCACATAGATTTTGATAAAAATCCGCACCAGAAGTTTGTTCTATTTGTTGTTTCATAAATTGTTGCAGAAATACTTTTTCGGCTTCAACCATATAATCAGCAGATTCTCCCGACTCTTCACTACTAAGAGCATATCCTTCTTGTAAATGATTAACCAGCTGGACTTTTCTTTCACCCTCCTGGTCATTAAAATTATCTAGTAGTTGTTTAAAATCAATGAGTTTATTATATTTTACTTTCCATCGGAAATAAAATAATAAAGCACAGATCCCCACTAAAACCAGTATACTTTCAACGACTAAAATTGTTAAGGTAATATTCATAATTCCTCTATTTCAGTTGTTTTCACAGATTTTTTTATCTGTTTTTCAGTTTCACGGAAAGTTTTAAACATTTTAATGCTACTTTTTCTTAATTCTAATTCTGTTTGTGTTCCCCTAAATACCCGCATATATTCTTCAGAAACTTCTTTCATTGTACTTGTTGCAGCGGTTAATTTTTCTTGAAGTACATCATTTTCTTGTCTTAGATCATTAATTTTACCTTTCGCAAACTCTAATTCTATTCCATCCTTTTGATTATTCAGCACTGCATTACTAGCCAGGTTGATATAAGACTCAGATAGATTATTGATATGCTGATCAATTTTTGTTAACAACTTAATATCTTTCTTAAAAAATATTTTCACTATTTGTGTATATAGCTTCCGTTCTTTAATACCAATTTCATTAATAAATTCCTCAGATATATCTGAACCAATACCACAAGTTTCAATGAATATTTTTTCTAGATCATTAGTTTTATATTTTTCATCTTTTTCTAATTTATTTATTAATTTATGTACAGCGGTTTGATTAGCAGAGTTTTTATTTCTGTTAATCAGCAGAAAAATTAACATGAGTAAAAGTAGAACAATTAAAGCCTCTACTAGCAAAACTACCGTTATAGGATTCAGTTCTATCATTCTAATCTTGCCAATAATTGAGCTTGCTTATTAGCCGCACTTTTTTTAAAAAAATTAAAAAGAAAAAATCCGGCAACAATCAGTATTATATTTACACCTACAACGATGCCTGCTGTCTTTATCCAATTAACAGTATTATCTTCTTCGATACTTTCCAGCTCGTCTTCATCAATTTCGCTAGAACTATCACCCTCTATTTCTTCTGAACTTTCTTCTTTCAGATTCTCATTTAATAAGTTTTTGCCAGATTCATAAAACAGATTATCATTAATAATAATAGGCTTAATATTCGAATAAATTGAATATCCTTCTAAAGACCTAGCAGTTATTGTAAAATTTATTATTTTTTTAACGCCCTGACCATTATCATCGACAAAAAGCTCCCATGATCCTTTTTTGTCTACAATATCCAATTTTTCAGTAGCATACCCTGCTTGATTAATACTTGCCTGAATACTCATTCTGTTTATATTTATTACCTTTATATCCGGTGTAAGCTTTATCAATACTGAACGTAATTTATTATTAATATCTATTTCAACATTCACAAGGCTTTCAATCACCTCTATACCCTGAATATATTCTCTTTGAAAGGTTGTACCATCCGCTTTTATTTTAATAAGGTATTTACCTTTAACTAAAGTTGGCTCAAGGAGTTTTCTAAACAATCCGGGTTTATCGATAACTGGCTGCATTTTCCACGTCTGTTTTTCTCCCACATCATTGATTAGCTCAATAGAAATTTCTATTAAACTTAAAAAATCTTCTCTACTTATTAGTTGATGATTATCTGAAAAATAGGCTGATAACTCTATCGGCTCCTGAATTGAAATATGATTAGGCACACCCTCTACCTGAAACTTTAAATCAGTGACAATCATCACTTGATTGTCTGGATCCATTTCAGCATCGATTATCCACTCTCCTACCATAGGTTTTTTAATAGTCACCAGATCATAATTCTTATCACTTAACCAAGAAACATTTTCAGTTTGATTGCCAAAACCTATCTTTGTAGCATTAGGTGTAATTAATTGAGTAGCCTGAGCCCCTTTTTTCTTAAAAATAAGCACTGAAAACTCATCAATAGAATTATCAATTTTAAAACTATTCCCTTGTATGGGCACTGTGTCTTTAGGAACTGCCTGTTTAAAAATCTTGAAAAAAACTTTCTGTAACTGATCGGCAGATTCAACTGTTTCATTCCAGCCATTAGTATCAAAAGCCAATTTATCTAATAATTCTGTATCTGCATTTTCAGATAAAGCGATGGTATGTACTTTTATCCCGGCCTGTTGTAATTCTGTTATTTTCTCAATTAATATTCTTTCTCTAGATTCAGCACTTTCCATAATATCTTTTGAAACGTCAACGACTCCATCTGTTAGTAAGATCAAATGTCTTGGCTGATCTTCTGTTTTATTAAACCATACTTTTGATGATTGCTGAATTGCCTCTTCAATATTCGTAAAAAGACCAAATGAATGAATTTTCTTTATCTTGGATAAAGCTTTTGTTTTCCATTCCTCATCGACTACGCCTGTTTTAACTAAAACTCTGGCTTTCTCTGCAAACAACCAAATACCAACATTTGTTCCTTCGGGTAATAAATTGACTAAGAGTTTTAAAGCAGGTATGCGTAGGTTATTTGGATCGTTGTGTTTCATACTACCTGAAACATCAATAAGTATTTGTAACTCAGGACCTGAATTTTCTTTCTCAGCCGCATACCCGACTGAAAAGGTACAAGCCAATAAAAAACTGATACAAAGCAATTGTAATTTACTGTACATTAGACCCTGTTTAATAATTTATGCTATAACCCTAAAATATAGCTTAAATATTTAGTTTTACCCTACTAAAAAGGTACTTTTATGGTTTCGTTAAATCCCCCAGTTTGTGATTTTGGTGCTAAAGCACCCTCATTTGAATTACTCGGCACAGATAATAAAAATTGGACGTTAAAAGAGTGTATGGGCGAAAATGGCTTGCTGATCATGTTTATCTGTAATCACTGCCCTTATGTAAAAGCGATACACCAGCGTATTTTAAGAGACACAACGGAACTCAAATCATTTGGTATTGCCTCTGTAGCTATTTCTTCTAACGATGCACTTAAGTACCCGGAAGACTCTTTTGAAAACATGCAACTTATGGCAAAAGAGCTAAACTTTAATTTCCCCTATCTATTTGATGAAAGTCAGCAAGTAGCAAAGAATTACGCTGCTATATGTACACCTGATTTTTTTGGTTATAACAAAAATCTTGAACTGCAATACAGAGGAAGGTTAGATGCCAGCAACAAACAAACATCACCTAATACTGTTAAACGTGATTTATTTGATGCGATGAAACAAATTGCTCAAACAGGTCACGGGCCAAAAGAACAAATTGCTAGTATTGGCTGCTCGATAAAATGGAAATCTTCTTAGAATAAAGAGTTGGTAAGCATCCTCTCTTACAATTAGGCAACATCAGAAATGTCACAACTATCCGGTTGTATAAAATCCTGACCTACCAAAGTAGTAAGTTTTTCACAATCCAAAAGCTTAAGCTCATGTTTATGCAAAGATAACAAATTATCTTTTTCCAGTTTATGAAGCGTACGATTGACATGAATCGTACTCATACCCAACGTATCAGCAATATCCTCCTGCTTTAAAGGAAATGGAATAATATACCCTTTATTTAAACTACGTAATTTTAAGCGTTGATATAACTCAAGTGCCATAAATGCAATTTTTTCACGTGCGCTCCGATGTACAATATTAACCATGTAGTGTTCTGCCAAATCTTTTTCACGCTCTTCTTCCCAAATTAGTTTTAAAGACAATTCTGGATATCGACCACACATCTTTAATAAATCAGGCACACAGCAAACAATAGAATCCTGTATTGCCATTGCAGAATAATTATACGGTTTGTTTAGATCAGTTTGAAAACCAAGCATATCACCTGGCAAAACAGAACGTATTATCTGCCGTTTACCTTGTGCTGAAACTTGAGTTAAAAGTATCCAGCCTTGACGTAAGATATAAGTTTTAACAGGGTTTTCACCTTGATAAAACAAATATTGTTTAGCCGGCACATCTAGTGACTTTAGAGGATGAAACTCTCTATTCTGATTAAGGATTTTTTCTATTCCTGAACAAATCCCATAATGGTTTACAGGACAATTATTACAAAAAACAATCGAGTTATTCAGCACCATGGTGTCTCCTTAGTTAACAATTTTTCTAAATTAAGAAACCCTCTACTAAATATCACATTATTATTATAATCAGATAGTTATAACAATTTATAGTTTAAATAAATGTATAACAGTTCACTATTTTTATTCAATTATTATTATTTTTATAAAACTTAATCTATGTTAATTTTTATACTTTCAAGAAGGTATATTATTTTATGAACAAAAGCTTAATACGCTTTTATCAGAAATACTAACATTAAATTCAACGAGGTGGCATTATGCAAATAGCAAGAAGAATTGGTCATGATTTTTCAAATAATGTAATCGAGTTTAAATTAAAACCTATAGCAACAAAGCGAGAAGAAGAAACAACAAAAAATGATGATAAAAAAGCTTGTTTTCAAACTGATGAACGCTATTTCTGTAAAGATACCCAATGCAGTTGTGCAAAAGAGTGTAAAAAACTTATTGCTGCATGGATGCGATAAAGCTTTGAATAGATGGCTAAGAAATTTACAACAATGTAAGGAAAACAGATAATTCTTAAAATAAGAAATGATCTAAAAGTTGTTAAAGTAACGACCGCAACTCTTATAGATGATGTACAGTGGTTCAGGTAATGCGACATTTTTTGCCACAGACTTTCTCTCTACCCAGTTGACTGGTAGTGGAGATATTAAATCTATTGGAACACCATCTAAAATTGATTTATCAGTAAATGGTTCGGACAAGATTACAAAGGTTGGCTGAATTCCGTCAAAACTATGGGTCTATGCAAGATTGAGTGGATAATCAAATTTCAGTTTTCCGCATAGGAAATAAATCATATTGA
>CAZHUE010000174.1:0-6349 GCA_964535875.1 uncultured Methylomarinum sp.
ATTTCATATTTTTCTAATTTATACTTATATTTCTAAGCTGCCTGTGCGGCAGTGAACAGGTAAGCTTGATACTTCTGTTTTCAATACAATTTCTAAGCTGCCTGTGCGGCAGTGAACCTGTTTGTGTCAAGAAATAACTTGCTTGATGATTTCTAAGCTGCCTGTGCGGCAGTGAACAATTACTGACATCAAATGATGTCTACATTTATTTTCTAAGCTGCCTGTGCGGCAGTGAACATGCAAGTAAATGGCTATCATCTCCATAGTGACTTTCTAAGCTGCCTGTGCGGCAGTGAACGAAGCTTTCGACCATAACCATGTTGATATTTCTTTCTAAGCTGCCTGTGCGGCAGTGAACTGTAGTATAGTACACAAAAAATGAATTACAACAGGTGTTTAGGTGTTTTTTCAATAAAGTACCAATAATTTTCCAGTCATCTTCAACTCTTTGATTTTTATATATTGTTAAAGAGCTTAAATAACTTTGGTCAATTACTTTATTTTAAATCCAAATAATCTATCAATAAAGTTCTTCCCCAACTAGGCAATAGACTCGCTTTATGTGAAATTTGTCCATTGTGTATTTCTGCAATGGGTAGAAAAGGGTTATCCAGACGTGAATTATCTAACAAATAACAATGTTCACACAAAGGCAAGGCTTGCTTAATATTTTTCAATACTCTGGGAATACGGTTTCTGACCTTATCTTCAGGCACATGATACCCTCCTTCACTCACACGTTGTGCAACACGCGCTTGATTAAGTGACTCTGTATCTAGGTGGATAAAAACCAGTACTATTTCATAACCTACAGCTTTTGCCTGAGCGATAAAATCTATTTTTGACGGGTGAGAAAATACAGTTTCAAAACAAAAGGTACGCCCTTGTTGTAATAATTGCATTCTCATTGATTCAGCAATTTTTGCCGCTTCATAGCTCTGCTTTTTAGCTTGTTCTGGATAAAGCTGTTTAGCCAGAACATCAGCATTAATAAAAGGCAAACCTAAAGGCTCAAGCCGCGTCTTGTAAAAAGTACTTTTCCCCGCACCATCTCCCCCAGCAAGAAGCCAAAGTTGTTTACCCTTTTTCAAGTATCTAATCCATTCTTGGTTATAAACTGTCCATTTTTAAACTGACCTGTGGTAATACGTCCGTTTGGGTCAACTTGCTCCAGATAGCCTAAATGTTTTAGCGATGCTTGATAACGTATGACGTTAGTTGCTACCGTGTTTTTCAACCCCCCCGATTTTCGATCATCTTCAAGCGATTGAAAGACGTTCTCAGGATTGATTGGCGCACTAAAAGTGGGTTCAGTTTTTATGACCGTTAACCCTGATAAGACTGATAACAATATATCAGGGTCTAGTGTTGATGATACAGAACGCCCTAGATCTGCCCAGTACTCGATTTGTTCAGCCGTGCTGCGATGAAACCGTTTTGCTGTTGATTCAGCTGCTTGCATCAAGTCATTTTGCAAACGAATGGGTGATGCTGATTTTGCCATGTTTATATCCCACTAATATACTTCGCGCGGTCACGGCTGCGGATTTCTAACGGCTGAGTTTTTGCCGATAGCTGCGTTGCTGAAACACTTGCGTAGCCAGCTATGCGCCTGTTTCAGCGCCTTGCTCTCGACAAAAATCAGCCTACTATAAATTCCGCATCCGTGACCGCGCGAAGTATAGTTCTAAAATAGCCATATTGTAGCAGATTGCTACAAATGATATGAATTTAAACTAAAACCATGGAATTGTAGCTGTTTTACTCAGCCCAAATTGGTCAAACTCTCCCTTTACCTGTTGAGATCCAAGCTCGCTAAACTGAATATACCGCCGATGTTTGTGACCATTTGATGAGCTTTCCAGTTCAAGGTACGGATTATCAAATCCTTGCTGAAACATTTTTGCTTTATACCGTTTAATTTCATCCTGAGAGATTGATTTTCGTTTAATCAATCGCCTTAGTTTTGCTTCTGTCATATTGGCTTGTTTGCGCGAAACAATTCTATAAGCCACATTATCAGGAATAGCTTGTATAGAGCTAACTGTACAGTAACCCGACAAACCGCCCAGCCAGTTAGTGTTTTGTAATTCAGCCAGTTTGCTTTCAGTACTATGTAGCCTGATAACATCACCTAATATAACTTTGTAGCAAGGAAAGCTTATACCAATTTCAGTAGATGTTAATGAATAAAGAGCTTTATGAAGTTTGCTATACACTTTATTGACCAATAGATTCTCACGCATTTCATCATCCGGCTTGATTTTTATATCGACAAAGTGATCCATTATTGTTTCTCCCTAGTATTGATTGAAGAAACATAAGCCAAGCCTTTTTTACCTAGGTAAAAACTGGACACGCCTGCATCTTCAATCATAGATTCTATTTCTTTAGCTTTGTCTTTGGTTATATCCAACACTATTTCGAGTTGCCCGCTGGCTTTGGTCATTAATGATGTGACTTCGCCTATCCCTTTAATTCTTTCTTTTCTAATATAAGGATTTCCCCAAATTTTCTTCTTTTCTCCCGTGGTAAAACGATTCATAAAATCTTTGGTAGTAAAGCCTCGTTTAGATATTCCACTGATCCCACCTGCTTTGGTTTTTGCCGATGCCATATCAAATCGTGCTGAGAGCCTTTCCAATTGCAAATAAAGTGCAGAACAGTACAGGCTTATCGGCATAATTTCCCCTTTTTTATTTAGGTATTCAATATCTTCAAAGGCTTTTGCAAGCTCTTGCATGGCCTTATTAGCCAAGCCTTCATTTTCAACTGGTTTTTCTTTATTTAACACTTCTAGCTTGGCAATAATTGATATTGGGTTTGCATCAATCTCTGCCGACACCTTGTTTTTTGCAATAATAAACTGACACAGTGCTTCAAAACTTAGTGCTAAAACACCCCAAAATTCTGCTGAATAATCTGATAAAAACATCTCATCATCGGTTTTTATCGCGCCTGTAAACGAATTTTGATCTGTACTTCCTGAAATATTCCTGATATATGTCATCTCAGTCGTTTCGATTGCATTATCGTTAAACAACACTTTGTTGCTCTCTACTGAATCGATGTCTTTAAAGAAATAATTATCATCACCTCTTGCCTGATAAAGTTTTCGTTGGTCACCAATGACTCTATTTAAAATCCCCATCACGGTATCAAGCGTAATTTGCCGCTTTTTAAAGTTTTCCGACTTTCTCAAGCTGGTCATTGAGCCTATAAATTTTCTCCCCTTTTTGGGTAATGGTTCATTATTATCCCCATCCAAAAATGAGTTTCGCCATGAGGATTCATAATCTATGATAATTTTCATAGCACTTCCCCTTATTTCGCATAAAAATAAGCAGCATAGTCAGTATTGGGTTGCTCTGATATATCGCCTTCACTGTGTTTAATGCGCATCATTTTATGGCTGTCGTTATAATCAATTAAAACCTCATCAACATACATATACGATTTTGCTTGTCGAATTGATAGCTCACTAATCATTTTTAAGGTATGTTCTATTAGTGCTTGAACTGCATCATTATTCAGTAAAATTCCATTTTCACCTTCTTCAAAAATAGTGCCTCCACGCACATAATTTTGGTTGAATGTTGCTTTTGGCTTTAGACCTGGGTTAAGGGGTTGAATAAATTCTTGCACGGCTAGAGCAACTTTTTCACCTTCTCCTTCTTTGATAACCATTGCACAACGGTCAAACTTTTTATCTAACGAGATAAATTGTAATTGCTCTATGCTGATTGAACCGTAAGAAGTGTATTTAGTATCACCAAAGGTTGTTTTTGAATAAAAGGACGAGCTATCCCGTTCACCTGCTTGACCAAATTGTTCAAAATTTCCATTGCCTAGTTCATCCACAAAATCTTCCATTAATAATGGGCTGGTACGCTTGCACTGGCTGGATGGCACGACATAACCACGAATTAATCCAGTGATTGAAGCTAAGACACCTTGTAGGCTTTTTTCTGCCGCAAAATGAATATCAAAAGCTTGGTCTCTAAACAAATGGTGTCGAATACAATTTTGGCTGATATATAACGGGGTTTTCTTAAAATCAATATCCGTTGCTTCTTTCTTGTATTTATAGCCTGTCTCTTCTTTAATCTTTCCTGAGAGATTTGTGTAGCCTCGTAATTTTGGAAGGGTATGGTTATCAACCGTTTGTCCTCCATCACCTGTGAGTGTAGTCGGTCCATTCCAATTGACCACGCCATGGCCTAATGCTGTGATTTTAAAATCGACACTTTTAATGCCTGTTACTTTTTTCATGATTGTCTCCTTGTGATAAATTTCTTTGTATTTCAAATGTGTTGCACTTCAGTTGTACCTGTTCAGTTCCCTTCTTTGGAAAAGAGGGGGTAGGGGAGATTTTACAAATAAAAGCAATAAAAGCTTTTAACCCCCCCCCTCAATCCCCCTTTTTCAAAGGGGAAGGTAACACTTACCTTCTGTTTGTATTCTGCTTTTGCCAATTAGGGTTCAGGCATGATTAAGTCAAGATGTGGAAAGTAACTGCTAAACCGTCCTTTATCTCTTGTCATTAATGGATGCCCAGAAACGGCAGCATGTGCGCCGATAAAAAAATCAGGTAACACATTGCTTTTTATACCTTTACGTCTTTTGTACTGGAGAAAAACTTTGCCTGCCAAAAATAACGCTTCTTTGGGCATCGGTTTAATCGAAAATCCCAAGTGTTTAAATAATGCTTCCACTTCTTCTATGGTTTCAAATCCCACTGAGCATTCTGTATAGATAATGGGATTAATAACAAACGTATGCTGCTGATCTAATTGTTCCAGTGTCGCCGCACTCCACTCAAACCACTGGCTCTGCGTATTTGCCAAATCAGTAACGACACAAGTATCTATTAAGATAAATGCCATATTAAGCCCTTGTTAATGCCATAATTTCTTCGGTACTCATGGTTAATATTGCGGTTTGATGAGCCGTTCTAAAGCGACTCACCTTATTATTTTCAGGCTTGATTTTTGTCAGATACCAGCACCCTTTATCATCTTGCAAAAAATTAACTTCTGTTTCTGCTGGAATAATCCCCATGCTTTCTCTTACATTTTTTGGAATAGTGACTTGACCTTTCGTCGTTACATGCATTTTATTCTCCTTTCAAGTAATACTTAAAGGTAATACTTTTTTCTGTTTTATGCAATTATTCATTATTTTTCGGATTTTGAGCACTGGAAAGCACGCCAATAGCTTGCGTTTTTCCAATCACATAATAAAGGGCATTAGCATTTGGCTGTGTTTCTACCTGTTTTAAATCTGCTGGGGTGTAACTTAAATAAATAGGCGTTTCTGGCTCCTTTGCTTTTTTTAAATAGTGTCTGTCTTTATATTTTGTGGTTTTCTTTACCCCGTAATTTGGGTCGTCTTTTATGTTATGGTGTTTTTTTGACATAAAGGCTAATAAGTCCATTTCACTTTCGCCATAACCCGTAATTAGTTCTACTGAAAGTGTTAGGCTCTCATCTTCACACGCGTACTTATCAGGAAATTTTTCCTTACCATTATTAATATTCATCACTGCCATCTGTACAAACCGGCTATTGCCTCGCAAGGAATTACTTTTAATTTTCACTTTGCCATCTTTAGGCTTTTTCTTATTAGGGAAAGAAATGGGGTCGATAATTTTGTCTTTAATTAATCCTGTGCTTTGTTTCAATGCCGCTATTAAATCTTGCTCGATGGCATTTAGGCTGTTTTCATCTTGATAAAATTCTTGATAAATTTGATAGGTTTCTGCAATGGTGATTATTTTGCTATCGGGTAGTTTTCGTTCTAAAAACTCAAACCAGGCTTTGGTGCTTTGTAGGCAAAATAGTGTGTTTAAAAATTTGGCATTCCCTAAACATTTGCCATTTTTTAAATTTTCCGAAACAACTGATAAATAAGTGTTGGGGCTAGTATTTTCACCAAAGCGATCTAATCTTCCCATTCTTTGTAACCAATTTTCTGCATTGGTAAACTCAGTTATCATTTTATTGCAGGTGATATTTAATGATGCTTGTACAATCGGCCCAGCCCTTAAAACATCAAAATTTTTATTACCTTCTTGCTTAAATGCATTAAAAACTTTATCGAATATTTCTTTTCTATCGGTTTGTTTAAATTTTGAATGGATTAAAATGGCATTTTCTTCGTTTTGGTTTTGGATAAAACTTTTTTGTGCCGTTAGTGCCGTGTTGCTAATGACAAAAGTATTGTTGGGTTGTGCCTGATAAAGTGGGTTGGTTTCATCTTCAAGCTTTTCATCAAAATCCTGAAACTCAATTTTATATTGGCTTTGGTTAAAGCTGGCAACAGGTACAATATCATCTTCGTCTATGCC
>CAZHUE010000175.1:0-6255 GCA_964535875.1 uncultured Methylomarinum sp.
GAAAAAAACTGCGCTGCCAACGGTCAGCTGGATTTTATTGTTATAAGAGTATACCATTAAGTACCCATTATTGATATTTGAGGTGGCGATATGCCTAAAAATACTAGCATGACCCTTGGTGAGCACTTTGATGGCTTCATAGCTCACAAAATTGACGAAGGCCGATTTGCTTCAGCAAGTGAAGTGGTACGAGCCGCACTTAGAATGTTTGAAGATAACGAACGAAAAATAGCAACTCTTCGGTATTTGCTTAAGGAAGGCGAGAATAGTGGTACCGCAGAGTACAGTTATGAGAATCTCATGAATGAACTTGATGAAGAACTTGGTTAATGAGAACATTTACGCTTACCAATAAAGCCAAAGCGGATTTGAAATCGATTGCTATCTATACTCAGAAGAAATGGGGTAAAGATCAACGTACAACCTACCTGCGGCAATTTGACGATGCTTTCCATATACTATCGGAGACTCCTGAATCAGGAAATAAGTGTGATTTTATTAAACTAGGATATCGAAAGTTCTCAGTTTTTAGTCATATAGTTTTCTATCATAATACTAGTAAATTCGAGATTGAGTTTGTTCGTATATTACATAAACGTATGGATGCTAAAACACAGTTTGAAGGCTTATAACATCGGAGAATGCTGAAAAAAATCACCATGCCAGTCGACAACTAGAAGTTTTAGCAGGAACACTCACTAACCTAATAGCTCAATTTAAAATCACTTAGGAACCTGCTCAGAGTTCATCACCCATAGCTTCGATAAGGCTCTTTTGGAAAATCAGTAAAAAAATAAGGACAGCCTAATTCATCATACCTCAAGCACTAATTTATTGACAACATATTATCCAAAGCTTTCTTCGCCAATATTGCTTCTTCAGCTTCTACTGAAATTTGGTTTACAACATGCCCTGCAACCAAATTTTCCAATACCCACCCCAAGTGCTGTGGATCTGTTCTAAACATAGTGGAACACATGCTTAATGTGGATGACATAAAATGTACGTTTTTCCCCTGATCTTTACACTCTTCATGTAAACGATTAACTAAGTTTAATTCCGTTGCCACTAACCAGCGTGTATTCGGCTCTGATTCCTTTACTATCTTTAAAATAGTTTCTGTTGAGCCAATATAATCTGCTTTTTGGCAGACTTCAAAACAGGCTTCTGGGTGAGCTATTACTTTGGTTTCCGGGTATTTTTCTTTAAATTCATCAATATGTTCTGGTTCAAAGACCTGATGTACAGAGCAAAATCCAGACCAAAGAATAATTTTTGCCTCTTTAATCTGTTGCTCAGTTAACCCGCCCATGGGTTTGCCAAAATCCCAAACAACCATTTTATCTAAAGGAATTCCCATTAAATACCCTGTTGTTCTACCCAAATGTTGATCCGGAAAAAAAAGGATTTTTTCTCTTTTGGCAAAACTCCATTCCAATACTTTTTTTGCGTTAGACGAGGTACATACAATACCGTCATGTTGTCCACAAAATGCTTTCAGGTCAGCTGCTGAGTTAATATAAGTTACAGGCGTTACCTCACATTCCACATCTATCACCTGCGACAACTCATCCCAGCATTTTTGTACATTAGTTGCATTTGCCATATCAGCCATGGAACAGCCAGCAGCCAGATCTGGCAAGATTGCAATTTGTTCTGGGCGAGACAAAATATCAGCAACTTCTGCCATAAAATGAACACCACAAAAAACAATATATTCAGCTTCTGATTCTGAGGCTTCTCTAGATAGTTTTAACGAATCACCTGAAATATCAGCATGTTTAAAGACTTCGTTTCGCTGATAATGGTGGCCTAAAACAATACATCGTTTACCTAACTTTTCTTTAGCGGCAATTATACGGGTTTCGCATTCATCATCATCTATTAATGCGTAATCTTGGATAAGTAATGGTGAGGAAGTCATAATAGTTTTATTCAGGTAGGTTGGGCTGCCGTCTCTTTGGCAACCCAACATTTATATTTTGTTGGGTTAACGATAAAGCCATTAGTTCATATCATCAACCTTCTTTAGCTTCTGCTTCAGCTGGTTTTCGTAATTTAATTCCCAGCTCTCTTAATTGAATATCATTCACAATTGCTGGTGCATCAACCAATGGACAAGCTGCTGTTTGAGTTTTTGGAAATGCAATCACATCTCTGATTGAGTTTGATCCTGTCATTAACATAACCAATCTATCCAAACCAAAAGCAATCCCTCCATGTGGAGGACAACCGTATTTTAAGGCATCTAATAAAAAGCCAAACTTCTCTCGCGCCTCTTCTTCACCAATACCTAAAATTTCCAGCACTTTAGTTTGCATATCGGTGTGATTAATACGAATTGAACCACCGCCTAATTCTGTTCCATTTAAAATTAAATCATAAGCCCTTGATAATGCTTGCCCTGGATTCGCTTCAAGTTCTTCAATCGAACAACTTGGTGCTGTAAATGGATGATGAATGGCATTCCAACGCTGGTTTTTATCATCCCAGTCAAACATTGGAAAGTCAATTAACCATAACGGCTTCCAATCACCTTCCGCTAAACCACGATCCAAGCCAATTTTAACTCGTAACGCGCCCATGGCTTCGTTAACAATTTTAGCTTTATCCGCACCAAAGAAAATTAAATCACCTGTTTTAGCATCCGTTTTAGTTAACACACTTTCCCAAACTTCAGCTGGGGCAAATTTAACGATTGGAGACTGTAACCCTTCAAGTCCACCGTCTCTATCATTAACTTTAATATAGGCTAATCCTCTTGCGCCATAGATACTGACATATTTGGTTAACGCATCAATTTCTTTTCTGGTTAAATCAGAACCATTCGGTATTTTTAAAGCAACGACACGACCATTCGGGTTATTCGCAGGACCAGAGAAGACTTTAAAATCAACATCTTTCATGTCATCAGCAATATCAACTAATTCTAAAGGTATACGTAAATCCGGTTTGTCAGAACCGTATCGTCTCATGCCTTCTTCGTATGTCATGACTGGAAATTTTTCATCCAAATCAACATTCAACACCTCAGAAAATAGCTGCTTCATCATTTCTTCCATCGCTCCCATGATTTCGTCTTCATTCATGAACGATGTTTCTATATCCAGCTGAGTAAATTCTGGTTGTCTATCTGCACGTAAGTCTTCGTCACGAAAACAACGAACGATTTGATAATATTTATCCATTCCCGAGATCATCAACAACTGTTTATACAATTGTGGGGATTGAGGCAAGGCAAAAAAAGCATTTTCATGAGTTCGACTAGGCACAATATAATCTCTAGCTCCCTCTGGTGTTGCTTTGGTTAAAATAGGCGTTTCAATTTCGTAATATTCTCTGTGATCAAGAAAATTACGCAAGTTGCGGGTAACTTCTCTGCGTACCTTCATTTTTTGTTGCATTTCGGTGCGGCGTAAATCAATATATCGATAACGCAATCGCATTTCTTCATTGACTTCTATATCACTTTCAATTGGGAAAGGTGGAGTTTCAGATTCGTTAAGCACCTCAATTTCGTCAACCACCACTTCAATCTCACCTGTTTTCATATTGGGGTTGACTGTACCTTCCAAACGATCTTTAACTATCCCCTTAACCCGAAGAACGTATTCACTGCGCACACTTTCTGCAACTGCAAAGGTTTTTTCTAAATCGGGATTAAAAACCACCTGTACTAAACCTTCACGATCTCTAAGATCAATAAAAATCACACCACCATGATCTCGACGACGATGAACCCAACCACATAATGCAACGGTTTCACCTAAATGTTGTTTTGTTACTTCTCCGCACTTGTGCGTACGCATATTTGTTCTCTTTTTTACTGAAGGTTAAAAATATTGTTATCCTGGGTTTACCAAGGTTTTTGATGAAATTTAATTATTCGTAGGTGGGCTGCCGTCTTTTTGGCAACCCAACATCATGTACGATAAAAACGTTGGGTTAACGGTAGAGCTGTTAGCCCAACCTACCTTAGGCAATTCGCAATTAATGGCTACAACCACTACTACAACTATGTCCACTTGCTTTAGCCGATTCTGACTTTGCTTTAGGTTTTGATGGTTCTGCATCCTTTTTCTTAGACCCACCTTTAAAGTCGGTTTCATACCAGCCACTGCCTTTTAATCTAAAACCAGCCGCTGAAATTTTTTTCTTTAGTTCAGGCTTATTACATGCAGGACAATCGACTAGTGGCTCTGCACTCATTTTTTGTAATGCTTCGTGCTCATTACCACATGCTTGACACTGATATTCATAAATAGGCATTAAATGCTCCAAAAAAACAAAATATCACTATAAATGAGGCCAGTATTTCATTTTTTCAAGAGCCTTCTATAGAATAAGCAGACTATTTTAATAGAAAAACATGAAGACTATGGATAAATTAACACTCATTCAACCTGACGACTGGCATTTACACGTTAGAAAGGGGGAAATACTTAAAACTGTGATTGCTCACACAGCAACACAATTTTCTCGTGCGATCATTATGCCCAACCTAAAACCACCCGTCACAAATGTTGAACAAGCATTGATTTATCGGGAAGAAATTATTCAAGCGTTACCTGCAGGATCAACCTTTAATCCATTAATGACACTTTATTTAACGGGATCCACTACTAAAGATGAAGTAAAAAAAGCGGCTGAATCAGAGCATATTCATGCTTTTAAACTATATCCTTCTGGTGCAACTACTAATTCAGACTCTGGTGTGAATGATATTCAATCCATATACCCAATTTTGGAATCCATGGAACAAGTTGATATTCCATTATTAATCCATGGTGAAGTAACTGATGATAATTGTGATATTTTTGACCGGGAAAAAGTATTTATAGAATCAAGTTTAAGTCATATCGTTAAAAACTTTCCAAATCTTCGTATTGTTGTCGAACATGTTACTACAAAGGAAGCCGTCGACTTTGTTATCTCAAACTCCAAAAAAGTAGCTGCAACGATTACTCCCCAACATTTATTGTTTAATCGCAATGCCATTTTAATGGGTGGCATACGACCTCACTATTACTGCCTACCTATTTTAAAACGAGAACACCACAGACAAGCCTTAGTTCAAGCAGCCACCAGCGGCAACCCAAAATTTTTCCTTGGAACTGATAGCGCCCCTCATCTAACAGGCACTAAAGAAAATAGTTGTGGCTGTGCCGGCTGTTATAGTGCCTACGCTGCGCTAGAACTTTATGCCGAAGCGTTTGAGCAAGCCAATGCATTAGATAAACTGGAAGGCTTTGCCAGTTTTTTTGGTGCTGATTTTTATCAATTACCTAGAAACACTCAAACTATCACTCTTAAAAAAAAAACATGGAAGGTTCCTGATAGCTATCGAATAAGCAGTGAAACTATTACGCCACTTAAAGCTGGTGAAATTTTACTGTGGAAACTTATTAGATAAAAACCATATTTAAGTTAATGTAAAATTCATTTAACGTTGCCACTTCAGTATTCAGGCGCAATTCACGAAATAGCTTTAGTTTTAATAAAAAATTATTTTATGATCAATTCTGGTAAAACTAAATTTTATGAATGATAACTATATCCCAGATTTTGCCTACTTTTCTCTTCTTTTTTTTAAAAAAAATTTATTCATCACACAATCATCCATTACAAATCCATTACCAATATCCTGTACCCAATATCGAGTTTTTATAAAACCCAATTTTTGATAAAAGTTGATAGCCTGTTGATTATTTTTATTGACGGTTAACCATAATTCATCAACACCTAGCTTAAAACAATAATTTTCGATAAATTTGATACTTGCGCTGCCCACGCCTTGTTTCTGTATAGTTTGCTTTACATAAAGTTTACTTATTTGGCATTTCCTAGGGTTATCAACCTTTTTAAGTGCAAAGTAGCCAACTGACCGGCTCTGTTTGTTGACAATAAAATAGATAAACCCTTCATCAATTTGTCTGCTTATTGCCACCGTACTCTGGAACGTAGCCAGCATATATTTAACTTGGTACTGTCCAATAATTGGAACATAGTGAGCGTTCCAAATTTCTTCAGCCAAAGTTGCAACAGTTTCTATCTCTTCGAGCTTAGTCACTTCTCTAAAACTGATTGCACCAGTAAGGTGTGTCATTTTTTTATTCTTTTAATTCATCTGAGAATGATAAAGTGGATCGCTATCATCAAAAAACCGAGGGTAATGTTTCTGCAATAGAACTTTATCTTGATTAGAAAACGCCAATTCATAAGGTAGCTTTTGTGTGTAATTTACAGCTAGCCCCC
>CAZHUE010000176.1:0-6244 GCA_964535875.1 uncultured Methylomarinum sp.
GTTTGCTGATTGCTGCAGTTGGTACGGAACCCAGAACTGAAGCTTGGTTGCGGTTGGCGGAAGATTCTTGCTAATCAGGAAAATTATTCGGTTTTTTTAGATAAGTCAATGTAATTCCCCACAGAGAACCTAGTGAAATCCATTGATATAATAAGCTATTACTACCATCCGAAATCATCGCTATGATTAATATCATTACCATTGTTATTGAAATTAATTGAGCGGTATATTGTGATATTATTTTCTTCATTTTTGATAAACTGAATGACAATAGAATGCGGGTAAGATTGCTAACTTATAAGAATAGCAGTAAATTTTTCTTTCACTTGGGAAAGTGTGAAAAAATTCAGTGCTTTAGTAGGCAGAGTAATCTTATCTATCAAATTTTGTTATCAACCTTAATGTCTGTGGAGACAACACGTAAGTTGGATGGGCGGAGCGTTATCCGACATTCCCTTTGACAAACTTACAACTTATGCTCTACACGGTGGAAGGCGTTCTCGCTTTTTCACCCTACCAGGGACAACGTGGTAAAACTATACAGATTGTGATATTTCATATTCTAGCTATAATGAAAAGTGCTCATGCTGATTGACCAAAAAAATAAAGGGATGTAAAATCAAACCATGAGTAAGCTGGATAAAATTAAGGCTGAAATTTCTTTTCATGAAAAGATGTTTTTTGCTGCACTGGCAGTAGTTATCGGGTTAATTGGCTGGTCTGCTTCTAACTTTGCTAATACACCGGCTTTTATTTTATTACTGGCTCTATTGGGTATGTTAGCATCCAGTATATTTGGTGCTTTTCAATATCGATTTATAAAACGATTAATTGAGGAATTAGATGATGCTTAATTCAATTCTTATGTTACTGATTGGCTTGACTTTTGTTTTTTTTATGGGCTATTTAGCCTGGGATTCGTATAAGGAATTCAAGAAGCGTTAGTCTGGGGAGTAGCGGTTATACTCCGTCGCCATTAACAGTAGGTTGGGCTAACGGCTTTATCGTTAACCCAACGTTTTTAGCATACCTTATGTTGGGTTGCCAAAGAGACGGCAGCCCAACCTACAGTGGGTTGATAAATTAAGTTTTATCGTTTTGAATATCTTCAAAAATATCAGCCAGAGCACTTGAAATATCTAAACACATAAAATCACATATATCCTGCTCTTCACTAATATGTAATAGCCAGCTCTGCACATGACAAAAAATTTACGGAAGTTATTAAATATTCAGCCCTTATTACCTATTTTCATGGTTTTTTCTTGATAACTCGATTTCAACAACAGCTGTAGCAAACTGCTTAAAATCATCTAAGTGCTGAGTGGCGATTGCATAAACAATTTTCCAATTAATAGCATCATAATTATGTACTGCTAAATTACGAAATCCGACAGACTTTTTCATTCGCTCCGCTAATTCAACGCTAATAATGTTAGCTCTGGATAATATTTCAAAAACTTGTCCCATTGTTGAGGGTGTAGGGGAATCAGTACAAGAAATTATGTGGCTACCAATATCAATGCTTATTTGTACTGCTCGGGTTAAGTTTAATGCCACAATATCTTGTGCATCAAAATCTTTAGCAAGTATCTCGGCAGTATTAGGGCATTTATCACTGACTCGTTGCAAAGCGCGGTGTAATGACTCCAGTTTCTGGTCGATTATATCCCTATCCACCTCTTTCTCCTTTCTTTTAAAATTCTTCGTTGATAGGGCATAAAATCGGCCTCTGCGTATAAATGTCGAGCGATTAAGTGACCATAGCATGTATCACTGCCTATAATCCGTCGTCCGTTAGCAAGTATTTGACCCAGTAAAGGTTCACCGACAGTCTGTAAATCAATCAAATCAACGGGGCGCATAAAATTTTTCGCTAAAATCGAAATTAATTGCATTTTTTTATCTTGCGTTAAAGGTTTCTCGCATAGAACGGCTAAATCTAAATCGCTTTCAAATTTAGCCTTGTCCTTTGTAAGAGAGCCAAATAAGACTACCAATTTGATAGAGGGATAAGGAGACAAAATATGGCAAATTTTCTCATCAATTGTAGAGACCTTATTCGCATTTTTCATAAATAAAAATTTGTTTTTTGTCGGGTGTGGGCTTTTCTAGTCTAGGCCTGAGGGCTTAAACAATCAGTCGGTTGGAACATCCTCAAAAATATCATCTAGTTCAACTGAAAGATCAAGATAAATAAAATCACAACTTGCCTGATTCTCACTAACATGTAACAACCAATCGTTCTTTTCCGTTCGCCGGAAAGAATCAATTCGACGGGCTTTAATGTCAATTAATACATATTCTTTAAGAGACTGTATATGGCGAAATGCAGCAAACTTTTCACCTCGGTCAAAAGCCTCTGTAGAATCGGATAATACTTCAATAATTAAGGAAGGGTTAGATAAAAACTGTTCAGCTTTATGATCTGTTTCATCACAGGAAACCATTATATCAGGGTAAAAAAAGGCATCAACCTGCTCAACTCTTAATTTCATATCTGAAATATAGGTTTGACAGGGTTTTCCTTTGAGGTGCTGTTTTAATAGAGCAAACATATTTCCTGCGACAATGACATGATCTTGCCTTGCACCACCCATAGCAAAGATTTCTCCCTGGATAAATTCATGTTTATTTTCTTGTGTCTCTTCCCATTTAAGAAAATCTTCATTATTAAAAACTAATTCTTTAGCCGTTTGTACCATTAAATATCTCCATAGCGACAGTAAAAAATAGGTTAATTTTTAAAGCACTCTTTCTAATTTTTTCGTTAAGTAAGGCATCATGACTATGATGTGGAACGATGTATTTTTTTAAATATCCATTTGATATTAAAAGGATAAATAGATGTCAGGACTAATTTCGCAGAGGCGTTTTCGCATTATTTTTTCCAAGGTTTTGATAAAAAAACTGTCCCACTCTAGTAATGTGATTCAATAAGTCTGGTGATTGCAACTGGTCAAAAATAGAAATGTCAAACAAATAAGGCGTATTTAAGTCATCCAGATCAGAGTCTATCGAGGAAAGTATTTGTTCAGTCAGGTTGTTTCCGACCAAAGTCAAATCTATGTCGGAGCCATTCCGATAGTTTCCTTTAGCGCGCGAACCATATATTATGACTTTTTCAACCTCAGTGTATCCAGAAAAAACCAACAAAATACGATCTATCGTTTTTTGATCTAATCCAAATTTCATAAAAGTGTTTTCATTTTCCCATAAAATTCAGAAAAGCAGAAAAAATATGCCTTCACAATCTTTTGGTATTCCTGTTCCAGAATATTTTTATGGTAAGTGTGTACCGTTTTATTTCTGCTATCAATCATATCCATCCACACCTGTCCTTCTTTAAGCAAATCAATATTAAAAGCACCACGGGTTGCACTTCTGGAACCGTTAATATTTTGATAACCTTTATATTCTAAAAAGTCTTTCATTACCTTCCAAGCAAGTTCATGGGTAAATTCAAAACGTTGTATAATCCCTTCTTTGATAATCGCTTCTACATTACTATCATAGTCTTCAACGGCCTGTTTGAGCTGCAAAAAAGCTTTTTCAAAATTAGAAAACCGTTGTTTCCAACGTATATCTTGTTCCATTTTACCCTACAGTTTTTTAAAATCATCTTATTGACTAAATGAAGTATAAGGTAACTTCACTAATCTTAAATGAGTAAATCAATTTTTTTCAAAGTATTGTGAAACCAGAAGCTTGCACTATAAATTCGCGTCACTGTCATTAAGTTAAGTGTAGGTTGGGTGAGCGATAACGTAACCCGACAAGCCATGGAAAATGGTGGATTACGCTATCGCTCATCCACCCTACAATATGCAAAAGTTCTTAACTTAATGGTAGTGACGTAGAGCGTGGGAACTACTCTTGTGGTTTATTTCTTGCGAGTTATCCTAATTTATTTTTAAAGCACTCTTTCTAATTTCTTCGTTAAGTAAAGCATCATGGCTATGATAGGGAACGATGTCTATTTTTAAGTCTACATCTTGCTTCATTAGCGATAATATAAATTGTATTTTGTTTTTTTTAAAGACCTCATTAGATTGATTAACATCAATAGCAATATCTATATCACCGCCTTGTTTAGAATCATTTGTTCGGCTGCCAAAAAGATAAATATCAACTTCGCCAAAGCTCTCTAAGATACTTTTTATAATATAAGATTTAAGTCTATTAGATAAGCGCATCAGATGTATTTTTGAGCAAAGGAAAGGGCGTTTAAGTAATAACTTTCAATTCTACTAAAACTATCAATACAAAATTTTAAATCTTGTAAGGCTACTTCTATGTTTTCCGGATAATCATGTTCCAGTTCATTCCTGATTTCACGCAGTTCTATCCATTGACTAATGCTATCAATAATATTTTCTTTTTCTATGATAAATAGCACCTCGCTCATTTTTCCACTGCCAATACCAGCAATTTCAAGTAAAGGTGAGAAAATCTTAGCCCCTAAAAAATCTTGAACAGAAGCAAAGCGTTTTAGATAAGCATCTAAAATTGCTTTTTCTTCAATTTTTAAAGCGTTAAATATTACAGGATCGTAAATATTTTTTTCTTTGATTAAATTTTCAATTAACTGCTGATAATCTTTTAAAGCAGAATAATGGTTCTCTAGTTTGTTAAACCGTTTGTTTAAAATTTCTTGTTTGTTGTTCATCTTTTTTAATTCCCTCGGCCACACTGTACTATATTAATGGCACCTCAGCTTAACTTATAGCGCAATTTTGAGTCTATGCTATTTTATGTGGGTACTCAACATTCAATTTTCCACATAGGAATGTCATCTTGAGTTAAATAAACAATAATATCAGTATTGAGTTGTTTACGCACATACTCCCGAGTTGCGACATGATTAAAATCTGACTGAGGAATAGTTATCACTTTAGCATTATGATTGCTAGCAATAGTAATCGTTTGATCTGTCGAGGAGGTGTCAATTATATAAGGTAGAAAACTCAATAGGATTACTTGATAGTAGTTGTAAAATACTATCAAATATTAACTCTGCATTTTTTGTTGGAATAATAAGGCCAATTGAGTTTTATGCATAATTGTTATTTTGAATAAATACAAATTCGATCTTATTTATATTGAAATTTATTCCCATAAATTACTTAATGGAAACGTATGCTTAGAAAAGGGAAGGGAACAGACTTGATCTTCATCCTTTAAACTATCTTGTAATAACCAGTGACCATCCTGCAACTGATACGTTTCTAGAGTTTGTAAAATAGGATCAATTAACCAGAGATACTGCACAGTTAACGAAGCATAAATTGGCATTTTCTCGCTACGATCAGTTTTTGCTGTGGCAGGGGATAAGACTTCACAAATCCAGTCAGGTACAATTTCAAACCATGCTGTATCGGGTAACTTTGGCATACGCTGTTTACGCCACCCCGCTAAATCCGGGACTAATATATGTCCATCAAGATGCAGTTCTGGTTCATCTAGAATCCACCAGCCATCTGTACCACCCTCCCCACCATGAAATAATGTACCAATTTCTACACCAAGAGCCGAACTTGTTAAAGCATGTTTAGGTGAAGGTCTGGGTTGAACTTCCAGGCGGCCGTTGATGATTTCCCCGACCATATTATCAGGCAAGGCTAATATGTCCTCATAGCTTGGTAATGCAAAAGCGGGGCTAGTCATTTTAATTTCTCCGAAAAAGTAGTTGAGAAAACAAAGGTGATTATCATTTTAACTTACTCTCTAACAATATTATGATCAACCCAAATAAAAATTTGTTTCTAGACGTTCTTTGACTGGATACTCAAGAAATTCTTGATTGTATTTTCGTTTTTTTTCCAATAACAGAAAAATACCCCATGCCATGTTAGGTAAAAATTTTGCAAGTGGTTTGGCTATAAAGGGAGGGAAGGGATAAAAGTTACTACCTCCAAAATCAGTTAATTGATAACCATCGGGGAAACAAAAATTAACAAATTTTAGTAGATCCCGTTTTGTAAACCCCCTTACGTGAGCAGAATGAGTTTTTATAGGTGATGGTTGTCTACCGAGGGCTAATAAAATTCTATTATGTAACGCTGCCAAATTTGGAACACCAATAATAAATTTCTCATCTACCGGTAAGATACGACTTACCTCGTAGGAAAAGAACTATGCTACCAGCGGTCAACTGCAACTTTTTGTTAGCCTTTTCTTGACTTTTTAACTGCGCTTAATATATTTAGTGTAGTTGCTTTTGTATTAATTCCAGATACATCAA
>CAZHUE010000177.1:0-6243 GCA_964535875.1 uncultured Methylomarinum sp.
GACAAACAAAAATCCTACGCAAAACTGGTGGGTTATTTATTGCGTGTTACCTAAGTCTAGTTGCCTAAAAACCCCTTTTTTTGTGCAAAAATGGAGCAAAGGGAATGATGATTGAATTAGAGTATAGGTAATCTTGGCTTGGCTTTTTTTGATTTGTGCAAGCTTATGGGGTAATCAGGAAGTTTTTTAATAATGATTACCTGACTCCTTTCTTACTTCAGTCTTATCTCCAATTATTTGCGTAAAAGCATCAGAAATTAATTGCTGAACATTACTACCCGTTAAAGATTCTAAAAATGCGACCAAACTCTTTATTTCCTGATCAGTTAAGTTTAATGGTTTGATTAGTGGATCTAAAGTTTCGTTAGCAATACCGCCTTGGTTATAAAAACGAATAACTTTCTCTAAAGTCGTTATTGAACCATCATGCATATAAGGAGCAGTTAGACTGATATTTCTCAATGAAGGTGTTTTATATTTCCATCTGTCGTCCGGGTTTTGAGTCACTTCATAACGACCTAAATCATTAGGTTTGTTTTCACTAACAGACGCAATGACTTTATTATCCACCTCAGCAAAAACACCAGGAGCTAATTGGACTTTTGTTGTATTTTTGGTTAAGTTCATCGCTTGCTGATAACCAACCCCTGTATTATGGAACTGATTATCAGTAAACAATGCTTCTTTTGATGAGATAGAATGGCACTGGCTACACTGTCCTTTTCCTATAAACAACTGGTAACCTTGTTGTGCTGGTTCAGATAAGGTACGGTCTTTCTTAGAAAAAAACCAACGATCAAAGTCTGAATTTGCAGAATTAAGCGTCCGCTGATAGCTTGCGATTGCCTGACCAATTGTTTCCATTCCAGCCGGTCGTTTAAATGTCTGTTCAAATAACCCTTGATAATCAGGTAACTGTTTAATTTTATTGATAACATAACCAATTGAAGGATTGGCCATTTCATTTTTAGCCAGTAGAGGCCCCCACACTTGTTGTTCTAAGGTATTCTCTCTTCCATCATGGAAAAATGTATGAAAATAAGCAACGTTATAAAGCGTAGGTACATTACGCCTAACCGTACGCCCTTCTACACCAACAGACGTTGCCATTTCATTACTGCTAAAACCTTGTTCTGGAATATGGCACATAGCACACGAAAATGTATTGTTAATAGATAGCCGACGATCAAAAAAAAGTTTTTTTCCTAAGCTTACTTTCGCTTCAGTTATTGGGTTATTTTCGGGTATCACCAGTTTTGGCAAACCCAAAGGAGGGTTATTGATTGTTTGAAGTAAATCCATACGCGTCCCTTTTCGATCAGTTAATGCAATCGATTGGGTTTGATAGTCTTTATTCTCATAGGCCAATTTATTATCACCTGCCTGATAATACGATGCTTTATTTTCCTGTACCTTACTTACTTTAGTTGTCTGTATATTAGCATCCTCAAGCAAGGTCTTTACATCATTAATCAATGTGTCGGCATGTAAAAATGAAACACTATAAATATTACGAATTTTTTTATTTTTATCAATCAAATATACCCGTAAAATATGAGAAAAAGTCCCCGTAAACTGCCCTTGCTCATCAAATATTTTTTGAATACTTTGTTGATAATGTTGCAAAATTGGTTGTAACTCCTGCTCTGACCGAGTGGTTAAAAACAGCCAATCAAGAGAAGAATCTTGTAACCCTTTTGCATAACGCCCCATTGCTTCAGGGGTATCATGCTCTGGATTAAAGCTTAAAGTAAGTAAACGTAATTGATTTGCTAATTGCGGTTCTTTTTTCAGCCTCTGTTTAATTTTATGGAATACCGCCGTTGCCAATGGACATCCATTAATATCACTACAGGTTGAATAGATAAAACTGAGTAAAACTAGTTTATCGCCCATCATGTCATATAGTTCAGTATCCGTATTCTCTATTGTAAGAACCTGACCGTTAGCCGCTTGACCCAGCGGAGGTAATAGATAACTACCTGCTTCTGGTGCAATAAATTTCAAAGGGCTATAGCCAGGTGCGAGTATTACTTGTGGTTGCTCAGCATAAACCAGCTGAGATATGCTAATAAATAATATAAACAACCCTTGGGATAATTTGAATAATGACATGATAAAATCTCATAACTATAAAATATTAAAGAGTGAGGGTTTTCTTGTTTTCACAGACCTCCTCCACTGCCAATAGCTTAAAACATGTTTGTAGGTTAGGCTGCCGCCTCTTTGGCAACCTAACATTAAAAAAAGTTGGGTTAACGATGGAGCTGTTAGCCCAACCTACCCCTTTGAATGTCAAATATCTATTTATTTAAAGCTAAGTTTTTAGTTGGTACAGACTTATTTGCATAAAGAGAATATGCACCAAAACGCATTTGGTGTGCTCTGCCTAGTTTTGCCTTGATAAAATCAATTGAAAATTGTTCGCTTAGTTCTTTCCCATCCCAATGATAAAGCTTTAAAAACTGCTCGTTATCTTTTCCTTTTTTATCCCAATTAGCTAACAAAGAAGAGGTGTAATAAAGACGTTTTCCATCCCAGCTTGATGAAATCATATTGACTTGCGCAGCAATTTTTTGCTCAAAAATCTGCTTAGGTTTAAATGGATCAGAAATATCAAATGCCCTAGTCATCCCGTCCATAAAGGTATTCACCCAAAGTAGATTGTCATCACTTTGAATTGAAATATCAACAGGTAATGGAATCTTGCTTGGATCAGCTACATCAGCTACTTCTTTACTCTGCCACTGATGTTCTTTATCCTGATAAATCAACCAGATTTTTGAGGTTAACGCCGTTGTTGTAAAACAGTAATCGTGTTTTGGATCCCAAGCACAACGGATCTCAAGTGGCGCACCTGGCACATCGAATATTTTTTTAGGCTGACGAGTATGTAAATTCCACTGCACAACGGTGTTACCAAAGTGCTTCATTGCTTCCGGATCAGCCAACATTTTTCCAAAATCCATCATGTAATTTGACCAGCCAGTAAATGATGAAGTAAACATCGCATTTCGTCTTGGTAGAACACGAACATCATAACCATAGCCATCAGCATACTTGCCTGTTTTAATCGCACCTTGAAGGTTACTGTCAGTCGGTGTCCAATGAGTCGTAATATATTCTCCTGCATTGGTATATTCAACCAAAGCCGTACGACCACCATGATCCTTATTATTAGATAAACCAGTGATCATCATTCTGCCTGGCAAAGCATAGGTTGTATGTGGGCCAACTACACCTCCACTTTTAGCAACAAAATCGGTGATTGTTTTAGTTAATGTAGGTTTATTGGGATTAGTATGAACATCAAAGATAAAAATCTTATTGGTATCTAACCCCGCAGCCCATAAAAACTTTCTATCATCGGTAAATCCAGAATGATGCGCCTCATTCCTGCCTCCAACAGAAAGACTATTAATCACTTTCCCGTAAGTTTTTGATTTAGGATTTACATCAACAGTAACTAGTTTATCTTGCTCATCACCTAACCCTTCCATACCTAAAGTCCAAACATAGACAAAATCTTCCTGCCCAGTGATTTTTGCCATATAAGGTGATTGACAAGTTTCATCTGCACTAATAGGTGCAGAAATTAGCAAAGTCACCACTACTAAAGCACAGGATTTCAAAAAGTGTTGGCATGGATAAATTGATTTTATTAATTTTTTACTCATTTTCCTTCCTCTTTACTTATTTATAATTTTTGCGAGTTACTTTACAAGTCTATTTTTCTTTATTCTCCTGTAGTTGGGTCAATAATAGTTTTAATTTCAGCAATTGAATTTGCTGGAAACTCACCTTTTTTAGCATGTTCAATAATGCTTTTTTTATCTGGAGCAATATAAGTACAATAGATCTTTTCGTCAGTCACGAAACTCTCTAGCCATTGTATTTGTGGCCCCATTTCTTTCAATACACAACAAGATTTCTGCGAAATACTACTTAATTCCTGTTTTGATAATTTCCCTGCACCTGGAATTTCTCGTTCTATAATATACTTTGGCATATTCATCTCCTGATCTATGTGACCGGTCGTATTAATTTTGAAAAACAAATCTCCCTTTGGAATAAAGGAGATTCTAAGAACTTGTTCAAGATCTACTCGTCGCTGTAGTGCGCAGTAGATCTTGAGCAGGTTCTAATGACTTTGAGCTAAAAAATAATCACCCAACAATGTTTCGCAACATTCCCGTAAAGGCAGTACCGATTGCTCAATTTTCATCCGTAAAAGCGCGCCTTGCCAATTATTAATTAACAAATCAGCCATCATGTTTGCTGAGCGATCGTTTCTTACAACTCCCATCTCTTGAGCTCTAACTAAAGCTTCGAATTGTATTTCTTTGTACCGATTAACAGCTTTAATTAACGAGTTTCTACAAATTTCACTAGTATCTCCAATCTCACCCATTAAATTACCCAGCAAGCACCCCCCTTTAAATCCTGATTGTTCTAGTTCATCTATTAGCTCATCATAATATCGTTTTAACCCCAATAATCCATTAGCCTCTGGCTGCCGCAAATGATGAGTTAATAATTGCAAAAACGGTTCTATATAATGATTAATTACCTCTGCACAATATTCTTCTTTACTCGCAAAATAATTATAAAAAGAGCCTTTGGGTATTTTAACTATATCCAAAATCTCTTTAAGACCTGTACCGTGATAGCCCTGCTCTGTCAGCATTAGCACACCTTGATCCAATAATTTATTTCGTTTTAGTTCTTTGGTTGATAATTGTTCCATGGAACAATAGTATGACCGGTCGTATCATAAGTCAATGAGATTTTTCTTTTTTTACTGCTCTAGAAGCTAAATACTCATGGTAGCTCAATATCAAATGCTTTATCAAAACAATTTTCTATCAGTTTTGTTACTATTACTAAGTTTTTAACAAAAACGTAACAGGCCCATCATTTATTAATGAAACCTGCATATCAGCACCAAATTGACCAAACTCTGTAGTAGGAAACTTTTTTGTCGCCTGCTGGCAAAAATAAGAAAATAATTGAGTTGCTTTTTCAGGTACTGCAGCAGCTGAAAAGCTAGGGCGATTCCCACTCCTGGTATTAGCAACTAAAGTAAACTGAGGAATAAGCAACAACCCACCTTTTATATCACGCAAACTCAGATTCATTTTATCGTTTTCATCTGAAAAAATACGATAATTAAGTATTTTCTCTAGCAAACGATTAGCCTCATTTTCACCATCTTCTTTTTCTATGGCAATAAGCGCCATTATTCCTTGGTTTATTTTTCCTATCGTTTCGTTATTTACAACAACTTGTGCTTCTGTAACACGCTGAATGATGGTAAGCATAGTAATTCTCAAAAAACAGATTATTCTTTAAGGTAGCTCTATTAATTAGAAGTACCCTTATTGTTAAAATTATTTTAAATTTTACATCTCATATGTATTTATTGTTAATCCTTTTACTGCTTAGCCCATTATCAGTCCAAGCTGAAATATACCAGTGGAAAGATAATTATGGAACAACACACTTTTCTGATCTACCTCATCAAGGTGCCAAAATATTACATGTAGACGCAGGGTATTCATATTACCCAATCAAAAAAGTTTACGATGGAGATACCATTTTATTATCTAATGGTAACAAAATCAGACTTCTAGGTATTAATACACCCGAGGTTGAAGGTAGGCACAAACTTGCTCAAGCAGGAGGTGAAGATGCAAAGCGATGGCTACAAGAGGTTTTAAAAAACAAAAAGATAAGGTTAGAAAAAGATATAGAAAAACATGATAAATACAAGCGCTTACTTGCCCATATTTTCACCGAAGATAATCTACACATAAATCTTGAATTAATAAAAAGAGGCTTCGGAAGCGTTAATATTTATCCACCAAATTTGAAATATACTGATATCTTAATAAAAGCGCAACAACAAGCGAAACAAGATAAACTAGGTATTTGGCAACGGACTGAATATGCAAAAAAACCAGCTATTCAATTAAACCGGTCAAACTATAAAGGTTGGCAACGAATTGTCGGTGAGATAGAAAGTATTTCCCATACCAAAAAAAATAGTTATCTTAAATTTTCCAAATCATTTTCACTGAAGATCAGCAAAAAACACATAGCATTATTCCCTGATCTTAAAAACTATAAAAATAAAAAAATAGAAGTTCGCGGCTGGATTACTAAACAAAAAAACAAATACACCCTATTTGTTAGACATCCCAGTCAGATAGTAGAAATGTAATTAAGATATACGATATGACC
>CAZHUE010000178.1:0-6242 GCA_964535875.1 uncultured Methylomarinum sp.
ATGTATTGCGCCCAGTTTAATAGCTTCAACAGCTGTTGCAATACTGGCAAAACCAGTGAGCACAACAATTTGAGTATTATCATCGAGGGAGATTAATTTCTTAACCATTTCTAGCCCAGAATCAAAGCCGATGCGTAAATCAATGACTGCATATTCAGGTTCAGTTTGCTCTGCTAATGTAATGCCTTGGTTGACATCGTTCGCAACACTAACATGAAAGTTTCTTTTTTCTAAAGCTGGTCTAAGTACAGAACAAAAAATTTCGTCATCATCAACTAGCAATAGGTTAGGTTTGTCTATTTCAGCTTTGGTCATTGTCTTTCTCTGATATTAATTAAGCTTTAGTTTCGTAGCAATAGTTTTTAGGTTAAAGGAAGATTGATTCTAACGCATGCGCCACCAGACACCGCATTAGAAAATTCTATTTTACCGCCTAAATGACTGACTGTGGAATAAGTAAGAAATAAACCGACACCAAGTCCTTGCTTACCACTAAGAACAGGTTGTTTTCCGGCAAATTTAACGATTTCATCAGGAAAACCTGGTCCAAAATCTCGTATTTTTAAAAATAATAACCGGTCATTCCAGTCAGCAATAAAATCAAGCCCCATATTTTGCGGCGAAACTTCGGCTGCATTATTCAATACATTGATAATCGAGTGGGTTAATGTTCTATCAGCAATAATTTTGGCAGTATAATCAATAGTTGGGGAGATGCTTAAATTAAGTTTAGTGGATGTATTATGTGTTCGCCACTGGTTGAGAACCTCATCAATATAGTCTGTTACGAGCATTGATTTTCCTGATTCTGCACGCATTTCACCAGAAGATTCAGAGAGCACAGACAGTGCCTGTTTACATCGATCAATTTGCTGGTCAATAATATTCATTTTATTATGTAAATCAAGAAATCTATTTTTTGGGTAATCCAGTTTCATTTCATGCACAACAATTGCCATGGTTCCTAAAGGTGTTCCCATATCGTGTGCTGCACTTGCAGCAAGCGTGCCTAAAGAAACAATGCGTTCATCGCGTAAAGCATCTTCTCTGGCATCAGCTAGGCTACGTTCCCTCTCTCTTAATGTTTTTGACAATTTAGCAACAAAAAAAGCAACTAATCCAGCACTAAAAACAAAACCAAACCACATGCCAAAAATATGCAGATTAAAATAATGCTGATCTTGTACAGAGTGTAAATAATGCTGTAATTCTGGATTATCAACTAAGTGGGGGTCGGGTAAGTGTGGCTCAATAGCGGGTAAGGGTATATTAAAAGCAATTAATATAGTGTATGTGCAACAAGTCAGAATAACCATATTCCAGGCATAAGCTTGGGGAAGCATAATTGCGGTTAGCATTAAAGGTAAAAGAAATACCCAGACTATTGGATTTGACGCTCCTCCAGTTAAATAAAGCAATGCGCCAAGGGCTAATACATCAATAGAAATCTGAGAAAAAATTTCTAATTCAGTGACTGGCTCATCTGTTTGTAGTCGCATCCACGTATATAGATTGACTGCACAAATAGAAAAAAGTACCAGCCAAAGTTGTTCTTGCGGTAAGTCTATATAGAGTGCATAGACAGAAATAATAATAAGGAAGGATTCACTTAAAATCATCAAGTTTCTGAGGATGAAAAGCCACTTTAAATTATCTCTGATTGAAATATTTGATTTTGGAAAAATGTCTTCAAGCATAATTTTTATTTTAAGAATTTAGAATGCTGTTTTACATAATCTTTATAGGGTAATCTAATTGTGTTAATAATGCATCAATGTATTTATTTACAGATCCCTTAAACTATTTTAATTAGTGCCTGACCGAAAAACAATACTTCCATTTAAATACAACTGTTTATGGTAAAATATTGTCTTGTACTGCAATCGAATCCTTAAATAGCGTGATTAGAAAAGCAATTAAAAAAGGTAATTTATTTGGCTATTCAACAGACATCAAAAAAATGGACTATGCCCCTTAGGGACTGGAAAACAGCATTAAATAGATTTATGATCGAATTTGAAGACCGGTTGATAGGTTATATTAGAACTTAGATAACCACGTCCTGTGGGCGTGGAGCACAAAGGCTGTACCTATGAATTGATCAAATGTTACAACCTTGAGTTGAGCCACCAATTCAAATAAGGAGTAACAAATGAGTCGATTTAAGAAGTTATCACATGTTTTATGGCATTGCCAGTATCATAATTGTCTAGATTCCGAAAAACCGATATAAGGTATTAAGAGGAAAGATAGGAGAAGAGGTTCAGAAAACGATTATTATTCAATCGGAACGACTAGGTTGTGAAATTGTGGAGTTAAATATCCAAGTGGATCATGTCCATTTGCTGATAAAAGTTCCACCGAAAGTATCAATATCATCAATTAATGGGCGTGATGAAGGGAAAATCAGCGATTAGAGTGTTTAGCAAGTTTCCAGAACTTAAACAACGTCCATATTGGGGGAATCTTTTTTGGGCTGAAGGGTATTGTGTAGATACCGTAGGTTTAGATTTGGAAATGATAAAAAAATACGTCAAGTACCAAGAAGATAAATATTTGTATTTATTATCAGCAGCTTAAATGTAGATGTATTGTTGGTGCAAGATTTTAGACTTTCTGAGCAAGCTCTAATTAACCAATAATGTTGTTGGTTCAACTCTCAAGTTTGCCTTCTATGAAGGACAGCTTGGCCCCCTTCTAGGGGGGTTACTGCAATTCCATGTCCTGTGGGCATAGATATTGAATTAAAATGCAGTTACTCAGAATTATCTATAGTCTCAAATTCAGGCAAAAATGCTCAAAATTCCATTGCTGGCAATTGCTCTACCAGCTTCTATTTCATCAGCAATTTCCATTTTTTTATCCGCTTGTTCACCGTTAAACATTTCATTAGCATCTTTATTCTTATCTTCCCCTGCCCTTTGGCTCATTTGATTTGAGCTTCCGGCTTGTCTTTGACCAGAATCATTCTGAGAAACATTAACATCAACAAGATTAAGTTGTTGTGCTGAGAGCATTTCTCTTAGCTTTGGCAGTGATGCTTCAATTGCTTCTTTTACAACAGCATGTTGTGCTGTAAAGGCCACTGTTGCTTGATCCTGAGCGACATCAATTTTAATGCTGATTGGGCCTAAATGTTTGGGGTTTAACCTAAGTTCTGCCGAAGGTACTTCCTGCTTATGCATCCAGACCACTCTTTCACCCATCTCTTTACCCCATTCAGGATGAGAAAAATGCTTGGTCATGGGCTGAATTTCAGTTTTATTTTCTGCTATAACCGCTCGGTTAAGCATGGCTAGTTCTGTTGCAAATTTGGGTAATGGTTTTTCATTATTCAGCTCTATCTCTTTAAGAACCGAAGTTTCCACGTTGGTATTTTGCTTAGTCAATATAAAAGGGTTTTCCTGTCCCTGCTTTCCAGATTGGTTTTTCTGTTGAGACAAATCCTCAGTTTCTATATTCGTTGATATAGCTATCGCTTTTTCTGCTACTGTTTGTTTAAGAGAAGAAGCTTCTTGTTTGGTTTCTTGCGAAACTTGCCCAACCACTTTAGATTCAGAAACAATATTTTCAGTTTTTAAAGATTCACTGTTTGGTCTAAAAACAGCCATTTGTTGATTTTCAACCTGTAAATTAACACCGTCATCATTTCGAGGATCTAATTGTTCAGTAGTTTGGTTTTTCTCATGTAAAATTACAGAAACTTTTTGCCCAACTTCTTTTCTAATACTTTCTACATCGAGTGTTAAAAGTTCTATTTGGTTTTCTGACCCTTCAAGCTTATCTGAGGTATTTTCCTCTGAAACGTAATCAGTGACCTGGTGTACTCTATCCATAACTTGATCTAAACGATTGGCTAGGTTAGCAGGTATTGATAAATCTTCTTTCTTTAATTGACCATTATCAATATTACCGCTGTTAACTCTTGACCCCACATGTAAAGTCTCCTCACCAAGATTATAATGGTCAATGATTCTTATACCCTCCATGACATTACTCTCCTCCCCTTTTTCTACTCCGAATTTTATTTCCTGTAAGCCTTCGATGATTAGATCAAGTTTTTCTTCCTGTTCTGACCCACTTGCTTTTATAAGTTCAACTTTTTCAAGTATATCGCTTAACATAGTCATAGTATTTTCTAAATCGAAATCTTGAGCTAATTTTTTGTCTGTAGGCAATATTTTTCCTAATAAATTTGAAAAACCTGAAATACTGACATTTTCAGTAAGGTAACCGGCTAATTCTTGCCGCCCGCCTTCCCAATTATTTGTCGTTATTGTGTCCTTTTTATCAGCAGTGCCTGCTCCATTAAGTTGCTTGACCTTCTGCATCAAGGCATCTGAAAACTCATTAGAAATAACACTTTCACCCTGAAGGGACTGCTGTATACCCTCAAGACTTTCACCTGATAACAAACTATTTACACTGGAACCATCGACATTCATTTTAATTCTCCAAAATCTTTACTTTTCTAGATTAATGCATTTCTTGTGCCATGATTTCGACCTAGTCGTGTTGCTCGGTCATCTTGTTCATTTTGTTCTCTTTTCTCTTCTATTTTCCTTTCTTCACTGGCAGCGCCATTACAAACTTTTTCTATACTTTTAGTTTTTTGGTGATGTCTTTCCCAGTTCTTTCTTGCTATTGTCACTTTGGTATCCATCTCGGCAATTTCATTCTTTTGGTCATCAATCGCTTTATCCAACTTACCAACAAAAGATCTAAATTCAAGGAGTTGAGAAATATTAATCCCTTGCTCACTGTTTGCATTATATTTATCCAAATACTCTTGCTGATATTGTTGCAAGTTTTCTAACTGCGTTTGAGAACGCTGCATCTCTGTTTGAGCTTTGCCTAATGCTTCTAATCCCTTTTTTTCATTTTCTGCATAAAGATTAGCGATGACCTTTAATCGTTGAGATTTTTTCATTATTTAGATTTAAGGCAATTCCAACAAGGCTTCAAGTTCACTTAAACTTTGTTCTATATCAACAGCCTCATCCATTCTCTGTTGTAAAAAATTAGCGATAGCTTCATTTTTAGCGATGGCCTCATCAATTCTTGGGTCTGCCCCTGCTTGATAGGCTCCAACACTAATCAAGTCTTTATTTTGCTGGTAAAGAGAATATAATCGCCTAAGACTTTTTGCCAAGTCCATATGCTTTTCACTGGCAATATCAGGCATTACTCGGCTAATTGATGCCTCTATATCAATGGCAGGAAAATGTCCCGATTCAGCCAGACTTCTGGATAAAACAACATGCCCATCCAGCACACCCCTTGCTGCATCAGCTATAGGGTCGTTATTATCATCCCCTTCTGCTAACACGGTATAAAAAGCCGTAATTGACCCACCACCCTCATCAGCATTACCTGCTCTTTCAACTAAATGAGGCAATTTAGCAAAAACGGAAGGTGGATAACCCTTCGTTGCAGGAGGTTCATCTATTGCCAGGGCAATTTCTCTATGTGCTTGCGCATAGCGCGTGAGTGAATCCATTAATAAGAGAACATCCATCCCTTGGTCTCTATAATATTCTGCAATACTGGTGGCTAACATCGCGCCATGTACTCGCATTAAGGGAGGGTCATCAGCTGGTGAAGCAACCACAACTGATCGTTTCATTCCTTCTTCACCCAGTATTTTCAATACAAATTCGTTAACCTCTCGTCCTCTTTCTCCTATCAAGCCTACAACCACAACATCTGCACTGGTAAATTTTGTCATCATCCCTAATAACACACTTTTCCCCACTCCTGTTCCTGCAAATAAACCCATTCGTTGACCACGGCCTACCGCCAATATTGAGTTTATGGCTCTAACCCCAACATCCAATGGTTCTCGAATTGGCTTTCTTGAAAGTGGATTAATCGGTGTTCCCCCTAAAGTAATTTTTGCATCTGTCTTTAAGGGTCCTTTTTCATCCAAGGCATTGCCTGCTCCATCCAACACTCGCCCTAAAAGACCTAAACCAACATTTGCCAAGCTATTTTTCCCTAACGGAATAACTCTGCACCATGGTTCTAACCCATCTGTCTTTCCTGTTGGCATTAAAAAAATTTTACCACTTGAAAAGCCAACAACCTCAGCGCCTATTTTTTCCCCAGCTTTAGTCTCCACCTGACAAAGCGATCCAATAGATGCTCTACAGCCTTCTGCCTCTAATGTTAACCCAACCATCCGAGATAGTTTTCCTTCCACGATTAAATCAGGAATATCTTTTAATCTTTCTGAATAGGGT
>CAZHUE010000179.1:0-6227 GCA_964535875.1 uncultured Methylomarinum sp.
TCAGCAGCTTAAATGTAGATGTATTGTTGGTGCAAGATTTTAGACTTTCTGAGCAGACTCTATTTAGTTGTCTTGTTTGATGGTTGAGTGGAATGAATTTATGGGTAAGTGGTATTTGCGAGGTAGGAGGTGCTTAAGTGAAGTATTTCCCACATGCTCTGTGTCACTGAAATTAAGGAATGGGAAACTATTAAGTATTATGGGCACCTCTATTAATTGATGAATGGAAAAATTGAGTCCAAAATATCCAATCTCTCCGTTGAAATCCTTCGCAATAGCTTGCTATTACGTGTGAATTTCGCCTTGACCTTGAATATTTTGGTTCTCAATTTTCTCATCCACAATTAATAGAGGTGCCCTTATATCTATATTATAACTTCTTGCTCAGGCAAAAAACCACCCGCTTGCATAGACCACATTTTTGCATAATGGCCTTTTAGATTGAGCAGTTCATTATGGTTACCATCTTCAATGATTTTGCCTTCATGAAAAACCAGAATACGTTCTAAATGTGCTAAAGTTGATAAACGATGGGCGATAACCATGACGGTTTTATCTTTCATTAAAAATTTTAAACTTTCCTGGATATGGCTTTCTGTGACAGAATCTAATGCACTGGTTGCTTCATCCAATAATAAAATGGGGGCATCTTTTAAGATAGCTCTAGCTAAAGCAATACGCTGACGTTGGCCACCAGAAAGTTTAACGCCTCTTTCTCCAACTAAAGACTCATATCCTTCTTCAGATTCAATAATAAATTCGTGCGCATGTGCTTTTTTTGCAGCACTAATCACTTCTTCATCACTCGCTTCAATACGTCCATAGCGAATATTTTCCATTAAGCTTCGGTGAAATAGCATCGGGTCTTGGGGAATCATGGCGATACTATCTCGCAAACTTTCCTGAGACACCATTTGAATGTCTTGTCCGTCAATCAAAATAGTGCCTGACTGTGGCTCAAATAGGCGTAGCATTAAATTGAGTAATGAACTTTTACCACTGCCAGAAAAACCAACAATGCCAACTTTTTTACCTGAAGGGATGGTGATATTTAAATCTTCGAAAACAGGTTTTCCAAGGATATAGCTAAAATTGACCTGTTGGTATTGAATGGCTCCTGCCGATACATTTAAGACAGCAGCATAATTACGGTCGATAACGCCGTGAGATGATACGATGAGGTCCACACCATCGTTAATATTACCCACGTATTCAAAAAATTCCAGAAAACGCCGACTTAGGCCGCGAGCCTGTTCAATTAACATTAAGGATAGACTGGCTGACATGGCGAATTGACTAATCGTCATGCCCTGCTCGCTCCAAATTTTTAATGCGTAACCGATTACCCCAAACATTAAAAGCATGGCTGCAATAAATTGAAACCAGCGAATACGCTCCATAAACCAAAAAGTTCTACGAGCACTTTTAACTTCAATATCAAGATACTCTTCTAAATAGGTCTGTTCAAAATCGCGCCGGGCAAATAATTTGGCATTCATAATATTGGTGACTGAATCTACAATTTTGCCACTCACCAGGCTTCGTGAAGCGGCATATTCTTTGGCATATTTTCGACATTTAAGAGCTAATAAAAAGGAGGTAATAACGTAAATAATGATCCAGCCGGCAAGTGTTAGGGCAAGGTCGGTATTAACACCAAATAATAAGAACAGTGATACGCTAAAGGCAATGACTAATGGCCAAAAATCAAATAAAACTGTCCAGATTGTATGGGCAACGCTCATCGAAACTTCGCTGATGCGATTACCTAAAGAGCCAGCAAAATGACTCATAAAAAATTGTTGTGAGTGGAGTTGAAGATAAGCAAATAATTCACGTCGAACACGTTTTCTAATGGAAGGCCCTGTTATTACCAGTAAAGCACCGCTGGCTCTGGAAAATAAAACAATACCTAAATTGAGCAAGCCAAAGAGCCATAAAGGGTTTTCAAGTTGCTCCCAAACAGGTAAAGTTTGTGCGTGAGCTTTCGCAACAGCATCCATAATTTGTTTGATTGCATAAGGTAAAAGAATACCGCAAGCGGCTTGACCTGCTTCTAAAATAATCATCAGAAAAAAAGTCCAGCGATAAAAATTTAGGTAACGCAAGCAAAATTTGAATGGGGTTGAGGGTAAAGGCGATGCTTTTATCTCATGAAGTCTTTTAGGTGCTAAAATTTTCAAAAGGGAAATAACTGGTGTTGAAAGAAAAGAGTAGTATAAAACTAATTGCTGACCATTAGATAATTAGGCAACCAAATTATTAATTTTATTAGTCCGTGATGGAGGTCAATAATTTAATTTATCGAAGTGCCTTATAGTTTAACTTCTGCTTTGACCAACTTTGTAAATGCTGGACTTTAAAGTGGTCGCCCCTTACTATGCCAGATTCACTATTAACCTCAGAGTGATTTTAGGAAAATATATAATGATGAGAATTGATTTAATGATACAGATTAGAAAGTACTTATTAATGTTACTTTTTCTATTTGCAAATAGTTGTAGCTATCTGGTTTCATCTGCGACGGATGACTTTGGAAGTCATTTAAAACACGTAATACTTAATCATAATGACCCTCAATTGGTAGTCGAGGCAATCCCTTCTTATATATTGTTGCAAGAATCTTTGATTGTAGCTGATCCAGATAATGAAGCTCTACGAATGAATACGGCAACGTTGTATTCTTCTTATATCACTCTGACTGACAAGCTGGACGATAAAAGAAAACAAGGCTTAAGTCAAAAAGCATTTGACCACGCATTACATGGAGCATGTTTGCATAAACAAGCTTTTTGTAAATTAAATGAAAAACAATACGACAAGTTTACAAAAATTATTGATCAGTCTGATTTAAATGATCTGGATAGTCTTTATGGCGTGGGCGTAAGTTGGGCAAACTGGATACAAGCCCACCGATCAGATTGGAACGCTGTGGCACAATTAGCTCAAGTTAAGTATATTATGAATTATGTGGTGACAACTAATGAAGATTATAAAAAAGGTGAGCCGTATTTATATTCTGCTGTAATGGAATGTATAGTTCCTCCATCTCTTGGTGGAAAGCCTGAGTTAGCTAAAAGTAATTTTGAAAAAGCCTTGCAGTTGTCAAATAACAAAAACTTAATGATGAAGGTGTTGTACGCCAAACATTATGCTCGAATGATGTTTGATCGAGATTTACATAATTCCTTATTAAATACTGTTATTAGTGCTCAGTTAGATCAAACTGGATTGACTTTAAGCAATACACTGGCACAGCAACAGGCGAAAAAGTTATTACAAAGCGCAGATGCATACTTTTAACTGTATAATTAAATTAGATTATTATTCTGTTATTTAAATCTAAAAACCTTTAAGTTATGAAATCATTTTTTTTAAAGTGGACATTGATTGTTCCATTGCTGTTTCTTATTATTAGTAATAATGTTTTGGCTGTTACTTTTAAAATTGCTACTTTATCACCGGATGGTTCTTTCTGGATGCAAAAACTACGTGAAGGGGCAGATGAAATATCACAAAAAACTGAGGGTAGAGTAAAGTTTAAGTTTTACCCGGGTGGTGTGATGGGAAAGGACAGAGATGTGTTGCGAAAAATGCGATTGCATCAATTGCACGGAGCAGCAGTCACTGGGAATACGTTGAGGGATATTTATCCTGATATTCAGCTTTATAATCTTATTTTAAAATTTCAGGGGTTAAAAGAAGTTGATTATATCAGGAAAGAAATGGATGCTGAATTAATGGCAGGACTTGAACAGAATGGTTTGGTTCCTTTAGGGTTTGCAGAAATTGGCATGGCTTATATTATGTCTGTAGAACCGGTTCAGGATCTTGATCAAATGCGTTCTCGTAAAGCCTGGGTGCCAGAAAATAACGAACTGGCATTGGTCGCATTAAAAGCATTTTCCATCTCGCCTATTCCATTGCCTTTACGTGATGTTTTAATGGGTTTGCAAACGAATATGATAGATATTGTAGCTGGTTCCCCAGTCGCTGCGTTAGCCTTGCAATGGCATACTAAAGTGAAATATGTAACAGATATTCCCCTCTCTTATATTTTTGGTGTTTTGGCAATAGATCAGAAAGAGTTTAACAAAATTTCTAAACAAGATCAGGCAATAGTCCGATTAGCTATGGGCAGAATTATTAAAGAAATTGATCAGAAAAATCGTCAAGATAATTTGCTAGCGAAAGAGGCAATGATCAAACAAGGGATTAAATTTTTAAAGCCAACAGAACAAGCGGCTGAAGAACTTAGGACTACCATTGTCATTGCTAATGAAAAACTCGAGCGCGATGGCGATTTATCTGCTGATAAAGTTAAAAAGATGAATAATTTATTGGCTGATTTTAGAAAATTAAAGCCATGATTGGCTTGAAAAAATTTCATCAGCTATTATTAAAAACAGAAACGGGCCTATTAGTCAGCTTGCTTTTGTTAATGGTGACTGTCGCCATTATACAAATAGTGATGCGCAATTTTATGGGGGCAGGTTTAATCTGGGCAGAATCCTTATTACGCATTGCTGTATTATGGCTGGCTCTTTTAGGTGCAATGGTTGCCAGTCGAAATAATGAACATATCGCCATTGATGTGTTTGTTGATAAATTACCCCAAAAAATTAGAAGAATTGTTATGCGATTAACGCGTATAACAACCGCAGTGATCTGTTTCGTCGTTGCGTGGTATAGCCTGAAATTTGTTATTGATGAATATCAATATGGTGATATTGCCTTTGGTGTTATTCCACATTGGGCGTGTGAGGCGATTATTCCCATTTCTTTATTTATTATTGCAATGCGTTATCTTATCTCCGCGTTATTGATTGAAAAGCCGGCGGAATTGAAGTAATGATTACAGCTTTAATCATAGTGATTATACTCATGGGGCTAATGGGTGTACCCTTATTTGCAATGATTTTGGCAGCGACCATGCTAGGGTTTTATACTGCGGAAGTTGATTTTACGATTATTGCCGCAGAACTCTATCGGCTGGCAGGAACACCGATGTTGCTTGCCCTGCCTCTATTTGCTTTTGTTGGTTATATTTTATCGGAAAGTAACACCTCAGAGCGGCTGTTAAGATTGACCCATGTTTTCTTTGGTTGGATGCCAACAGGACTAGCGATTGTATCATTGGTGATTTGTGCTGTTTTTACTGCTTTTACGGGAGCTTCTGGCATTACTATTGTGGCATTAGGTGCGCTATTACTTCCTGCCCTGATAAAAGAGGGTTACGAAGAAAAATTTAGCTTAGGTTTGGTAACAACCAGTGGTAGTTTAGGCTTATTGCTACCACCATCAATTCCATTGATTTTATATGGAATCATTGTCCAACAAATGAATCTCGGCCAGAAATTTTCCTTGCCAGAGCTATTTATGGCGGGTTTATTACCAGCAATCTTAATGATTGTTATGTTAGCACTATGGGCAGCCTGGAGTGCTCGTGATTTAAAATTGGAAAAAACTCCTTTTTCTGTGACTGAAGCGATTGCTGCACTTAAAGAAGCCGTATGGGAACTTCCGCTACCCCTATTTATAGGCGTAGGTATTTTTGGTGGGTATTTGGCAATTTCAGAAGTGGCAGCTGTTACAGTTCTTTATATAACATTTGTTGAAGTCTTTATATATAAAGAAATAAAATTGCCAGGCTTGCTGAAAGTAGTGATAGATTCAATGAAAATGGTCGGTGGTATTTTACTAATATTAGGTGTTTCTATGGCATTTACCAATTATCTGGTTGATGCAGAGATTCCTATGCGTTTGTTTGAATGGATCAAAGGCAATGTTGATAGTAAAATTACATTTTTAATATTACTGAATGTTTTTCTACTAATTCTGGGCGCAATTCTGGATATTTTTTCAGCACTCGTTATTATGGTGCCATTAATTGTACCCATTGCATTAAATTATGGCATTCATCCTTTACATTTAGGCGTAATCTTCCTTGCCAATATGCAAATTGGCTATTTTACGCCACCAGTGGGGATGAACCTGTTTATAGCCAGTTACCGGTTTAATAAACCGATAACAGAGTTATATGAAGCGACCATTCCATTTATGCTTATATTAATGTTGGCTGTGCTTATTATTACTTATGTACCTTGGCTAAGTCTTTGGTTTGTAATGTAAAATATTGTAGACTGGGCTACAGCCTCTTTGATAACCCAACGTAAGGCAACTGGAAATAAATAACCCACCCATTTTACGAAGAATTTTTGTTTGTC
>CAZHUE010000180.1:0-6222 GCA_964535875.1 uncultured Methylomarinum sp.
TTTTAATGGAAGAAAAAGACTGGAATACTGAGTTATTAGAAGAACTCTCATCCGTTATGGTTGATGCTTCTATTTGTGGTTTGGGGCAAGCAGCGCCAAACCCGATGCGCTGTGTGGTCAAATACTTTCCACATGAACTTTAATCCTCCGTTAATTATAGAGAATAAATATGACTGCAAATCTAGAATATATGCACAAAGCAATTATCAACTTCTCACTTGACGGTGAAGAGGTATTCGCATTTGAAGACGAGACACTGATTCAAACAGCAAAACGATTAGGTAAAGAAATACCGCACCTTTGCTATAAAGAAAGTTTACGCTCAGACGGCAATTGCCGAGCTTGTGTTGTTGAGATTGAAGGGGAAAGGACTTTAGCTCCCTCTTGCTGCCGTTCGGCAACAGAAGGAATGAAAGTTCAAACAGCTAGTGATCGAGCGTTAAAATCACAAAAAATGGTGTTGGAATTATTAAAATCTGACATGCCAAAGCAGAGTAAATCACCTTATAAAATTGTTTCGGAATTAGATGTTTGGGTTAAAAAACTCAAAGTAGGTGAGCCTCGCTTTGCACCACGCCATCAACCAGACGCTGATTTATCTCATCCGGCAATTGCAGTCAATATGGATGCTTGCATTCAATGTACTCGCTGTTTGCGCGCCTGTCGTGAAGAACAAATGAATGATGTGATTGGTTATGCCAATCGTGGATCACATTCTGAAATCGTGTTTGATATTGCTGACCCAATGGCAGCTAGTAGTTGCGTAGCCTGTGGTGAATGTGTGCAAGTCTGCCCTACGGGTGCATTAATGCCAGCAGGTGAAGTTGGTTTGCAAGTTGCTGATAAAACCGTTGATTCAACCTGTCCTTATTGTGGTGTCGGTTGCTTAATTAAGTACCATGTAAAAGACGACAAAATTTTATATACCGAAGGGCGCGATGGCTTTACTAACCACTATCGCCTGTGTGTTAAAGGACGTTATGGCTTCAATTATATTGATAATCCTTTACGCCTAACCAAACCTTTAATCAGACGAGATGGTGTCGCTAAAACCACAGAATTATTAGACCCAGATGATTTAGACTCTGTTTTTCGTGAAGCCAGTTGGGAAGAAGCACTTGAAGCTGCAGCGGGTGGGTTGAAAAAAATTCGTGATGAAAAAGGCAAAAAAGCTTTGGCTGGTTTAGGTTCTGCAAAAGGTAGTAATGAAGAAGCTTATCTATTTCAGAAACTGATTCGCACTGGGTTTGGGTCTAACAATGTTGACCATTGCACACGACTTTGTCATGCATCTTCGGTTGTTGCATTATTAGAATGTTTAGGTTCTGGTGCCGTATCAAACCCTGTTTCAGACGTAAGTAAAGCAGAAGTAATTGTTATTATTGGTTCTAACCCAACAGTCAATCACCCTGTTGGTGCTACATTTATGAAAAATGCAGCAAAAAAAGGTGCCAAAATCATCTTAATTGATCCTAATGTCACATCCATCGCCAAATATGCATCCCATGTTTTACAGTTCCGCCCTGATACTGATGTCGCTATGCTTAACGGCCTTATGCACGTTATTTTAGAAGAAGGTTTACAAAATGATAATTATATCAAACAGTACACCGAAGATTTTGAGGCTATTCGTGAACATGTCAAAAATTATAGCCCTGAAAAAGTAGCCCCTATTTGTGGTATTGACCCTGACGTGCTACGCGAAGTAGCACGATTATATGCAACCTCAAAAAGCTCCATGATTTTATGGGGCATGGGTATTTCTCAACACATTCATGGCACAGATAATGCGCGTTGTCTTATTGCTTTAGCTTTAATGACTGGACAAATTGGTAGACCAGGTACAGGCTTGCATCCATTGCGTGGTCAAAACAATGTTCAGGGTGCATCAGATGTTGGACTGATCCCCATGGTTTTTCCAGATTATCAACCCGTTGTTGATCCTAAAAACAAAGCAAAATTTGAAAAATTATGGGGTGTAGAGCTTGATTCAGTTCCAGGGCTGACCACAGTAGAAATGCTACATGCTATTTTAGACAAAGAACTCTACGGTATGTTCATTCAAGGCGAAAATCCTGCGATGTCTGATCCCAATCAAAATCATGCCCGTAAAGCCTTAGCTTCATTAGAACACATGGTAGTACAAGATATATTTTTAACTGAAACAGCTGGTTTTGCAGATGTTATTTTACCTGCTTCTGCATTTTACGAAAAAACAGGGACTTTCTCTAATACCGACAGACGAGTACAAATGGGTCGTCAAGCAGTCAATCCACCTGGCGATGCAAAACAGGATTTGTGGATTATTCAGGAAATTGCTAATCGGTTGGGCTGTGGATGGAATTATAACGGTGCAGAAGATGTCTTTAACGAAATGCGCCAAGCCATGAGCAGCATAGCTGGTATGACATGGGATAGACTTGAAGAAGTTGATTCTTTAACTTACCCATTAGAAAATGTAGGCGATCCTGGACAACCCATTATTTTTACTGATGGCTTCCCAACAGAATCTGGGCGAGGCCGTTTCGTCCCTGCTGAGTACATCCATGCAGATGAAATGCCTGACTCTGAATACCCATTGATATTTATTACTGGTCGCCAGCTAGAGCATTGGCACACAGGCAGTATGACACGCCACTCATCAACTTTAGATGCAATTGAACCGGATCCGGTCGTCACAGCTCACCCTGAGGATTTAGCAAAACTAGGCGTAGAACCGGGTGAATTAATAACCATTGAATCAAGACGTGGAAAAATTACTGCTTATGCTCGTGTTGATTTAGGTGTTCAAAAAGGAACTCTCTTTATGGCATTTTGTTATAACGAAGCCAGTGCCAATTTGATTACTAATGAAGCACTAGACCCTTCTGCTAAAATTCCAGAATTTAAATTTTGTGCTATTAAGGCAAGTGCTGGTGGGGAAATAGGCACTAGAATTAATTGATCTATTCGTATTGGGTTAACGATAGAGCCGTTAGCCCAACCTACTTTTTTATAGTTTTAAAACTGCATCAATTTTAAGGATAGCTCTATTAATGACTCAATCCATTGTTCCATCAGTATTTTTGAAAGTTGGCTTTACTCAAGTGTCCTAAAGAAAATAGCAGAAAGAAAGCCAAGCAAAGCTGAGAAGCCAATAATTTTATACTTCGCGCAGTCACCACGGATGCGGATTTTATAGCGAGTTGATTTTTGTCGATAGCAAGGCGCTGAAATGAGCGCATAGCTAGGCTACGCAACTATTTCAGCAACACAGCCTATCGGCAAAAAGCAACCGATAGAAAACCGCATCCGTGGTGACTGCGCGAAGTATACCACCTTTAAAATAGGCTTCTGGCAACATGGTTTGGGCAACCATGGTTAGCATTGCACCCGCAGCCAATCCCTCAGGAAAAGAAAGCACTTTATGTCTAACACCTGCAAAATAAATATTTCCTTGAACACTAAGTATTCTTGATTAATAACATTAAACTTATCCACATAAATAAGATAACAGAAAATTTCATGCCTTGTTTTCGCATACCAACAGAGCTAGAAAGTGCTTCTGGATAGGTAACTCAGCGTTTTGAAAATTAGGCAGCTTTCCCTCAAAAATGAGCACCATGGCCTGGCTAGCGATGATACCTTGCTTCTGACAGGTTAATAAATATCCCCAAATACGACAGAACATCCTGGCACCCTCCATGCTTCGAAAAAAGCCCGATATTTTCTACTGAACCTTGGTCATGAATATCGATCTTTCTGTCGCATTTTTAGTAAAAAGTACCTGTGCATTTTCCATAAATCTCAGAATATCGTTTCAGCCGTCCTTTCTTTACTTTTCCGGGAGGTCTAACCGGTGGTAGGCATTCAATCTCGGCTTTCTCTAACAACATGGAGTAGTCACGGATATTTTATCTTGTATTTTAATCACCCGAATCGTCTGCTTTCACTTTTGAGCATCTCTATTGCTGAGTCTGAAGCTCGCCCAGTGGTCGATAAACTGCAATCACTTCCTCCACCTTAATGAACATCTCTACTCAAGGGCAAGACCCTTGTTTCTCCAAGCTCTTGCTCCTCCCTCTAGGTTAAAAAGGTTTTTGTAGCCTAATTTATAGAGTGATTTTGCTGCTGTATTTCCCATTGGCCCACCTTCACAATATAAATAGATAGCAGTATTTTTATCTTGGGGAAACTTATTGATATTCGTTTCAATCTGATTGAAAGGAACAAAAGTATCAGTTCCTTTAATATGCTTCTGCTTGGGAGTGTGAACATCTACAAGAAAGATATTCTCATCTTGCATGACTTGATTTAATTCTGTTGCCGATATTGTATTCAAATAATCTGGCGTTTGTTGAGAACAACCGTTAAGTGTAAATATAAAAGTGATAATGTATAAATATTTTTTCATAATTTATGACCGCTTAGTAAACTAAAAAAAGAGTGTGTTGAAATAAGTTGAACAAATAATTTTACTATATTAAATATGACTAGAAAAATTCGCCTATATTTGCAAGCAAGGTTAGGCTGGCTCTATCGTTAACCCAATTTTTTTACCATACCTATACTTCGCGTGGTCACGGATGCGGTTTTCTATCGGTTGCTTTTTTGCCGACAGGCTGTGTTACTGAAATAGTTGCGTAGCCAACTATGCGCCCATTTCAGCACTTTGTTATCGACAAAAATCAACTCGCTATAAAATCCGCATCCGTGACCGCGCGAAGTATAATTAGCTTGCCAAAGAGAGGCCGTCATAAATTAAGAAAGCTGCTCTTAACTTCATTGCTGTGAGTTAATATCTAGGAAACTTCGGATTTAAACAAACGTTTTTCAACTTCCAAAATATGTATCGTGGTTTTTAATACTGAATATGGGTTTAAACTGACTGAATCAATACCTAATTCCACCAGAAATTCCGAAATTTCTGGGTAATCTGACAGGGCTTGACCACAGATTCCAGAATGACCATTATTCCGTTTTTCGCCTTCCACGGCTAATCGTAACATTTCCTTAGTGCCCTCATCTGTCTAATCAAAATCAAAAACGACTTTTTCTGAATCTCTGTCGACTCCCAAAGTCAGCTGAGTAAGATCATTTGATCCTATAGAAAATTCATCACATGAAACCGTAATTTGCTCACCATTTTGGATTTTTTCTGTGGTTTGATCAATGCCTATCACCGAAGGTCTGTTTATATACATAAAATTCATCTGGATCAACAGTGCATTGAACAACATATTTTCTTGCTTGGATGTTGTAGTTTCACAGATGAGCTCGTCCATTAATCAATAATAGAAGTACCCATATCTAAGTCTCCCTTTTTTTATTATCTACTGTGTCACCTAAAATATCATGTTCAGCTTCAAACCAATCTTCTAGCTCATGTCCTGGAGAAAAATCTCTATGTTCTGCTTTATAGTATGCTGCTAGAGAAATTTGGTAATACTGTCTATCAAAAGCTCCTTTATTTTTCTTTTTTGAAATCATCTTTATCTCCTATCTATTAATTTATATTTTTAAATATCAATGCCTAAAAATAGGACTATTTTTATTTACGAGTGTTCCACACATTAGGTACGTCATTAAAAAAGACTAGTTTGAACGGAACAAATATTCTTTTCGATTTGGTGGTATCAGAGGTATTCGTGATGAATGTAATGTGGGTCAGTGTACCGCAAAAATTGGTTTTACTAAAGGCGTTAGGTGCAACTAAGCGTCAGATATTGTGGCTTTTTAAACTGAAGCAACGATGTTATTAATCGCAGGAGCTCTAACAGAGAGCTGTTACTACACTTTGTAGGGTGTGATTAAAAGTGAAGTGAAGTAAACCAATCAAGCATCCATTGTTGTTAGATTATCCCAGTAGCCATCCTGAGACTATAGATAATGGTATTTACTCAAGATTATTGATTTAATTTAAACCCGATTCTCTGGCTGGTCATGGTGTTCAATTTCCAATACGATTGAAGCAGAGCCTAAAATATGTCCTGCATCAATAAAAGTAACCTGAATACCACCATTGATTGCTAAAGGCGGATTGTATTCTGCTCTCTTACCAAAATAATCAAAACTATTGATAATATCAACCGTATTATAAAATGGCTCGAACTGATCTTTTTTATTCCCATGTCTTGATGCTTTTTTGGATTTATACCTTGTTTCACTTTCCTGTAGGCTTGCTGAATCAAGCAGTGCCAGACGAGCTATTTCATGGGATGCTGATGTGGTAATAATCTCACC
>CAZHUE010000181.1:0-6209 GCA_964535875.1 uncultured Methylomarinum sp.
AACCTATAAAGCAAGAGTATTAAACCCTCAATCCTAAATATCACTTAACTTCAATCATTTCAACTGTTCCATCTTCTAACACTTCAACCATATGGCCTTTAGGTTCGTCCAGAAACACAATGATTGTAATAAATACAAACGCGGCAGTAGCTGCAATTACCATAAAAAATATATTTGTAGAAACAAAAGATAATACGGTAAGAAATGCTAATCCACCCACATTACCAAAGGCTCCAACCATCCCGGCAAATTGCCCTGTCATACGACGCTGAATTAGAGGAACCATTGCATAAACAGCCCCTGATCCCGCCTTGGAAAAAATGCCAGCCAAAACTGTAGTTACAACCACTAACCATAAAGCCCAATCTGAAGTCACTTGGCTTAAAACAAAAAAGCTTACTGCTGCACCAGAAGAAACAATGCCTAAAGTAATTTTACGCCCAATTTTATCGCTCAACCAACCACCGGCAGGCCTTGCAAAAAGATTAATAAAAGGATAGATACCCGCCAAAATACCCGCTAAAATAGGCTCAACATTAAAAGTATCAACATAATACAATGGCAACATAGAAACCACAGCTAGCTCAGCACCAAAGGTAAGTCCATAGGCTAAATTCAAAATAGCGACTTGTTTGAAAGAATAGCGTTGTAATTCAGGCACCTCTTGATGAAAAATTGATTTATTAACATCAATTATTTTATAAACCTGAAATAAATATAATGCAATAAGTCCACCATAAATCGCTGTAGCTATAGTGGTATCAAACCAATGCATTTTAGCTGATAGCTTCCAGGTCAATACGCTTAGCGCTACATACATAGGCGCATTCATGATGATATACAAGAGTAAATCTGCCTTACTTGTCACCTCCATTGCACCCATCTTTTTAGGCTTAAAGTAAGTAGAACCTTTAGGTGTATTGGAAACACTAAAAAAGTAAATACATCCATATATAATAGTAGCAACACCTGTTATCCCTATCGCATACCGCCAACCATTTTCAGCTCCAAAATAAAGCGCTAATGAGGGTAGAAGGAGGGCTGCACCGGCAGATCCAAAATTCCCCCATCCTCCGTAAATACCTTGAGCAATACCAGTTTGTCGTGCTGGAAACCATTCAGAAATCATCCGAATACCCACCACGAAACCAGCTCCAACAAACCCTAATAAGAAACGAACAATTGCCATTTGCTGATAAGTCTGAGTAAATGCAAATCCTATACTTATTAGCCCACCGAGTATTAATATGGATGAAAATAATTGTCTTGGGCCATATTTATCGACTAGCATCCCTACAACAATTCGTGCAGGGATAGTAAGGGCAATATTAAGAATAAAGAGTATTTTAACTTCCTGCTCAGACAGGTTCATTGATTCACGAATCACTACCATTAAAGGCGCATGTGAAAACCAAATCATAAAACTAAGAAAGAATGCAAACCAGGTAAGATGTAACGTTCTGATTTCAGGCTTTTTAAACGCAAATAAATTAAACTGGCTACTTGCCATCAATAATCCTTTTTCAATAAAGAGAGATAAAAAATAGATTAATGCATTTAATATGCCAAAAAGGATATGGAATTGCAGTGCGTAGGTTGGACTAACAGCTCTACCGTTAACCCAACTTTTCAACAAATCGTTAATATTACGTTGGGTTGCCAAAGAGACGACAGATAAATCTACAACCATTTGATTTAATTAACTTATAATCACACAAAACAAAGTAAATAAAAACGTGTGAAATAAAGAAACCTTTCTTTATTACGCACCAATAAAGTGCTTTACGATCCAAGTCAGTTCAATTCTTAAAAATCAGAGGCTCATAAAATACAACTGAACTAAGTTCCCTAACAAAAGCATAGCTGAAATTATTTTCCAAACCATCAACGGGCTTCGTTCAATTAAAGGCATTGAATCAACTGATTTAAGAAAGTCTTTATTAGGCTTTGAAAGATCACAAATAAACTCAGAGAGCTCTTCATACCTTGCTTGAGGCATGATTGATGTTGCTTTTTTTAATGCCCCATCAATCCATTGAGGTACCATGTCATTTTTATGAAAGCTAGGCACGTAATTTAGTTTTGCAAGGCTAATCTTATTCAGTTTTTCTGGCATATCTTGACCAAAAGGCAGGGCTTTATTAATCATTTCATAAGCAATTACGCCTAATGAATAAATATCAGACTTAACTGTTCCCCTTTGGCCTAAGTGATATTCTGGCGCTGTGTAGTTTAAGGTTCCTAATACATTTTCTTCATTGGTATCTAAAGGAGAAATTTCTGCAATACCGGCAATTTTGACAGAACCAAAATCAATAATGGTGACTATGCCATTTTTTTTTATAATGATGTTTTCAGGTTTTAAATCTTGATGAAGCATTTCCATTCGGTGGAACGCTCTTAACCCCTTAGCAATTTGCTCAATTATTACTCTAACTTCCCTTATATAAGGCTTTGGATGAGTATCCATCCAGTGCCTTAATGTTTGTCCTTCAAGATATTCAATGACATAATAAATACAGGTTTTTCTACGGTCTGTACTTAAAACTTTCAGTACATTTTCATGGTTAATCCGCTTTCCTGCCCACTCTTCCTGCAAAAAATGTTCAATATAAAGTGTATCATCTTCATATAAAATTGACGGTGTTTTTAAAATCACCTGTGTTTCAGTCAGCATATCAAAAGCCCGATAAATTTGGGTACGTTTACTGGAATGTAATTCTTCTTCAATACGATAACCATCAAGGATCATCCCCGCATCTAACAAAGGTGGAAAGGGTAAATTAGCATAACGCCTTATAATTTCATCTTCGTTAGCTTGTGGTAAATCATCAATGCTAAACAACTGACAAGTCAAGTTATCATCGCTATTATTATCAATTGCTAGTTGTACTATTTTTTGCGATTTTTGCTCTAAACTCCCCTCTTCCAGAACAATATTTTTTAATGATTTTTCAGCTATAAATTCATGAACGCCGTCAGTAGTCATGAGAAACAAATCACCTTTTTCCAAAGGGAAAGATTTATAGTCAACATCCAACCTTGGCTCAATCCCCATCGCTCTATTCAAATAGCTTTTTTCATCCGAAACATGAATACAATGATCACGTGTCATCAACTCTAAATTTCCTTTTCTTAAACGATATATCCTAGAATCACCAATATGAAAAATATACCCTGAAGTAGACTTACAAACCAATATACTTAGAGTACTTACCATCCCTTTTGTTGACCCATAACGTAGTTGACCTTGACTATAAAGCCATGAATTAATTGCAGAAATAATTTTTTGACCTGCTGTTTTTACCGACCACGATTCTGGGGTACTATAATAATCATTTAAAAAGCTATTGACACAGCAGCTACTGGCTTCTTTACCCGCATCGCTACCACTCATTCCATCAGCAATAACAACAGCAACGCCTTTATGAGTTAACTGAGGCTCTTCAGCAAGAATGGCCCCATAACTATCTTCATTTTCTTCCTTAGTCCCTTTATCGCTATAAGCACCAATACTTACTTTTAACATTTTTTTTACCGATTTAATAAAGTTACAATAATGATAAGCAGGATAAATGAAACGCTTTTCCAAAATATAACGGGATCACGCTCTAATAAGGGGGGGCGCGTTTGATTAATGAATATTTTGTTTGGGTGGCGCAAATCAAATAAAAACTCTGATATTTCTCCATAACGCTTATGTGGGTTTGGATCCACCGCCTTTTTTAATGTACTATCAACCCAAAGTGGTATATGGCGTTCATCATGGAGTATGGGGTGATAATTTAATTTATTCTGTGCGGTTCTATTTGTAGCTTGAGCTACCTTTACACCATAAGGTAATTTCCCTGTCAGCATCTGATAAGTGATAATAGCTGAAGAAAAAAGGTCTGAACGCGATGTCCCTATTTCTCCCAGTAAATATTCGGGTGCTGTATATTGCGCTGTACCTAAAATATTAGTTCGTTCAATAGGCGTTGTAATTTCCATAATACCAGTCACCTTTGTTGAGCCAAAATCAATAATCTTCACAGTGTCGGTAGCATCAATCATGATATTTTCTGGTCTTAAAACCTGATGTAACATTTCCAGATGATGAAAAGCTCTCAGCCCTTTAGCAATTTGTTCAACTATCCCCCGCACAGTTTCTAAATCTGGTTTTGGATTATCTATCATCCATTGGGTTAATGTTTGACCATCAATAAATTCTATAATGATATACATAAAGTTCCGCTGTCGTTTTTGTACAAATGGTTTTAGTACGTGTGGACTATCGATACGTCTAGCTATCCATTCTTCCATCAAAAACCTTTCTAAATAGGCTGGATCGCCCTGTAAATCAATAGATGGTGTTTTCATCACAACCTGCTTACCAGTGTCATTATCAACAGCTAAATAGACATGACTACGACTGCTAGCATAAATTTCTCTGATAATTTTATAACCATCAAAATCCATTCTTGCCTCTAAAACAGGCGGAAACGGTAATTCAGTTAATTGCTGATGAATTTCATTAACATCTTGGCTGGGTAGTTCATCTATCTTAATAACCTGGATAGTAAGGTTATCTGTACTCCCCTGTTTATAAGCTTCTTCTGAGATATTTTTTGCGGCAACGTCTAAGTTGTCCTTGTGTTCATTAACAGCATTTACCATAAAGCGTGAGCTGACTGACTCATAGATACCATCCGTCACAAATAAAAAGATATCTCCCCAATCTACTTGAAAGGCATCATAGTCAATATCAAATCGTGCATTTATCCCCATTGCTCGACTAAGATAACTTTTGTCCTCCGAAACCCAAAGCCGATGATCTTCCGTTAATTGTTCAAGCGAATTATCACGCAAGCGGTAGATGCGTGAATCACCTAAATGAAAAAAATGTGCCGTGGTAGATTTGATAATCATTGCACTTAATGTGCAGACATAACCTTTATCTTTGTTAAAACGGTCTTGTCTTTGCTGACTTTGTGAATAAAGCCATGAATTAGTTGCACTCAAAACCTGATGCGCTGATTTTTTTACCGACCATGCTTCTGAAGTGCAATAATAATCTTCCAAAAAGCCCTTAATCGTTGCTTCACTTGCCACATGACCTACATCACTACTACTGATACCATCAGCTAATGCTATAGTAATCCCTTTTGATGTTAATTGTGGTTCTTCAGGAATATAGACTCCATGAAAATCCTGATTGATTTCCTTTCGACCTTTATCAGAATATTGTCCTACGGAGACTTTTAATTGATTGGGCATTTATGCTGGAATTTATATAGGCTTGATGATATTTCATAAAATAGACAACTCAATCAAATACTTATAAAAATATTGAGTTTCATTATCTCTTCGCTTGATAAACTTCATCCATTCTACTTATTTATTCAAATGACGCTCTGGACTCGTTTTTACATGAGTGTAATACAATGGAAGCCCAACAAATACAAGACCACCAAACATATTTCCCAGTACAGTTGGTAGCTCATTCCAGATTATATAGTCTGCTATCGTAAATTCACCCCCCATAATCATTGAGAATGGGAACAAAAACATATTCACAATTGAATGTTCAAAGGCCATATAGAAGAAAAGCATAATGGGCATCCACATCGCCATCATTTTTCCTGTTGCAGAAGTCGAAATCATAGCCCCTACAACGCCCATGGAAACCATCCAGTTACACAACATGCCGCGAATAAAAATAGTCACCCAACCACCAACACCATGCGCTTTATAACCTAAGGTTCTGGACTCGCCAATTTTTCCTACTTTTTCTGCTATTGCACCCCCGTCGGTGTTATACCCATAAGTCAAAATAAAGGACATCATAAAAGCAACAGCCAAAGCACCTGCAAAGTTCCCAATAAAAACCAAGCCCCAATTTCGAAATACCTGACGTCTAGTGTTACACCTGGTCTTCTATCAATAAAAGCAAGTGGCACAAGGGTAAATACTCCAGTTAACAAGTCAAATTTCATCAGGTATAACATAATGAATCCGACAGGAAAAAGTACAGCACCTAATAAAGGTGATCCTGTTTTTACTGTAACTGTAATAGCAAATACTGCAGCGAGCGCCGAAGTGGCGCCGGCCATAAAAGCGCGAATCAAAGTATCTTTTGTTGACATGTAAACTTTAGATTCACCAGCATCAACCATTTTGTAACAAATTCTGTGGGTCCTAAATAAGACATAATATTTCTATACTCTTAA
>CAZHUE010000182.1:0-6200 GCA_964535875.1 uncultured Methylomarinum sp.
TGACGGAGAGGCACCTCCGACGGGGTTCCAACAAACAGGCTGAAGTGTCTAATTGTGCAATATTCAGCTTTTAGCAACTAACAAAATGATGACTAAATTCCAATTCAAGGAGAAGCATTACACTTAACACCCCCACAAGCCTCACACACAACTCTTCAACAAGAGGTGACAACTATCTTGACACAGGGGGATAGTAGGTAGCAAGGTGATGTTCGTGACCAGAGAGGCAAGTATTAACTTAAGACGCTTGCTCGTATAAATTCAGTATGTGAGTTAACTCGTATATATTATTTATATGATGATTTGCATTTGCTATTCTATGGTCATAACCATTTTTAAACGCAACAACCTTGATGCCCGAATGAATAGCAGATAGTATTCCAGATTCTGTATCTTCTACAGCTAATATCTGATTTTTTGGAATATTTAAATAATCTATTGCTTTTATATAGCTTTCTGGGTGTGGTTTACCGTTACAAACGTCATCACGAGACACAATATATTCAAAAAACTTTGTTGCTCCAATTTTTGATAATATAATTTCAATTTGTTTTCTGGTGCTACCAGAATTCAACAATAACCTATATTTCGAGGACAAATATTTAATTGTTTCTTTCACACCTATATACGGCACAATAAACTGATGTAGATATTTTTCGTACAACTCAGAATGTTGGTTAAGTATAAATTCAATATGAATCGTGCAATTATATTTAAACAATATATTTTCGTAATACTCTTTATCTGGTATGCCAATGAATTCTGATATTTCGTTTTTTGACAAATGAAGGCCAAGGTATTTTTTTGTTACTATTTTTACAACAGAAAGACCAACATCGTCAGATTTTACCAAGGTTCCATCCATGTCAAATATTATAGCTTTTATCATAATGATGCTATCATTTATCATTTTATTAACAACAGCAACTTAAGGTGAAAAAATGAGCAAGATTGATTTTCAAAGATTTTTAAAGAATAAAACACTTGGATTAAGTTTGAAAGAGAATATCAAAGAAACAGGATTTTTTCTTTTTGAAAATTGTTTTGATAGTGATTTTGTCGATAATGTTCACCAATCTATTATTGCCTTATTTTCTCAATCAGATGACATAAAAAAACAATGCTACGTAGATAAAAAACAATCTCCACTTGGGCATGGCTTTAGCCCATTTGGTATCTCTAAAGATATAAATACCGGGATTCCTAATCTGCTTGAAACATGGGATATAAGTCCAACTAAAAAGAACTGGCCTACACGTTTAACAGCAGAATGGGAAATATTAATTAATTACCAAAGACAATTAAGAAAAATATCGCTTGTTGGGTGCAGTGTAATTGAATTGGTCTTAGAAATCAAAGAAGGCGAATTAGTAAAATTAGTCGATACGGATAGAGATGGGGGAATTCATTTGATACACTATTTTCCCATCACAAAAAAACATAATTGCGAAGCAAGACGACAAGGAAAGCATTGTGACAACACTTTATTGACATTGGTCCCGCCACCATACCCAGTTGAATCAGGACTCAGTACGTTTAACAGAACTAAAAACATTTGGGAGGATTTAATAATTGATAGAAGATCTTGTTTTGTGCAAACAGGACTAATTCTCCAACAAATAACTAACCAATATTTACTTGCTAATATACATACAGTTAATAATCCAGAGCTGAATTCGCCTTTAAATGTTTCAAGATATTCCACACCATTTTTTTTAGGCCCTAAGCGTACCGGTAACGTCTACAAGATACCCAAATTTATCACTAATGAAGATGGAAACGGAAAAATTAATCCTCTTGCACAGATTGAATTTGATTATTTTAAAAAAATTTTTTAGGAAGTTAGATGGTTATCACAAACTCAACAATTGAAAACCTTTTGAATGAGACACTGCCTAGCTATCAAGCTGTATCACAGTCAGATCAGAATTTAGGGTTTGGATATATTTATTATGCACTAACAAGGACTATTCGTCCCCACAATATATGTGTAATAGGATCTAAAGCTGGTTTTTCAGTTATTTGTTTTGCGTTAGGTCTTAAGGATAATGCTGGTTGTCAGATTACCAAAGTTGAATGTTGGGATACTTTATTAGCAAATTCGTCAAAAGGCCATCTTCATTTTATAGACCCTTCCTACTCTTCCAAAAGAAATGATCCCGGGCATTGGTGTGGCATTGGTTTTTGGGATTCAAAAGAAAACACTGAAAAACATTGGGAAAAATTCGGTGTAAAAAATTTAATAACTCACCACAAAATGACTTCTGCTGAATACCTCCATCGCAAAGAGTGTTATAATGTTGATTTGCTATATATTGACGGTGATCATTCTTATGAAGGGATTACCCATGATTTTATGAACTATTATGGGCGGTTGTCTAAAGACGGAATAATTTTAGCACATGATGTTGACCCCAAGTTGCATGATATGGATAAAAATACCGGGGGATATAGAGCGATAAGCAACCTAGATCCTCAACTATTCGAAATATTGAGATTACCTATATTCCCTGGATTAGCTATTGCGAGAAAAAAATGAAAATTTTATCAATAATAAATATTAGTAATTTAGAAAATATAGGCAGCGATTCAGGTGTTATTTTCCATCGAACTCTTTTTACAGAATGCGTCAAACTCGGATACGAGATTGTTATTGCTTCACCAGTTGATTTAAATATAGCAAATACAAAGCATATTAAACATGAAGTCGGAAAGAGTAAATATGATGTGCGGTTTCGATTTGATTGGGATAGAAATAAAGAATTATTATTAAAAATAAGACCTGATGTATTAATCTGTCATCAAATTGAATTAACTAGTCATTATAGGGCATTGCTAACGACAACAGGTTTGAACCATATTAAATTATTGTCCTACTATCATTATTTACCAATGATGGAGATAAAAGGTGATGAAATTATTTGGGATCCATCACTTAACCATAATGGATTAGCTGAAATAATATTTTTTAATATTATTTCAGCCATAAAGACAGCTGATGTTCTGTTTGTTACCAGTATGTATTCAAGAAAGATGTTAATCGATTGTTGTGCAAAATATCATATTACTATTCCGCAAGAAAAAATTGTTGTTATGCCACCACCAGCGGATCCATTTTTTTTACTAGATAAACCAATGCTTACTCAATGTTTAAATAGTAATACCGTATTGTACAATTCTCGTCTTTATGAACAATATGGCACAGATTTTTTGATAGAGATCATAGAGCACTTTAAGAACACAAATGTGAAGTTTATGGTCACTGATTTTTTTCAAAACAAAAACGGCGAAAGGAAAAAATTGGATATAAAAACAGAATGGTATCGCAATTATTTAAAAGAACATCCAAATGTTGTTGTACGTTATGATGGGGATATCAGACATGTGTATCGAGATGAAATAATAGCTAATAGTACTGTTGTCTTTGGACCCTATCGGAAAAATGCGAATTGGTCTATGGGGATGATAGATGCTTTCATGATGGGGGTTCCTGGTATTGCTCCTCGTTTCGCATCATTTGTGGAATTTGTGCCTGACTCTTTACTTTATGACACCAAAAAAGAAGCGATATTTTTACTAGAAAAAATTCTTCAAGATGATAAATTTCGTTTGAATACAATAGATCAGTGTAAAGAAATATACAGTAAATTTTTACCAGAAAAAATTGCCAAAATCTTTTTTCTTGTAGTCAAGAAATTATGACCGAGATAGAAAAAAAAGTAGTTGTAATATATACAGGGGATGAAACAAACGCACGGCGAAAGATCTATGGTAAATCTATAATTGAACAGATGTTAATGTCTGTGAAATCAATTCGCCAAAACTGGAGTCATATAATCGAGATTATTTTCGTACACACAGAGTCGTTAACATCCTATACTACAAAGCAATTAGATATATATGGAGTTAAACCAATACACAGCAAACGAAAAATTGAACCACGCTATCCAATATCAAATAAAATTTTATCCGGACTAGTCTATCAGGGCAATAAACATATACTATTTTTGGACTCAGACACATACATTCATCAACCTCTTGATTTTGAAATTAAACGAGATATGCTTGTTGCTTTTGATGCTTTGCAGGGTGTTCCGAAAAAATTATATAAACAATTATTTGAAAACGCAGGTGTTAAATTCCCATCTGGTCATTTTTCACTAAAGCCAGCATATGACTATTATTACACAAACAAAAAGCTTTTTCCTATGTGGAATGCTGGGGTTTATTTTATACAGAATAAATTAATAGACATTTTTTATCCAAAACTTGAGCAGAATTTTCATAAAACTTTTGACTTCTTATCAGGAAAAATTGACTTCTATTACGATCAAACAAATTTTTGTTTAACAGTACATCAACTAGGTATTAAATATTATTATTTTGCTAAGGGATATAATTTTATCTGCACTCCTCGCGCTCCATATTTACGTAACTGGCCTAAAGAAAATATTTTTTTAGAACATTATGCGGGAGATAATTCAAAAGCATTACAAACTCTCTGACCAATAGCGAGCAATCAAAAATCAATTTTGAAAGTAGGGTCTGACATTTTGCGCCAGTCGTCTCCTGTGCTTCCACCTGAATCATGCAAGTCCGGACCTACGGAATAAACAATCTTTTTCGCATAAGAGTACTTTAGCGCCTTTCCATCAAAAGGGTCAATTGGTACAGATGAAATATAGTGCGGTACCAAATCGTTGAGAGAAGTGGGATGATTTCCATTGTCGTTACTGTACGCTTTGATTGCCAGCAAAGTCTGAGTTGCTGCCACCAACAAATCTTCCTTACACTTTATTATAATCATATTTGTCAGATTCGCTGCGCCAACATCGTACAAAATCTTTCCAATTGCGTTTTCTTCAAAACGCATCGCTATAGGGTTAGTCGGAGCAAGGTTTGGAGCTTCGATTGCTTTAATTTCTCCGCAAGGTTGATTCACACTTCTGATGTTCGCACGAATATGCTCCGCAAAAAGTAATTTGGTTTTATTTGGCTGGAAGTAGAAATTATTTTTGATCTTTTCAATTTCATCTATGTTAATAATTCCTTCTAATTCTTCTTTATCACCACTGACAAGAATATCTATTATCTGAGACTGTATATGATATTCACTCTTAAAGGACTTAATTAATCCGTCCTCATTTTTGTAATAGTCATTTAGTTCTTGAGCATAGCTCGTCAATTCTGAACTACTCAATTTTGATGAAGCTATAATTCTCTGTACTGTCTCCAATCCAACAGTCTTCATCGAAACTCCTAGAAGATATTTCATCACAGATAGAGATTGAGATTCTTGGATTTTTTGTCCAATTCTTACTAAGTTCAACGCCTCTTCCATTGCTTCTTTATCTCTTCCTTGCTTGGCCAAATACAAGGCGCGTATCGCACTAAAACGCACCATTTTGCTCCAAGTATTCATTGACGGAAAAATCGTATTCGGGGATATGTTCGCCGGATCGGCAAAAGCAGGGTTTTTAAACTTTGGTTTTCCAGCTGCTTGGGCGAAGTATTTAGATGCTTCAATATTTTGGGAAACAATTTCTTCCGCAACAACTTCATCCCAAGCTTTTCCCGTTTTCATCTTGTCTAAGAGCTCTGATTTGCCTTCGGGTTCACAAATTGTGTTTTGTACCTTTAGTAAATCAAAATATGCATTTTGACTGTCAGCAACAATGACTTTTTTCAGAAGAATATCGGAATCATTTATTGGCGGAATATCTTTTGCAAAAAGATTCAGAAAACTTGGCAATAAGATTATTACTGCAATTAAAATAACGATAATACCGATAATTATTGAAACTACTTTTTTCCACTTTTTCTTTTTCATAGTATTATTTTATCTGTTTTTATTGCCAAGATCAGGACCCCCAGTCTGAAAAATATAGGCAAAGGCGAATGGATAATTATGCCGAAAAAACGTATAATTTCAACGGAATCAACCTGTTCTCAAGTAAAGTGCTACCGTTTTGTCTTGTTTGCCATTCAATGGCCTTACGGTCGCATGAAAATTAATTTTCGGACGGTCATTTAGGGCCGTTCGGGAATAGCTGAACTATTTGGAAGCCGAGGCTTTTGCTTCTTGACGAACCAATCACACGACCGGTCAAGACACTTGATCGAAAGATCAAGTTGAACCAGGCTCTCTGGTTTTTGACTGAAAAGATGACTGAGTTGAAGCAAGCTGATATCAGTCTTTC
>CAZHUE010000183.1:0-6170 GCA_964535875.1 uncultured Methylomarinum sp.
TTGCTGGTGATTTAAGTTTGAAGATTTGTTCTACATTAATTTTAACAGAATCGCTTGTAAAGCCATCATCACGAAACACAACGCGTAAGGGTTGTTTTTCGGCTAGTTTTTTTACAAAGTCTTCGTTGATATCTTCATCAAAGCAAGCCGCCAAAGCATTGTCATCCACAAAGAATACTTGCTTGCCTTCAATTTCTTCGCGGTTAATGGGCAGAGATAAATCGACCCCCCAATCTAGTAGCACTTGGAATAACAAATCTTCGGATGATCTATCCTTTTTAATATTATCAATCTGTTCTGCAAACATATCAGGGTGTGCTTCATCAGGCGAAAGATGCACATTAACCATGTTGGAACTATCAATCTTAAATACCCGAAAACCAATGTCTAGGTTTTCTATACCTTCTTTATCTGCATTGTCTTCTTTGATTTTTTTGCCTGCTCGGCGGATACGCTCTTTTGCTATTTCGGTTATAAACGGATTTAATTTGTTTTTGACACAAAATTCATAAGAGTCTTTTTGATCTTTATTTTGCTTATTGATTACTTCTGGAATTTGAACCAAGATATATCTGTTTTGCGTCATGTTTTTTTGATTGATGGATATTAATGCCTGTGCAGAACTTGCCGAACCAGAAAAAAAATCCATTACAATATCATTGTCTGAAATACACATATCAAATATTCTTGATAATAACTTTAAAGGTTTCTTTCCATTTTTAAATGGAACATCTCCCTCATTATCCAGCCCAGTTGTTTTAATATCGAACCAAAAATCACCAATATGTACGTCCAAATAATCATCTGCTAACAAAACTTTACAACGAGGCAAGTTGCTTTCATCATTAAAATCTCCCTTAATTAAATAGCACTTGTTTTTTGGAGTAGTAATAGCAAAAAAGCTTGGTACACTGCTATTAAAATTATTCTTTCTTTTTTTTGCTATATCCTTAGCTCCACCAGTTAACGTAGAAAATTGGGCTATACGCCACGAATTTTTAAATAGCCACTCTTTACTTGCATCTTTTCCAGTTTCTTCTTGTGACACTGTGTTTATATTTTTTATTTCAATCTCAGATAGCAACTCTTCGACTATAGCTACATCTTCGGTTGTACGACATTCATTGGATAGAATTTTTTTAACTGAGATTAACTCTTCTTTTGTCACACCACATAAAACACTACGATATTCATAATCCCATCCTTGCTTCGGCATTTTCTCAGGAGTCAATCCTTTAATAGGATTTTTACCAATTAAAACCACATATTCTTTTAATTTAGCTAGAGTGCCTTCCTTGTTAACAGAAGCCATTTTCACTCCAGTAGGTTCACTCATCTTTACACTTATTATTTTTCTATGTCCTCCACCAAATATTTCATCAACTAAATTAGTTAGATTTGCGATTTCATTATCATCAATTGAAATAGCAACGAAACCATCATCACTTAGTAAATTACGCGCAAGTTTCAATCGGGGATACATCATAGAAAGCCAATCAGAATGAAAACGACCATTACTATCTGGGTTAGCAACAAGTCGTCCACCGTCTTCATCACGCTGACCTGAAGCTTCCTCATATTCGCTTTTTTCTACGGTAAAGTTATCTTTATAAATAAAATCTTTCCCTGTATTATAAGGTGGGTCAATATAGATCATTTTAATTTTATTTAGGTAGGTTTCCTGCAATAATTTCAATGCATCAAGGTTATCGCCTTCAATAAAAATATTTTTGGTATTATCAAAATCCACACTTTCATTACGGCAAGGACGCAAGGTTTTAGAAATAGGCGTATTAGCAGTTACCAGTGCTTCACGCTTGCCCGGCCAATTCAGATTATAACGTTCCTGTGTACCTTCAACAATTGTGTCTGAAAATTCTTGACGCAAAGCATCAAAATCAATGGCGTGTACAACTTCGCCTTTGTCATTCTTTTTTTCTGTCACACAATTGGGGAATAATTCCGCCAGCTTGGCGATATTCTCATTTGTAAAATCCGGTGTTGTTAAATCCAATTTTTCCATTGTTTTTTCTACCTCAATTTATATGCTTACGCCGTTTATACATTTACGCCATGCTAATTTTTATTTAATGTAATTGTTCTATTTCATTATTCAAAGATCTTAGCTCTGCATTCATCTCGACCTTTCGGTTAAATTGTTTTTCTTTGTTCATACGAGCCTTTAACTTGCTGATTTGTTTGTTCTTGATTATAACTTGCCCCATACGCTCTATATGGTTTTCTAATTTTTCATTTTTTCGTGATTGTATAGGTATAAGTTCACGCAATATATGTTGGTATAAGCCTGATAAGTTTAGTGCTACTGGAAGATTTAGTCTTTCTGAATCTACTGCCAGCCATTCTGATTCAAAATAATCATCACTAATTACCCATTTAGTTGCATCTGCATCATTAGGGCGTTTATAGGTTGCGATGGCTTTTATCTTATCTACATAGGTAAGATGAAAAATAATTGGATGAGCAATTGCTTTATCAATACAACGCAAAATATTATGGTCAAAACTTTCTATTTGCTTATCTGATTTTAGAGCTAACTCAAAAACTTCAATTTCTTTGACCTTACTTGTTTCAGGTAAATTGGTTGTTTTTGGTGCTAGTTTATATTGCCAAATAATCTTCTTTATTTGTGATGCAAACGCTTGCTGAATTTTTCGGTTTGGCTTTACCCGTTCATAAATTTTGTTTTTGGCTACTATGCGACCAAATTCTGCCTGTTTTGGATAGTCGAATAATGCACCCATTAATTATTAGCCTCTTGCACCACAAGGAAATTAATTAGCTCAAAATCATCAAGCCCTGCTACAGTATCAATTAGAGCAGTTGTGCGTTCTCCACTAAACAAGCTGTCAATATCTTTATCTTCATTGAGGTCAATGATAGAGCCTATTGTCTCTTTCAATAAGTTTGAGTATGCACTCATATCTCGACCATCATCTGTTTTTTGATTAAATAGGTGGCAAATATCATCAATTGGTTTGTTTTTGCCTTTACAGGTGGTTCTGACTAAATCTAGTAGTTTTTTAATCTCACTGTGATCTGCAATAATTTCTCCATCATTTGCTATGTAAACTAAATAATATGGATGCAAACGATTATGTTGATTGATATTAACGTTTTGGTTTCGGTTTCGTAAAGTAAATATGACCCCTGGGCTCAACCCTTTGTTTTGATCTGCTGGTACAACTGCATGCATTCCGTTGGGTATATTAGACATCTCGCCATTTTCTTTAATGTAACCTAGCAGATCCATACGAAAATCGTTCAATCCTAGGTCTGTAATAGATACCCCTGATTTTAAATCTTCCATATCAATGACGTCTTCTTGAAGCCTTTTTAGTTGGTCTTTTCGGTAAGAGACATCACTCGATTTTGCGTTCAGGGGATTATCATCAGCGGTTGCTGACATATCTGCAATAACCATCCTACTTTCGACTCGTTCTTTGAGATTGATATATTCATCAAGTGAAATATCTGGCCAATAATTCATTAGCTGAATGCTGTCGTTTATAGAACCAATACGGTCAATTCTACCAAAACGCTGAATGATGCGAACGGGATTCCAGTGAATATCATAGTTAATCAGGTAGTCACAATCCTGTAGATTTTGCCCCTCTGATATACAGTCAGTCGCAATAAGCAGATCTAATTCGTTTGGTTCGTCGGGTAGAACAATCGCTTTCTCTTTTGAACGAGGAGAAAACAGTGTTAACAATGATTCAAAATCATAATTGGTTTTCTTATTTGATCCTGATTCTGTTCTTAAAGTAGATTGTGGTGAGGAAGATCCTGTTACCTTACCCGTATGAATTTTATGTAATGCAAGAAGACTGCTTGATAGGTTGTCATAGAGATAATTGGCTGTATCAGCAAAGGCTGTAAAAACTAGCACTTTTTTATTATCTGGGTTTATTGGGTTTGCAATTTTATCATCTATTTGTTTTTTTAGATGCTGGAGTTTGGTGTCATTATCAGGTGTGATTTTCTGCATCTCACTCAATAAGGCTTCTACAATGGCTGTATCAGCTTGTAAGTCATGTTTCCATGACGGTAGATCCATGTCAGACAGCTTAATTTGAACCTTACCGCCAGTAACATCTTTTTCCATTTCCAAAAAACTTTCATCATCTGGTTCTGCATTTTCATAGTAGGCTGAATTGTCTTCAACCCCTTTATCTTCACCACGCTTATTATAAACTTCAATTTTTGATAGTGTTGCTGAGTGCTTATTTTTTAATTTATTTAAAGTAATTCGGAATGCTTCTACTGAACTTTCAAGGCGTTTAAGCAGGTTTGTTGTCATCAATGCTTGTAAACTTTTTTCTCGGTCTGCCTGCCGAAGTTTGCTTTTTCCGCCTGATACTGCCGTATCGTACAAATCTTCATACTTTACGATTCGACTGGGGAGTATATAACTTACAGGTGCGTATATTGATAGTTTCAATAAAGAAAGCTCTTTAAAAATATCATTAAAACCCATTACATCGTTTCGATTTGTTAAAGGGCTATGATATGAGATAGGTTTTCTGCGCTCTGGAAAGCTACCAATTTCAGAAGTGTCGTAAAATGATTGGATATGTTTGCGTGACCTAGCAATAGTTACACTGTCTAGTAATTCGAAAAAATCAAAATCTAAAGCCTTTAGAATAGCATCTGTTGTACGCTCTTGAAGTGGCAATTTTGCCCATACATTAAATGTTGTTTGTACCCTACGGAATATTTCATCAACACCCTTAGTTGTTCGCAGCTTTTTGTTTAAATTTGACGCATCACCTTCATAGGCAAGAGCAAGCTGGTTGCGAAGATCCATAAAACGATTATTTACGGGCGTGGCAGAAAGCATTAGAACTTTTGTTTTCACTCCGTCACAAATAACTGAATTCATTAGTTTTTGATAGCGTGTTTCTTTATCTTTGAAAGCGTCATTGTTACGAAAGTTATGAGATTCATCGATAACAACGAGATCATAATTGCCCCAATTTATTCTATCTAGTGGTGTTCCAAAAGATTCGCCACTGGTTCTTTGAAGGTCTGTATGGCAAAGCACATCATAATTGAAACGGTCTTTAGAGAATATATTAGTTTTTAGGTTTCTATTATAATTTAACCAGTTATTGGCTAGCTTTTTAGGGCAAAGCACGAGAACTGATTTATTCCGCAGCTCGTAATATTTTACAACGGCAAGAGCCGTAAATGTCTTACCTAAACCAACACTATCTGCAAGAATACAACCATTATATGTTTCAAGTTTATTAATAATGCCTGTTGCGCCGTCTTGTTGGAAATTATAAAGCTTTTTCCAAATCAGACTGTCTTTGTAACCTGTTAGGTCATTCGGCAAAACATCTTCATTTATATCCTCTAAGAATTCATTAAAGATATTGTAGAGCATGAAGAAATACACTTGCTCAGGTGGGTTCTCTTTGTAAACACTGGCAATGTGATCACATAATTGGGAAGTCACATTTTCAATCTTTTCTGGATCATTCCATATCTGATCAAAAAGATTTAGATAAACCTGTGTGCTTGTTGCTTCATTATGTTTGGTAATAATATTTGAAACAGCATCACCTTGCTGATAACCGAGATCGACAGCAGTAAAACCATGTAAAGGTAAATAGACTGATTGCTCTTTGTCTTTACCGTTATCAATGCACATAAATTGCTGCATCGGTGCTTTGCCGCTATTAGATTTGAATGTAGCTTTTCGCTTGATCCATTCTGCGCACTCTTTTGCTATGGCTCGCTGGGTAAGTTTATTTTTCAACTGTATCTCAAAATCGCTACCGTAAAAATTTCGCTCACGTTCTGATTTAGGTATATGAAATTTACGATGTTCTTTTTTAATTTTATCTACGGTTTCTTCTGGAACAAAAGTTGGGGATGTAAAAATAAACTCTAAGCTATCAATTTTTTGTAGCTCTGTTTTTAAGGCTTCAAATGCATAAATAGAGAAGCAAGAAGCAGCTATCTTTAGCTTGGATCCTTTTTTTATATCCTGCTTTAGATTATCTCCTAATAGATGGTTTATGTTGTCTATTATTTCCATAGCTTTATTTTCTTTTTCTGAGGATTAGGGTTGTTTATGTATGCAATCACTTGCAGGATTTAGCTATTATTTCAAAAAACTGCAAAACCCATAGGTCATGTAT
>CAZHUE010000184.1:0-6111 GCA_964535875.1 uncultured Methylomarinum sp.
TCCGTATCTTTTATTTTTTTGATTGGTTTTGCTTTTTGAACACGGCGTAAACAATCCAAGCGGTTTAACAATGATAAGTATTTACTCAAGATTATTGGCTTAATTTAAACCTGAGTGTCCTGGTTACTAACCCTTTTAAGTTTAGCCCCTTCCAGTAACAAATAAAAACAAGGGACTAAAAGCAAAGTAATAAATGTAGCAAATAAAACACCAAAAGCTAGTGATACAGCCATAGGGATTAAAAACTGAGCTTGTGTGTTGGTACTAAACATCATAGGCATCAGTCCGATAAAAGTAGTAATTGAGGTGAGTAATATGGCTCTAAACCGTACAGTTCCAGCCTGAAAAATGGCATTAAATAAATCCATTCCAGTTTGTCTGCTGCGATTAATAAAATCTACTAAAACCAAACTATCGTTTACGACTACGCCTGTTAATGCCAGCATACCCAGTACACTTTGAATACTTAAATTCAAACCTAATAATAAATGGCCTAAAACAGCTCCAATCAGTCCAAAAGGAATAACAGACATTACGATAAAAGGCTGGGTGTAGGATTGAAAAGGCACGGCTAACAATGCGTAAATAATAAATAAAACCAGTACCATTCCTAATGCTAAACTTTTAAATGATTCATTAGTCTCCTTTGCTTCACCTTCTTCTATGTAGGAAATAGTAGGATGCTCTTGTAAAGTTTCAGTAATGAAGCTATTCATTTCATTTTGAAGAATAGGGAGTTGAACTGCTTGTTGATCAACATCAGCGGTGACATGAATGGTTCGATAACGGTCAGACCGATTAATCACTGCCGGTGCTCGGTTAATAAATAAGTCTGCTACTTGTCGGATGGGGACCGCATCACCTTTAGGTGTACGAATAATCATTGATTTAAGGTTGGCAAAAGACTCGCGTTCTGATTCGGGGTAACGCACATAAACCTTAACTTCTTCTCCATTTCGTTGCATTCGCTGTGCTTCTATGCCATTAAACGCCCCACGGACTTGCATCCCTAAATTAAGGCTATTGATTCCTAAAAACTCTGCCTCGGGTTTTAGTTGTAATTGTATTTGTTCTTTTCCTTGTGAAAAATCATCGGCTATATCAAACACGCCGGGATATTGTGCAAGTTGCATTTTGATTTTATCTGACACTTGATTCAGCTCATCAAAGTCGCGTCCTTTAAGCATAAAGTCTATCACGTTAGACGGTCTGAACATGGATGCACTAAAAGTCAGCTTTTGAGCACCTGCAATAGGCCCTACATTGGTTCGCCATTCTTTTGCTAACTCAATACTGCTTATTGGATTGCTACGTACTTCTTGAGGGATAATTCCAAAACTGACACGTCCCTGGTTGGGTTTTAACCCCATTCGGACGTTACCCTGAATACTGACAGTCGAGTACACATTATTGATAATCGTTTCATCAGGTGTCTGATTATTATATTTTTCACGCAAGTCAAGAGCCGCTTGTTCTATACGATCTATATGGCGTTTAGTTACTTCGTAAGGCGTGCCTTCGGGTAAGGTTATTTTACCTTTGGCAATTTCACTTTGTACGCGAGGGAAAAATGAAAATTTAATCCAGCCACTGGCAATTAGGCTACTGATGATAATCAAGGCACTAAAAAATAGTGCCAATGTTAACCCTGGTCTTTTAAGGGACTTCTTTAATAGTGGCTGATATACCTTTAGGATAAAGGTATCTAAATAATAGCTAACTTTATTTTGGGTATTTGCTAACCAGGGAAAGGCTGTGTCTTTACCCATATGTTTCAAATGAGCGGGTAAAATCAGTTTGGTTTCGATTAATGAGAGTATTAATACGGGAATAACCACAGCAGGGATCATAGTAAATAGTTTGCTGCGTTCCCCTTCCATAGTTAGTAGGGAAGCGAAGGCAACAATAGTTGTTAATACGCCAAAAGTAACCGCCGTTGCCACTTCTTGAGTGCCTTTAATAACAGCATCCGTTTGATCTTTATCCTCATTTGATTCTAAGTGTTTATAAATGTTTTCGCCTGTGACGATGGCATCATCAACGACAATTCCCAGAACTAAAATAAATTCAAAAATTTTATTTAAGTTAATGGGTGCATCAAAAAAAGGCATAAAAGCGAACGCACCAATAACTGAGACTGGAATGCCAAGCACAACCCAGAAAGCCAGTTCCATCCTCAAAAACAGGGTTAAAACAATAAAAACCAGAATAGCCCCTTGAGCGGCAGTTTGGATTAATGATGAAATGCGGCTTTTGATGTATTTAGAACGGTCACGCCAATAGCCAATTTCTACACCTGGTGGCATAGTATCTTTTGCGGTCAGCAGATATTTTTTCACTTTCTCAGATATGTCTAAAGCATCTTGTTTATCAATCCGATAGATCTCTATCATGACTGAAGGTTTGCCATTAAATCTGGATAAAATAGGAAGATCAACAAAACCATCTTTTATTTGGGCAATATCACCTAAATGTAAAAGGGTTCCGTCAGTATTGCTTTTTACTACAATTGATGAGAAATCGGTTGCCAGATAACGCTGCCCTTTTGTGCGAATTAAAAACTCATACTCGCCGGCTTGAATAACACCGGCAGGAATGTCAATTGACGAGCGTTGAATCGCAGTGCTTAGGTCTGAAAAAGTTAAATCATATTTTCGTAATTTTTGTGCTGATACTTCAATGGATATTTCAAAGGGTCTAATGCCTGTAATATCAACTTGTGTAATATTGGGCAGTTCGGCGATTTCATCTCTAACACGTTTTCCAACTTCTCGCAATTCGGCTTCGGGTAAATCACCACTGACGGAAACACTAATCACTTCAAACCGAACCGTTTCTATTCCGATCTCTAAGTCTTCCAGTTCATTTGGAAAACTGTGAATCATATCGATTCGAGACTTAATATCAGTTAAAATTTCTCGATGGACATAGCCATTTTCGGCTTCCATGGTGACTGATCCAGAACCTTCACTAGCTGTGCTATTAAGCTCTACGATCCCCGGTATGTCATAAATTGCTTCTTCAATTCGTGTAATAACAGATTTTTCTATATCTTCAGGAGTTCCACCAGGATAAGAAAATTTGATATATAAACGAGTACGTTCGAATGGAGGGGATGCCTCAACTGGTATTTGGGTGATTAAAATCACAAGACCACTGAGTGTTATAACAACCATGAGTAAGTTTGCAGCCACTCGGTTGCGTGCAAACCAGATGATTAAAGCATCCATTAGTCAGGCTGGGTTAATGTGGTTTTTTGTATTTGGGGTGATGGGCCAGGAGCTATAATTACTTTGGTATTATTGGCTGCAAATGGGACGTATGTAGTACAAAGCTGTTCATCTTCTGCTAACCCGTTTTCTACGATTAAATGAGTTTGTGTTTCCCATATAACATCAATGCTCTTACGCTGGAGACGACTGTCTTTATCAACAATCATAATGGTATTATTACTTTGTACAGCAGAGCGGGGTAGGGTATAAACGTTATCCAGAACCACTCCCTGAATATCGGCTTTTACAAACTGGCCTATTTCTAAAGGGGGTCTATTATCGCTATGCCGTTGATAAGGGTTGTCAATTTGAACAATCACAAATACTTGGCGTGTTGCCCTATCCATGCTGCCTTCTGTTCGCACAACATGACCTGTCCATGTGTAATTTTTACCAGCAATGGCCGCGTGAATTTTTGCCTCTGCCCCTTGTTTAGCGTTGATGGAATCTCCACGATAAGGCCTAGGTAAATCTAGCATACTGCGCTGTTTTTCTGTAATCGGCAGACGAATTTCTGCATAATCAATAGCAAATATTTTAACCAGTTCGTTGCTTGGAGTAACATATTGGCCTATATCAACAAATTGTTCCAGAATTCGTCCAGCAAAAGGTGCTTTAATTTTTGTTCGTTTTAAATCAAGCCGAGCCTTTTGTAATTGGGCTTTAGCTGAATCAACAATTGCTTTTGCTCGAGCTAGCTGAGGTTTGCGTAAAACCAAATCAGACGCTTGACTAGTGCGACCTAATCTTTTCCAGTTATCAGCTGCTTGGTCAGCTTGAGCCTGTTCTTCTTCATAAGTAAATAATGCTTCGGCGACAGTAGCTTGCGCTGATTTAATAGCGAGTGAATAATCAGTAGGATCAATGGTCAATAGTGTATCACCCCGTTCAAAAAAACCACCTGGACGAAAGGTTGGGGATACCTTAGTAATTTCTCCAGAAACACGGGGGATTAAAGTCGTGGTTGTACGAGGTTCAACAGTTCCTTGAGTATGAATTATAATTGGAAATGGTTTGGCTTCTAATTTGATTGTTTCTACTGTCAGTGTTTTTTTTTGCAAAACTTTACGCTTGGCTTCTGGTTTATTGTTGAGGATCAAAACGGCAACTAAAACACTGAGAGCAATCACTATAACGGGAAGAAATCGGCGAATTAGTTTCATAGTGGTTTTGCTGGAAGAACAGGGCCACCAAGGGCTAAATAAAGGTTAACACGGTTTTGTAAACGTTGGTTATTTATTTCTAACCAATTATTTTTAGACTCAAAGGCACGTTGTTGGGCATCCAGTAAGGTGATAATATCTGTTAAGCCTGCGAGATAATCATCTTCGGCAAGTCTTACGGCTTCTGTTGATTCTTCAATTTCAGCTTTCAATAAAGTTTGTTGGTTTTTTAACCACTGCTCTGCCGCCATTGTTGTTTCAACCTCTCTTAGTGCTTGTAAAACAACTTGAGCATAGTCAGCAGCTGCTAATTTGACTCTTGCTTCTGCCTGACTGCGTTCAGCAAAAAGTTGTGCCCCATGAAATAAGGGTTGAGTTAGATTACCGGCAATCCGCCAAATTAAAAATTCAGGGTTAAAAATATCATCTAATTTTCGTGTGCTAGTTCCACCGCTACCACTCAGTTGAATAGTAGGAAGCATGTTTTTTCTTGCTTTTAGCAGTCTTTGGTCAGTTGCTAAAAAACGTTCTCCAGCAGCAATAATATCAGGCCTCCGATCTAAAAGACTGGACGGTACACTATTTGGCAAAGGAAGCGAAACTATGGGTAATTGATCAGGTGTTTTTAAATTTGCGGATGGATAGCGTCCTAAAAAAAACTCCAGAGTACGGGTAGTTTTATCCTGAATTTTAAGATAATTTTCTTTGCGGCCCTTAGCCGTTAATAAATTAGAACGCGCTAACCGAACATCAAGCACTTTATAAATACCACGATCATATCCTTGTTCAATAATTGCCAGAGCATTAGTAAAACTGTTAATCGTTTTTTCAGCAAGTTTAATCTGTTGACCTGCAACAATAGTATCAAACCAGGCTTTAGTAATATTGGCCGCTAATGAAAGTTGCGCAGCATGTAAGTCTGATTCAGTTGCAGTTTTTTCATACTCGGTTGCTTCCAGTTCATTGCCTAGTTTGTACCATAAATCTATCTCCCAGACAAAATCCAGAGCAAAACCAACATTATTACTTCGGCTGGAAGCAACGGCTATTCCGGTCGCATTATTACGTTGGTTTCGGCTAGCATTAAGCCCAGCATTTATTTTTGGCCAAAAAGCTGAAGAGGAGAGCCAGGTTTGATCTTCTGCAATGGCAATGCTGGCTATTAAGCCCTGAATACTTGGGTTATTAGTAAAAGCTTCTTCCACTAAAGAGCTAAGTTGTAAATCAGAAAATTCTTCTAACCAGGGGCGTACTAAGTTCTGTCTTTTTGAAGATGATGACCATTTTTCAGGGATAGGAACTGTTGAAGGCATTGAGTCAACAGAACTAAAATAACTACACCCGGATAAGCTTAAGGTGATAAACAGAACCAGGATGAGGGCTAGTATTCTATTTTGGTTAAATTGTCTCAAATTTATCCTTTTTGTTAGGATCGATATTTTACAGTAGAGCCTCTTAAAAAAATACGAATTTTTGTTCGAGATCAAGGCGTGTTATTTTCGAGAACCGCAGTGTATATAGAATACATGAGGAACGCAGAAAATCATCAAACGCCAAACCGGACAAAAAGGCAGTTTTTAGAGATGTCCTGAAATAAATAACCCGTTAAAGATCATATAGCTTATTAAGGATAACAGCAATATGAAAAATTATTAAAGTAACTGAAGACTTTTTAG
>CAZHUE010000185.1:0-6026 GCA_964535875.1 uncultured Methylomarinum sp.
TATCGGATTCGAATAATATGAGGTATAGCCCCTATCATAATAATAATCATTTGGTTAAGCGGAATGACGGGCGCACCCACTAATTATTAATATAATAAGTGGGATTGTTATTTTTACCAGAGTGCTCACTATAGATCTCCTCTATTTAATTGTTAATAATCATATATAACTGCTTGTGAATGGTGAGTGAATAATAAAAAGGGATATACACCGTGTTCTAGAGTTTTGCTTATTTGGCCTCACAACGTTCAACTAAGTACTTGACTATAAATATTTTAATAATTTTGCGCAGGATTTTTTTGTCATATTCAAGGCGCATAGCAAGTTATGCAACGCCGAAGATGATAAAAAAGACAAGTAAAATGTTAAAATATTAATGGTCGAGTACTTACATACATTATCCAGAATATCAAAGACCTTACATTCACCACTGACCCTATCAGCTACTTTCTAAGACTTTATAAATAATTTTTGGTTCATAACCACGGCTAAGGCTATTTTATTAAAATCATTCAATATTATGATTATTTTTCGTTTTATTTGCTTGGTCTCAACAATGATAATCATAGTTTTTATCGTCATATTATATAAGGACGCACAAATTTTGATAAATTTGCCTTGCTAGTGATTTGAGATAAATTATTTAGCATAAACCAAGAAATTTAGTATGAAAATATAACTAATTGAAAGTATGTTTTTTTATTAGTATTGTATAGATGATTTGTTGCTAAGTTCCGATATTAGCTACAAAGTCATGAGTAAAATTAAAACAATAGAGTTTTTGTTAATTTTTATTTTTCAACTATGCTTAATTGCAGTAAACCCAAATATTTGTACAACTTTAGAAATTATAATTTTTCAATAACCCATATGTCTACTTCAAAACGTCGCCGTTATACACGTTACGAGATAAATCTGGTCGCTACTTTAGTCGCTGATGATACCCGTTTTATTCAATGTGTAATCCGTGATTTTTGTTCAGGGGGCATGTTTATAGAAGTTAAGCAAGGGAAAGGTCTCCATACCTTAAAGCAGAATCAAATAATTCAAATTAAATTTGTTGCAAGTCTTGACCAGGGAGAGGAAGAGTTTAGTTTAGATGTACAGATTATGCACATCAGATCTATGGGGATGGGGGTTGCTTATGAAGGGAATTCCGAAGAAGCCTTTAAGGTACTAAAAAACCAAATTCAAGATAATATAGGCTTAGCAGAAGTTGATAGACAGCATAATCCAGAAAGTCTAGCGAAACAGGAAAAGCTGGAAACTGATTTAACGCCATTAATGGAAGAAGCCTTTTCTACGATTTTAAGAGATTTTTACTCGCAGATTAAGCTAAAACTGGCAGAAGTAATAGAAAAAGGAGGAGGTTATCAAGGTCAGGTAGTATTAACCGATGCCATCACTAATTTTAAAATTAATAAGAAAGAGATTACAGACAATTTTTATAGTATCTCTGCTCGTGATTCTTCTTTGTTAGGCTCTTCGTCTTTTGATCAAATTGATGAGACTCGTGCGGAATCCAGTCTATCATTAGTTGAAAAAAATGATTTTGAAGATTGGCTTAATTTATCTTCTATTATCAGAAATCTGGATTCTTTATTTGAAGAAGAATTGAAATCACTTCAGAATAAGATGGGTTATATTCTGCAAGTAGATTCTAATATGATACTCAACCCGCTTGGTCCGGCAAAGTTATGTGATCGCTTTCGTGATGCTATCACTGAGATTGAAGAAAATGATCAGACTAAACGTAGTATGTATGTTTTATTTGAAGAAACTCTGATTAATTATCTTCCTAAGTTGTATGGAAAAATGGATGAGATACTACTTGCTAATGGCGCACCAAAAAAATTAGAAGGTGTATCCAGATCCTTTAAAAAGATAACGCCTGGAACAAATCGAATAGTAGATGATTATCCGTCTCAAGAAGGAACTCTAATTGAACAAATTAGTGAAATTTCTGAGAATTCTGTATCAGTTCCAATACCTGAGGTAGAAACTGAATTAGACTCTCCTGTTGCTCAACCGCTAATAGCCAGACAGGATACTAGTCAAGTTGTCAGTGTCGCCAGTAATTTAATTTCTTTGTTACAACAACAGAACTCTATTCATCAACATCAATCCCCAATTGCAGTACGAGATGAAATATCAGAGGATGTGTATTCAACAGAGGAAATAAGCGCAGCATTAGCTTCTTTACAAGAGAATGCTGTTCAAGGTAAATATGGCTCAAGTTCAAGTAATGTGCAAGAAAAACTGCAAGACGCGTTGATAAATTTTTCTGATTTTCAAAAACAGATATCTAGTGAAGATAAAAGTAGTTTAGAGGTCTATGAGACTTTATTTGATATTTTGTTTAAAGACAAGATGGTCACAAAGGAAAGTGAATCATATCTAAAGAGTATTCAAATACCTATTATGGCTCAAGCCATGCAGGACAACGGGTTTCTTGAGTCAGAAAATCATCCTGCCCGTAATATAGTCAATCATCTATTTTGGTTAGGTTCCGCCATAAAGGATGATAAAACTTCTAAAAGTATTCAGATTAGACAAACACTTGATGGACTGATAAAAAAAATCAGTGTTGAAGGGATAAAAAACCCAGCTGTTTTTAGTTTGGCTGAACAAAAACTAGATGAGATTACACAATCAGTAAATAAGTCTATTGCTCATAATATTAAACGCGTAAACGAGCAATATGAAGGGAAACAAAAGCTGGATAAAGCCCGACAATTTGTTCAGGATAAAGTTAATGTTGATTTTGCAGGAAAAAAAATCCCGAATATAGTCGGAACCTTGTTGAGCGCAGGTTGGCAGCACCTACTGGTAATTGATAAGTTACATGAAGATACTAATAGCTTTCAAGGCCACTTAGGTATTATCAATAGCATAATGAAATGGTTAACGGGGACTAATAAACCAAGAGATGAGGTGATTGAAAATGTCCTTGAATTTATTGATACAGAACTCCAGCCAGTTTGTAGCAATAATTTTTTACACAGTAAAATTCTGCGTGAATTAAATGAATTACTATTAAAAAATAGTATCCCTCTTAATTCAAATGCCATGGATATGGTGTTACTTGAAATAGACATAAATACTCAAGGATTAGGCAAAGAAAGGTATCATTTAGATGAGGTCGAACATTTAAAAATAGGTGAGTGGTTAATCTTTTTGTCAGATGAAGAGGTAGAGCCTTTAAAGTTGGTTTGGATCAGTGAAACAAAAGACCTTTTTGTTTTTGTAAACCGAGGAGGCCTAAAAAAACAAGAGTTGGAACGTGAAATTCTGGCTGATATGATCAGAAATGGCGCGGCCAATAGAATTGAAAGTCTTGATATGCCTGCAATGGACAGGGCAACAAATATGATGTTGCAAAATTTGCAACAAAAGCTGGTTTATAATGCGACTCGAGATTCAGTTACAGGTGTATTTAATCGAAAAGAATTTATAAAACGATTGAAGTTAAAACTGACCAATCTTGAGAATGCTAAATACCTATTATGTAACATTGAGGTTCAAGATTTTAGAATTATAACTAATGCTTGTGGTTTAGCCGCTGGAGATGCACTTTTAGAGCAAATGGCCAATATGTTAAAAAAGGTATTGCGAAAAGATGATATTTTTGGTCGTCTGGATGATAAGACTTTTTCTATTCTATTGAAGAACTGTTCTGCAGAAGTTGCAAAAAAATTGCAATCAGAATTAATTAGTGGAGAATTTAACTGGGAAGATAAAAGTTATGCTATAGCTGCTGGAATGGGAATTGTACCGTTATTTTCAGGTAATAGTTATGATGTTAATAGTCTTTTACAGCATGCAGATTCAGCGACTCTTTCTGCAATAAATGCAGGACGAAACCGCATTCGGGTTTATCAGGATAATGATGAGGCATTAAAATCACAATATAACGCACATGAGTGGGTGGGACGGATTAATCAGGTTTTTTCTGAAAACCGACTTTTTTTGCGTTGTCAAAAAATTGCTGCGATTAATCCAGAAAAGGGCAGTCATACCCATTATGAAATTTTGCTGGGAATTAAAGATGAACATGGGGTTACTATTCCACCCGATGACTTTATTCCTGCAGTTGAGCGTTGTCAACGTATGTCAGAGGTTGATCAATGGGTCGTACTCAATGTATTTGACTGGATAGAAAATAACCAAGAGATTTTTGACGAATTAGATGGGTTTTCAATTAATTTATCGGGGGAATCAATGAATAGTGAGGATTTCTTGAAGTTTCTTAAAGAAACATTAACCCTTTGCAATGTTCCTCTTGAAAAAATTACTTTTGAAATTACAGAAACGGTTGCAGCTGATAGCTTCGAATTCGTACAAACATTTATTAAAAAAATAAAACGCTTTAAATGCAAGTTTTCTTTAGATGACTTTGGGTCAGGCTATTCATCTTATTCTTATCTGAAAAGTCTGGATGTAGACTACCTAAAAATAGATGGTATTTTCGTCAAAGATATGGTCACCAACTCTACAGATGTAGCAATAGTAAAATCGATGAATGAAATTGGACATTCTTTAAATATGAAAACAATCGCTGAATACGTGGAAAGTGATGAGATTCATCAAATGCTTAAAGAAATTGGTGTTGATTATGCTCAGGGTTGGGGAGTCCAAAAGCCTATATTGATTACTGAGTTAACTGACAAAGGGGCAGATCATCAAAAACTCAAAACTAATGATGAAAAAGTAGAGGAAGCAATATAAGTGATAAAATACTAACACTTTCTAAATATGTTAGTTTAACAAAGGTACTATGAACCCTCCCTCCACACTTTTTGAATCATCTCTTACAAGCTTAAAGTTATTGTCTCGTGGTAAAGTCCGTGATATTTACGAAGTTGATAATAGCCATTTGCTTATTGTAACAACAGATAGGTTATCTGCCTTTGATGTTATTCTTCCAGACCCTATTCCAGGAAAAGGTAAGGTACTGACGAGCATTTCTAATTTTTGGTTTGAAAAGATGAAGCATATCATCCCAAATCATTTGTCTGAGATAAAATTAGAAGCTGTCATTCCTAATAATGATGAACGTGCACAAGTTAGTGGTTGTGCTATTGTAGTAAAACGCTTAAAACCATTACCAGTTGAGGCCATTGTTAGAGGATATTTGATAGGCTCGGGCTGGAAAGATTATCAACAATCGGGTGCTGTCTGTGGTATTAGTTTGCCAAAAGGTTTGCAACAAGCTGAAAAATTAGATAAAGCTATTTATACTCCTTCTTCTAAAGCGGCAGAGGGCGATCATGATGAAAATATATCTTTTGAGCAAACAATTTCCCTGTTAGGACAGGAAATAGCTGAAAAAATAAAGCAAGTCAGTATTCAACTGTATTCTGAAGCTGCTGAGTTTGCACAACAAAGGGGTGTAATAATTGCTGATACTAAATTTGAATTTGGTCTGGATGATGAAGGTGAACTCTATCTAATTGATGAAGCATTGACACCTGATTCATCAAGGTTTTGGCCTGCTGAACAGTATCAACTTGGAATTAGTCCTCCCAGTTTTGACAAGCAATATGTTCGTGATTATTTGGAAACCCTGGATTGGAATAAAACTGCGCCAGGGCCGTCTTTACCTGAAGAAGTTTTAGAAGTTTGTGCTTCCAAATATATTGAAGCAGAGTCAAAACTTACGAGGAATGACAGTAGTCAATAGATTATTTGTGTTGGGCTGCCGTCTCTTTGGCAACCTACATATAAGGTATGGAAAAATGAGAATGTAAATTATTTTGTGTAACTTCTGTATGATTAATCTCTAATATGAGAGGATAAGCAGTCATGAATAAAAAAGAACTTGAAGCTTTTGCACGCGAAGCGGCAAAAAGCATAAAAACAGAAAAAGACCTCGGTAATTTCACACAAATGCTGGCTAAAGTAACGGTTGAAGCGGCTTTAAATGATGAGCTTGATGAGCTTTAGGCTACAGTAAACATACACATCAGACGCAGAGAATAGCCGCAATGGCTTTTCCAGCAAGACCTTAAGAACAGAAGAAGGTC
>CAZHUE010000186.1:0-6016 GCA_964535875.1 uncultured Methylomarinum sp.
AGCATTTTTATTCTTTGCCTCTGGTTTACGAAAAAAATAAGTAATGATTGGAATTAAAAGTAAGCTAATAATTAATAGCCAAACCCATCCTGATAACCAGTTAAACTTTACCTCAATCTCAGTCATAAAGAATAATTTAGGCATATGAGGAATGTCGGTTATAAGTATGATTGGTAAAGCTATGAAAACTATTGCCAAGTTATAAAACCACAGATAACTTTTTTTCAAAGCATCTAAAACTTGAACGCTTTCAATATGCTTAGGTTTTCGAGAAAGGCTAACAGCTCGGTTTAATGCTGCTAGCCCAAGGAAGATGGATGAAACAAAAAGATTACTAAAAAAAGTCGTCATCCCGATCCCAGCTGAATTATTTCGGGAAACAGTAATAATTGAATCATCAATAAAAGTACAACTGCCAACTATTATTCCAACTAATGGAAGAATAGCACCTCCTAACCGTTTGTTTTTTATTTTTTCCCAAATTGAATTGGTATTCTCATTATCTTTCTTTTTGGGGAAAATATTTTTAAGATTAAATAAAAAAAAATCGAGCAACTCACCGGTGAAATACATTGAGGTTAGTGCAACTATGAATCGACTTAACATAACTGCAGGTTCTTCTCTGCCGGGTATATATAAAACTAAGACAGTCAGTAAAACAAAAACATACCCCAAAAAATTTGCAGAAAAAATAGGGAAAGCATTGGACAGAATTTTAAAAATTTTAACAGCGTGTAATAGCGGATAACTTAAGCCATATAATAATAGTAGTATTAGTACCCAAAGAAAATGGTTTCCTTGTTCAATGGCATTGTCTAGTAGAATTTTAAATATCCAACTTCCTAATACAAAAGCTATTGCGCAAAACATACTAATGGTTAATAACCATACCCAAGAGCTAACGGTTCGAGCGATATCACTACGCCAGTAACGCTCTATTCGAGCCTTTTTATATTCATCTATACAGTAATCAACAAAGCTGGTTTTACCCATACCACGTCGTCCTGTGACGAGAATTGCTTTTCTTGTACCTCCATTAGTGAGAAAATCAATAAGTTTAGCTCTTGCACCTTCACGCCCAACCATTGACTCATTGCATGGAAAAACGTCATCCGAGCCAGATTCGTATTTACCGAAAGGGATGGCAGTGCGTTGGCTGCTGAAGTTGGTCTCACGGTTTGATGATTTCATTTTTTTATTATTTTTAGATGAGGGAGTCTAATAATTGATTAGTTCTACATGCTTTTGACTGTAATTTAAATATTTAAGGTTTTGAGAAAATAGTGCTACTAATGTTTTAAGCTATTTTTGTGTTCTTATCGTATTAAGTCATTGATATATTGTATATGTCAAGTTTTCACAGAATAATTTTTAAAAAATTAAATCAAAAAAAGTTAGATTTAAACTTGTGTAAGCTCATGAATATTTTGGTAAAGATTTAAAAGAAAGTAGAATGTCAATCAATTTCATTGTTTTGAATTAACTGAAAAAATGGTCCAGACATCGACTGAACATGATTTTCCAGCCGTAAACCTCCAGAAAATAGTCAGCCAATTATTAGATATTCTTCCCTTTGGTTCAGTATTGTATGAACAGGAAGATTTAAAACCCTATGAGTGTGATGGCCTTTCTGCATATCGCCAGTTACCTTTGGTTGTTGCTTTGCCTGGTTCTGTTGAGCAGGTGCAAGAAATTTTACGCTTGTGTAATGATATTGATTTACCTGTGGTTGCAAGAGGAGCGGGTACTGGGTTGTCGGGTGGTGCCTTACCTTATCAAAAAGGGTTGCTACTCAGTTTGGCAAAATTCAAAAATATTATTGAAATAGATAAGGAACTGAGAATCGCTAGGGTGCAACCTGGAGTTCGTAATCTTGCAATTTCACAAGCGGTGGATCATCTAGGCTTGTATTATGCCCCCGATCCATCTTCCCAAATAGCCTGTACCATTGGTGGTAATGTTGCAGAAAATTCTGGTGGGGTGCATTGTCTGAAATATGGTTTAACGGTACATAATATTCAGCAAATTAAAATAATCACTATAGAGGGTGATCTTATTACGATTGGCGATGGCGGTTTGGATAGCCCCGGTTATGATTTGTTGGCTTTGATGACGGGCTCGGAAGGTATGTTGGGTGTAATTGTTGAAGTGACGGTAAAGCTTTTACCTAAACCAGCCAGTGTACAGGTACTATTGGCAGCATTTGATGATGTAGTTAAAGCAGGCAAAGCTGTGGGGAATATTATTTCTGCTGGTATTATTCCTGCCGGTCTTGAAATGATGGATCAATTGGTGATTAAAGCTGCTGAGGATTTTGTTCATGCTGGTTATCCAATTGATGCCAAAGCTATTTTAATTTGTGAAGTTGATGGTGATGAATCTGAGGTCTTAGATCATACCCATAAGGTTCGCGATATTTTAAATAGTAGTGGTGCAACGGAAGTTCGCATCGCTAAAGATGATCAGGAACGAATCAGTTTTTGGAAAGGTCGTAAAAATGCTTTTCCCGCAGTGGGACGTATCTCCCCCGATTATTACTGTATGGATGGAACTATTCCTCGTAAAAGTTTACCTGATGTTTTACAAGCTATGGCGAATATGTCTAAAGAATTTAATTTAGCTGTAGCCAATGTTTTTCATGCTGGTGATGGAAATCTCCACCCCCTAATCCTTTATGATGCAAGTAAACTTGGTGAGTTGGAAAAAGCGGAAGAATTTGGCGGAAAAATTTTGGAACTTTGTATTGAAGTTGGCGGTACTATTACCGGTGAACATGGTGTCGGTATGGAAAAGCTGAATCAAATGTGTGTGCAGTTTAAAGCTAACGAGCTGAGTCAGTTTCATTCTGTAAAGACTGCTTTTGATCCTAAAGGTTTATTAAACCCGGGTAAAGCCGTGCCAACATTACATCGCTGTGCTGAATTTGGTGCTATGCATATACATCACGGTGAACTCTCTCATTCTGAATTGGAACGGTTTTAATGAATCACCCAAATGATATTAGTGATCAATTGCAGGATAATGTGAAACAGGTAATAGAAACGGGTGAAAGATTAACTATCAAAGCAGGTGGGACAAAAGATTTTTATGGGCGTAGTACTTCGGGAAAAGAATTGAGTGTTACAGAACATCAAGGCATTATCAATTATGAACCGACAGAATTAGTCATTACGGCTCGAGCAGGCACAAAGTTAAAAAGAATTGAGCAAGTTTTGGCAGAAAACAATCAAATGTTCGCTTTTGAACCCCCTGCTTTTGGTAATAATGCTACATTAGGCGGCACCATTGCCTGTAATTTTTCTGGGCCATGTAGAGCTTATAGTGGTGCAGCTAGGGATTCTGTTTTAGGGACAAAAATTATCAACGGCAAAGCAGAGGTGTTATCTTTTGGCGGCGAAGTGATGAAAAATGTGGCCGGTTATGATGTGTCTCGCTTAATGACAGGCGCGATGGGGACATTAGGGGTTTTGCTGGAGGTATCATTAAAAGTGATCCCTAAACCAAAGGCAGAAATAACATTTATGCAAAGTATAAATATTGAAGGTGCTTTAGCTAAACTTCATCAATGGTCTGTTCTTTCTTTACCCATCAGTGCTAGTTGTTTTTATCAGGATGTTCTTTATATTCGGTTGTCTGGCTCAGAAAAATCTATCAGAACAGCACAACAATCAATGGGCGGTGAGGTATTAATTGAAGCTGAAAGTTTCTGGCATTCAATTAAAGAACAAACCCATGGTTTTTTCAATAAGAATCAACCTTTATGGCGGATTTCTTTAGCATCTAACACGCCGAATTTACCTCAGGATGGTGACTCAATGTTTGAATGGGGTGGAGCATTACGTTGGCTAAAAACAGATATTTCTCAAGATCAAGTTCGAGCAGTGAGTGATTCAATTAATGGGCATATCAGTCTGTTTAGAACATCAGGTAAACGAAATGAAGTTTTCCAGCCTTTACCAAAACATTTATTAAGATTACATCGTAACCTAAAGCAGGCTTTTGATCCGCATGGTATTTTTAATATCGGTCGTCTGTATCAGGGGTTTTAAAAACTATTCTATGCAAACTCAAACGACAGATGACTACTTAAACACAGCAGAGGGACTAGAAGCAGATGAGATTATTCGTTCTTGCGTGCATTGTGGGTTTTGTACGGCGACTTGTCCTACCTATCAGCTTTTAGGTGATGAGTTAGATAGTCCTCGCGGTCGTATCTATTTGATCAAACAGGTGTTAGAAGGCCAAAAGTTTAGTCAAAAAACTCAAATACATCTAGATCGTTGTCTCAGCTGTCGCTCTTGTGAAACCACTTGTCCTTCGGGGGTGCAATATGGTCGTTTGATTGATATAGGGCGTGAGCTGGTTGATAAGCAAGTATTACGCTCTCCAGTTGATCAAGTTAAACGTTTTGTATTGAGAAAATTACTCCCTTTTCCGAAACGGGTTTCATTTTTACTAAAAATAGGGCGATTGCTTAAACCTGTTTTACCAGCATCAATAAAACAGAAAATACCGAATAAACAAAAAATAGCTTTATGGCCGGAAAATAGTCAAAATCGAAAAATGCTAGTGTTACAAGGCTGTGCGCAATCAGTTGTTACTCCTAATACTAATAGTGCCACTGCAAATATTTTAAACAAACTTGGCATACAGTTAATTGCAGCAAATGGGGCAGGGTGTTGTGGTGCAATTAGCCAACATTTATCAGTTCCGCAAGAAGCTTTAAATTTTATGCGCCGTAATATTGATGTTTGGTGGCCTATGGTTGAGCAAGGAGCTGAAGCTATTGTCATAACTGCCAGCGGTTGCGGCGTAATCATTAAAGAGTATGGGCATTTACTAAAACATGATTTAGATTATGCAAAAAAAGCAAAAAAAGTGAGTGAATTGGCAAAGGATATTAGTGAAATTTTAACGGAAGAAAATCTGGCGATAGATCGTTTTAAACTATCAACTAAAAAAATTGCATTTCAAAGTCCGTGTACATTACAACATGGTCAGCAGTTAGATGGGGTGGTTGAATCTTTACTTAAACGTTGTGGGTTTATTCTTAAACCTATTGAAGATGCACACTTATGTTGTGGATCGGCAGGAACCTATTCCATTTTACAGAAAGAATTATCTCAGCAACTATTAGAAAACAAATTAACTGCCCTGAAAAAACATGAACCTGAGCTTATTGTTACGGCTAATATAGGCTGTCAGTTACACCTGAACACTCAAGCAAATATCCCTGTTAAACATTGGATTGAGCTTTTGGATGAAAGTTTTATTTGATTATGGTTTGCACCACTGAGTTCTTAACAAACGGGTATTTTCAACCACCAAATGAACAAGGGCAATTATAAACGAGATTAACATACGGATAGCCCAAATATATAAATCTGATTCTGCACGATTACTGGCAGTACTTACTCGAATCTTTGGTTCTCATAATTTTGAATTAGCAGAAGGTACCCTCCGGGATCACGGCTTTCTCATAAAAACTTGGTATGATATTTGTCTACTATGGAAAGCCAATAATACCAGTGTATCTGGCATTTCAAGTACTCAAAATAAATTTATATAAAGATTGATAAAAGTCAGCGAATAATAAAACAAGTTAAAAATATGTTTTATTTTAATGGCTTACTAAAATCGATAACTATGCCATGTTTTTATGAGAAAGCCGTGGATTACAAAGCAACGATTAAGCTGGGTGAGTTTTCACGCGGTGGCTTAACACGAGGAAATAACAAAGCTTACGATCATGATATGGGAGACAAGGGTAAGCATACCCCTTTTGGAATTGTTGATGAAGAGATACTGGACAATTATTTATACATTTTGGACGCTCAGCCAAAACCAGTGGTTTTATTGTAGACTCATTGGAAGACTGGTGGAGTTTTCTTCAGGAATCAGAGCGTCAAACAACTCAATGCATTCAGATAAAGGTGGATAATGGACCTGAAAGTAGTGGTATAAGGCAACTCGCAATAAATAACCCACCAGTATTACTTGTACTAAAGCATAAGAA
>CAZHUE010000187.1:0-6008 GCA_964535875.1 uncultured Methylomarinum sp.
TAGCCTTGGGACATATTAATTCCTTTGTGATGAAAGTTTTTAATAGGTTATCAGGGCTGTCCTTTTATTTTTTAAAATCAGGTATAACGTGGTGAAACTATACAAATAAGCAGACTTATCGGCGCAAGTTATTATTTCGTGATTTTAGTCAAAAGCCTACCGATTTATTAAGCGAATATTATTTACCGGATGGCAGTATAAAAAAAATACACACAGAAAGCATTTATTATACTCAGGATGTAATAGCAAAACGCTTAACTATCGTTAGCAAACATAAATCCTTACCCACCAATCTTCATTTATTGCTATTAATGTTATTTCGCTACAGCGAAGATGAAAAATGGCGAAGAACTCGAATTAAGCGGAAAAAAACTAAATCATGTATTAATGATTTATATTTTAAAAAAACCGCGAATGTTTTAAAACGGCAATGCCTTCAATTGAAAGAAATGGGGATGGTTTCTAAAACCTACCGTGAAAAATATGGCATTTTTCATTTTATTTCCGGGAATAACAGCACCGAGTTAGTAGAAGAAATCTCTTTGTTTGATGTGATAGAGGTAATACCAACACCCTTAATAAAAAGTTTAACGGAGTCACCGGCTTGGTATATCCCATTGCTTGAACGGGTTTTAGTCTCATTGAATGAAAATTATTCATTATTGCGAAGTTGTGGTCTACCTCCTCATCAATGGCAAGGTGAATTGTCTATTGGTAAGTTACGAGCTTTAAAACAACTTAAAAAAACAGCGGATAGCTATTTAATGACCGGGGAGGAAAAAGATATTTATTCAGCCTATCAACAGGCTTTTATATCAATGGCGAATGAAAAGACAAAAATTGCAGGGTTTGAAGATTTTACTGAATTTAGTCACAGTGTAGTAGGTAGAACACTATTAAAAATAGATATTATTTCTTTTGATGATGAAAATAATAACCTGACTGATACGTATGCTGAAAATGAAAATAATTCGATAGAAATGGAGACAGCTTTAAAACAATTATTAATTGATCATGCAGATAGTTTTACGACAGTAACCGCTTATTTTTTTGAACAAGTCCTTGTTTGTCAGCGTCCTCTATATTCTGAAAACGGAGTATTTAATGACCTCCAGTTTTCTAAAGCCCTTAAAACTGATGATGCTTATTCCAATTTAAAGGGTGAAAAATTAGCGGATAAATTAATACGAATAACTCAGCGAATTATCAAAAAACATATTGATGTAGAAGAGGCGAAGGTCTGGCTAGACGATTAAAACTATCTTTATTTATAATTTACAGGAGAATAATTTATGATACCAACCCCTCAACAATGCTGGCAAGAAGCCTATAACCGTTTAATGCTGGTTGACATAGAAGAGCCTGTTTCAGAACAAACGGTGGATCTTTTTTTGGCGGGATTACCTAGGCGTTTAGCAACAGAGGATTATTCTGCATGGCTGATACGTGGGAAAAAATTAGCAAAAATTGTTGCTTTTCCAACACTAAAATTCAACTATTTAACGGACGTACAAAGATTAGCTGCGGATACTCGCAAAACAAATGATGCTTTGCCTGAAAAACCCCTACTTTCCAGTAATAAGCAATTTCGGATAACGGTGACTGAGTTACCCTACAATAAGGTAAAGCTAACTTTGGAGGCATTGGGTTTGGCGAGTAGTAAATATGCTCATAAGTTAATTGGAATTTCCGCTGAAAATAATAAAGATGATTTAATTACGGTTCTTCATTTAGATGAGGATGGAGAGGGCGTTGACGACACGTTAGAAAATACTCAGACTCTACGGCAAGCTTTATTACGCCCTGTAATTTCACTTATTGAGCCGGGTGATGCGTAAATTTATTTTAATTCCTGTGGTTAATTTGGGAATAAAACCTAAAGGTATCTTTTTAGAAATTATTAGTGAATCAGCCAATTTTGGTGGAGTGAATTTTCAAGATTTGAAAAATAGTGGTTTAGCAAAAGAAGTAGCAATGACCGAGGCAATTTTAAATCGTTTATATCACCCAAAAATATCATCCAGCCACTTATATTTAAGTTATCACCTTCCAAATTTAAACTGTCATTCAATTAGTTTAGGGTTGACACTGGCAGCATTTCTACAACAAAGAAACTGTCAGTATCACAAAATTATTGCCATAGGTGAGATAGATATTCATAGCCCTGATTTATCTATTTCAGGTGGGTATTATTTTGAAACTCAAATAGCCGCAATTTTATCACTAGGAAAACAACCTTATCTGGTTGCATTATTTATTCCTGCCCACTTATTAAATAAAACAGCTGATACTTTAGTGAGCCAGTTAGCTGAGTTAAACTTTGAGGTAAAAGCAGTCATCACGTTAGATGAAGCCTTAATAAGTTTAGGTGTATCATAAAATATATGATCAACAAAAACGTAAAAAAGCTCAAGGAATGACTATGCAAACAGTACGCTCTACCGTTTATATTCCCTTAGTAGAATTAACAGACCAAGCCAATCAATTGCTTGAAATTTATTGTGAAAATCAAAGCTTTGGGCAAAGTGAATTAGACACTAAATCGCTGGATAAAGATTGGCATTATATTGCTGCTGAATTAAGACGAGTAGGTTTGTATGAAGATGGTCTACAAGCCATTAATTCTGTACGCAAGTTAGGACTAAAAATTCCTTTTTGGGCAGTTTATCAAAAATATAAAAAAAACAGTTGGCTGGATAATCAACGCTTGCATAGTGTTAATGTTCTGGATTGTGAGGGTGAAAGTGCTCAGTTAGGTTTGGCTATTGCTTTGCTAACCAATGCAAGCCAAAGCAAGGTTCAACATGTAATTGCGACCGGAAAACTAAGCAAGGATACGTTTAAAAACCAACATCATAATCATGATGTTGCGATTGAAAGTGTTGGTGGCATTCAGCAAAAGCTACAATTATTAATTGAAAAACGTCGTGCAAATACCTTATTATCAGACGAAGACTTATATTGCTTTACCCCTTATCATTATCAGCAAGATGATAGAGATCACCTTGTAACAGAATTACCTGAAGTAAGAGAGCTTGAAAAACTTAACATCCATGTGAAACCAGTACGTTGGTTAAGTGAAGTTGCCAGAATATTAAAAGCAGAGTGCAGCCGCCATTTACCTCAGGATAAATGGTTGGCAACAGGAGCGATTTTTTTTAGTACACTAATTTTAAGTGGTTGTTTATATTTAGCTTGGTGGCATTACCCTATCCAGATACAAATGCTGGCAGGCAAACAAAATGCAGAGCCTTTTTTAGTCTGTACCAATCAGGATGATTCAGAAGTAAGTTACTATGACTTAAAGCGTGATGGCGGGACTCCTCAATTCCCCGTTTTTTCCAGGAAGAATAGTGATTATAATACAGGTCTGGCTTGGCGAATGATTGTAGAAAAAAATCTGTTCAGCCAACATTATTACACGGCCTTTATACATCTAGGTGAAAAAACAGGGCTTAAAATTATTAATCATTACCCGGAAACAGGTAAAGAGATCAAGATTATCGCTAATGAGCCTTTTGAATGGTATTGGGGAATGCAAGAAGATGCTGCAAAAAACCAGGATAATATTTTGTTACTGGCCGTACAAAGAACACCAATTGATATTGATGCTATTAACCGAGGATTCTTAAAACGTTTTTCTAGTGATAATCCTCTGAATATATTAGCTGCCCGAGATTTTTTAATAGATCAGCTTCCCAATAACTATACTTTTGCTTATCAATCAATTTTGAGTCATTCGCCATGTATAAAAAACTAATTTTAATCTTGTTCTTCCATTCTTTAGCTGCAAATGCAGATAAAAATTCGGATTGTTTAACCGTTAATCAAGAGCAGAATAAGTTGACATTCTTTTACGCCAAGCAGGGAAAAGAGGATAAGCCTTTCTTTTATGCAAAAGTGCTGACAGATAAATTTTCAGCAAATAAAAGTATGACATGGCAAGATGTCCAGGGGATGCCTGAACATCTGTTTCGTTTATCAAATACAGAGCCAAAACAATACCAAATCCCTGATAATGCAAAGACACTTTATATTATAAAGTCAATAGAATCTTTAGCGGCAATCAAAGGTTTTGAAACAAATACACGTATCGTACCCACTATCCAAAATAGCAAAAAAACCAGAGGCATTTTTGAAGATGCAACTAAACGTAATACAGGCAATTTTATTAGGGCATTACCAAAGGAAACTCAAAAACTAAATTCTAGGGAAATTGCTAATGCAGTGGAAATTTGTGAATTTAGATTGTAAGATAGATATGCCAAAATTTTCCAGGAAATTTTTGCTTTTAACGATTCTAAGCAAAGCTGCGCGCGCCTTCGAGGTTAATTATCAAAATGGTTTTCAGGCTTCATACATTCATGAAGAACTCGCACGATTACTAAAATGGACTTTTCTACTTTGTAATAAACGATATGTTTATCAAACTGAAAATGTCGATAACCTTTTCTAATATAGTCGCATGAAATGCCTAAAGCTGGATTATTGGCGAGTAAACCCATACCTTTAATCAATCTATTATGGTATTTATCTGCTTGGCGTTCCCCATGATTCTCAAAAGAGTAGATCCAGATGTCTTCTAGGTCTTTTTCTACAAGATATTGTTTATGAATTTTAAGCATCTTTAGGTATCAAGCCTACTCTCTGCTTTGCTTTTCGTCTTATCGCTTCCATATCCAATTTCCCTGCATCACCGCTCTTTTCTCCATCAATTAAAGCCTGACGTAAGGCTTGGATCTTGCCCGTATTTTCCTGATCTTGGCGAATTAAATCACGCACATAATCACTTGTGTTTGCATAGCTTCCTGTATTTACTTGAGATTGAACCCAATCTTTCATTAGGTCAGGAACGGAAATATTCATTGTGGCCATTATCATCACCTTTTTAAAAATTTACTTCTCTATTTATGACACAAAATGGCAAAGATTGCCAACTATTTTTTTGGAAATACCTTTTTGATTTTCTGATAAAGTGTCCGGTTCTAATTAGACCATTACATAGTTACGAAAGATTAGTTAATCAATCTGTCAATAGATGTTTATTCAATATGAATGTTTTTGTCTGTCACTTTTTCAAAATTAAAAATAAAAAAATTGAAAGAAAAACTGTATTTCATCTTGAAGAATAGAGTTGTAATAAAAAATAATAATCCGGAGATTAAACGTTAACCGGATACTATAAAAAAGGAGAGAAAATGAATAAGATTAACCTGATAGGTCAAATAAAAATAGTGAATCCTATCTATAAAATAATTGGATTATTTATTGTACTTTGTAGTCCATCTGTTTTAGCAATTGATGCTGATTTTTCAAAATCTTTTGTGGTACCTGAAAAATCAAAAATAAATAGATTAACACTGGGAGGGGTTGATGCGACAGGAAATTCATACAGTGTAGATTTTAGTTTACAAGAAGATCTATCACTGGCTATTACAGATGCAGTTATTCAGGATAGCCTAAGTGAAAAACTAGAACAAAACTTACGAAATACAACATGGGAAGGAACATATGAAATTAATAATGATAGTTTCACAACGACTCTAACTCTTTTTGTAGTCCAAAATGGTTATGTCGGGGGAGAGATCATACATTCAGAACCCGTTTCAGAAGGAGATGGATATTTACATACGAGAGTAACAGGAGACATTGTTACTCAGCTTGAAATTGATGGAGAGTTTATTGATGAAGACAGGCTTGCTAAAGACGTTTTAGATAGCTTGGCAGAAAATATTCCACATCGTCAACTTATTCGAATTAAAAGGATGAGAACTTTAGAGTTTAGAAATGATACTGATGATTCAAGTTGGAGTTCTAATAGAGAATACCGGTTAATACTTGAAAATGGAGAGCTATCAGGAGTTGTTAGTGTTCCTTCATCGACAATTGGTGCGGATGATGGAACTAGTAGTGAAGGGCAAATTTCATTAGTTGAGCAATAAAAGGTAGTTAGTTTAAACGCTTAGCGTCACTGTCATTAAGTTTAAGGAATCATTGCTGTAGTGTAG
>CAZHUE010000188.1:0-5995 GCA_964535875.1 uncultured Methylomarinum sp.
AACAGTAGTAAGGCAACTGGAAACAAATAACCCACCCATCTTACTTGCCTTTTTGTCCGTCTTTCACACAGTAGAAACGTTTGCGTAGCTTGTTATGCGCCCGTTTCTACTGTGTGAAAGACAAATAAAAATACTGCGTAAAATGGGTAGGTTATTTATTTCCAGTTACCTAATTTAGGCTTTTATATAATTTAATGCTATTTCATTAAATGAATAAAATGATAAAAGTGCTAATACTAATACTGAAGATAGGATAATAGCTTTTTCGTGTCGATTCCAAAGAGGAAACATAGTCCAAAAATAAACTAGCATTATTGGAATAATGGGAAACATATACCTGCCTTGTGGTTGAAAGTCATATAACCAGCAAAATAGCATACTCATTAATAAACCTCCACAAATTGCGGTAAAGGATAATAATGAAAATAATTTATATTGCCAGTTAGCCTTAAAAAGCATATGTCGAAAAATAACTAAAAGAACAATGATCCAGATAAGCAAAACATAAGTGTAATACCATTGTGGGGAATACTCTGCATAATAGCCATAAAAACCTGTAAAGCTTTTAAATGACATAGTATGCCACTGCCATTCCGGACTAAATATTTCAGTAAAACTAACGCCTTTGTCTCGTAGTCGCAAACCATGGTAAGAGTCTTTTGTTGATGCGATTGATGGTTTGAAGTCTGGGGCAGCATGTTCCTCAGCATAAGCCATACGTTGTTCATATTTATTGTGCCCATTGATTAAAAAATCAACTCCATGGCGTAAGCAATAGATTGATGCAGCAACTAAAATAAAAATAAAACATTTATAAATAAAAACCTTTTTGTTTTTTATAAAGAATAATAATCTCCAAAGCAAGACAGAAAATAAAAACAGAATAAATAATACATAGTTTGTTTGTTCAATACTTAAAATACCTAATAACAAACCAGGGAATAGAATAGTTTTCCAATCAGACAGCCGCTTATTATCTTTTAGAAAATGATTTAGCGAACTTTGTTTATTCACTAGTTGCCATGCCAGTATTATACTTATAAAAAGAACAAATCCTCCTCGGTTTGAATAAGCATATAAATACCAGATTTGAGGTGTGCACAATAAAGGGGTAAGAAATAATAATAAACGTTTATTTTTACTTAATACAAAAAATAATAAAAACAGAAAGGAGTTAAATGCTCTTGCTATAAACTCTTTATTTTCAAACAGTAATTGAGTAATTTTGCTGAATTTTCCAGCAAAAAAATAGCTAATACCTAAGTCATCCAGACGTGAAATTGCCCACGGGTATTGGTATGTATTGAGCGTACGAGAATCCCCGATTTTAGGAGGATCCCAGTATTGGCTGAAATATTCTACTGATGCGATATGTGCACTTTCATCAGGGTGTATATTATAGTTTGCTTGCCAAGCTAAATTTATTACTAAAAACGAGGAAAAAAGAAATAATACACGGATGATTTTTGGAAAAAAAATAATATAAAATTTTCTGTTGTTTTTAGGGTAATAAAAAGTTAACCATAATATAAGTAGGCAAACTAAAACAAATAATACCACTGAAATTAATAGTACTTTGGAGCTTCTTTGCTTATCAATAATCGTTTCTGTTTCTGCAAAACTAAAGTCTTTATACCCTGGTTCCCTAATTAATAATTGGTCAAGAACTATGGATTGCTGTTTATTAGTTTTTAAAGAAAGGCTTTCAATATTGCCGATATTACTTGTTTTTACTTGGTAATAATTTGTACCTGGATCGATCTGTACTTTTCTGGCTTTGGTGGTAGAAAATGTTTCTCCCATATCTCGCCAGAATACAGTGACTTGATCTGCTTGTTCTGCCTGTGCACGGAAGGATACGACAGTTGCATTAAAGCTTAAACAATAGTAGAAAAGAATTGCTCCAGCAAAGAAGAGGAATGCTTGAGGGTAGTATTTTTTTGGGAAGAGAAAAACTATAGCCAGAATTAAAAAAACGATTGCGCCTAAAGGAGATTTGGATTGAATAGGGTTTATTTGAAATTGAGGATCTTGACTTAAAGTAATGAATTCTGAATAAGTATTAGATGAGTTTGATGAAGTTATTGGTTGAATATCTTTAGTTTTAGTGGCGTCGTTTAAAAGGTTAATATTGATAGGAAAATGCTGAATCGAATAGAGCTTGGCTCCGTGCATTTTTATGTTGGTTTTTACTCTGGTGGGGTCAATTCTGAAATGAGTTGATTTTTTAAAGTTTTCAATGAGTATCCAGTAGGTGTGGCGTCCTTTTTTTGTCGATGTGATTGTTGATTTATCTTCTGTGAAGGGCTTGCCTTCATCGTTCCAGAATATTTGAAGCTTGCCATCAGTTACTGTGGTCATGTCAATTTTTAACACAGCCAAGGATGACAAATATCCAATAAATGTCATGCCTATAAATAAAAAAGCAACAAACAGTAACGGTTTGACTTTGAAAAAATATGTTAGAAATGGCAGATCAATTTGCTTTTGATCAAGGGATAAAGCAATATTATTTTTATGCATAAACAATTTAAGCGTAAAAACTTTTAATAGTCTGTACGACCCTCTCTAATTCATCATCTTGAATGTCGTAATATAAAGGTAGGCGTAGTAATTTTTCGCTTTCTTGCGTGGTATATCTATCTTCTCCAACAAATTTAGCGTAGCGCCTCCCCATTTTAGACGAATGTAAAGGAATATAATGGAAAGCAGTCTCGATATTTTGCTTATTTAAATATTGACTAAGTTTAAATCGTTGCTCTGAATTTTTTGTTTTTAAATAAAAAATATGAGCGTTATGTTGGCATCCTTCGGGGTGGATAGGAAGGTCGATTTCCCCTTTATTTACAAGTGGCATTAACTCTTTGTAATAGAAATCCCAAGCTTGTAAACGTTTACTATCAATACCTTTTGAGGCTTCCAGGTTTGCATATAAAAAAGCGGCTTGTAGTTCGCTGGGTAAAAAACTGGAACCAATATCCTCCCAGGTATATTTATCAACATCACCTCGAATAAAACCGCTTTTATTTGTGCCTTTTTCACGAATTATTTCGGCACGACTGATATATTCCTCTTTGTTGATAGATATTGCTCCCCCCTCACCACAATTATAATTTTTTGTTTCGTGAAAACTAAAGCAACCAAAGTCACCAATAGTCCCTAATGCCTTACCTTTGTAAAAAGAAAACAGTGCCTGAGCGGCATCTTCAATAACGAATAATCCAAATTTATTGGCAATACTCATAATGGTATCCATTTCACAGGCGATTCCTGCATAATGGACTGGGACAATGGCTTTAGTTTTTTCTGTAATAGCTTTTTCAATAAGTCTTTCGTCGATATTCATTGTAAAGGGGTGAATATCAATAAAAATAATTTTTGCCCCACGTAGTAGGAAAGCATTGGCAGTGGATACAAAAGTATAGCTTGGCATAATGACTTCATCGCCGGGACTGATTCCTGCGAGCAGTGCTGCCATTTCAAGTGAATCAGTACCTGATGGAGTTAGAAAGACTTTTTTAGCCTGTAGGCTTTGTTCAATAGTTTTCTGACAGCGAGAAGTAAATATTCCATCGCCAGAAAATTTTTTTAGCTGGATTGCCTCTTGGAGGTATTTAAGCTCATTTCCGGTGATGCATGGCTTATTTAAAGGTATAGTTTTCAAATCTATTTCTTGCTTAGGGTATTGTCTTATGGAGAATTTGGTGAAGGAAGTTATTTTAATGAGTCAGTAATATATTGTTGAATAATTTGATACATAGCTTGATGCATTTTTGTATTTCCAGTGATGATATTACCAGATTGAGCATAGTTTTCATTAAAAGAAAAGTCAGTTGCTACTCCACCAGCTTCCTGGATTAATAAAACACCTGCAGCCAAATCCCATTCTTTAAGGCCAACTCCCCAAAAACCATCAAGTCTGCCGAGTGCCACGTAAGCTAAATCCAGAACGGCTGAACCGGCTCGTCTAATTCCTGCCGTTTCATTTGTTAGGTCTTTAAACATTTTTAAATAGGTGTCAAGATGTTCAGGGTACTTAAATGGAAAACCTGTTCCAAGAAGCGCAGTGCTTAAATCGACTTGTTTACTGACTCTTAGGCGGCGGTTATTTAACATAGCGCCGCCGCCATTTTCAGCAGTAAATAATTCATCTCTTAATGGATCGTAAATTACACCAATTTCTGTTTTTCGCTTATTTTTTAGAGCAATTGATACTGCATATTGAGGATAGCCATGCAAATAATTTGTTGTACCATCCAAGGGGTCAATAACCCAGGTATAGTGATTACCAGCTGTTTCTCCACTTTCTTCAGCAAGAATGGAATGATCAGGGTAAGCGTTTTTAATGATTTTTATAATTTCTTGCTCAGCCATAAGATCAATTTTAGTTACAAAGTCATTTTTGCTTTTTTTGTTAACTGTCAGTTTTGCCACCTTTTCTGAAGAACGTTGAATTAAATCCCCAGAAACTCTCGCGGCGCGAATGGCAATATTTAGCATTGGATGCATAGTCGAAATTAATAATAGGCAATTAGAAAACACTTTAGCCTAACAAATTTTTTGTTATAGTGTTCTAATTTTTCATGAGTGAGTGTTAAAAATGCTTTCGCATATTAAGATAGTTTTGGTGGAAACTTCCCATCCTGGCAATATTGGTGCTGTTGCTCGAGCCATGAAAAATATGGCAATGTCTCATCTTCGGCTTGTTTCTCCAAAAATATTTCCTAGTGCTGATGCAACGTCCAGGGCATCAGGAGCAAATGATATTTTAAGTGGGGCAGAAGTTTATGATTCACTGTCAGAGGCAATTGCTGATTGCCAGATTGTACTTGGTGCAAGTGCAAGAGATAGAACCATTAGCTGGCCAGAACTGACTGCAAGGGCATGTGCTGAAAAATATGTTGGAGCTAAAAATTCAAAAGTAAATGTAGCGATTGTTTTTGGGCGGGAAAATTCAGGTTTAAAAAACCATGAGCTGGATTTGTGTCATTACTTGTTACGAATTCCCTGTAATTCAGACTATAGCTCTTTAAACCTTGCTGCAGCAGTGCAGGTAGTCAGTTATGAATTGTTTATAGCAACAGGGCAAAGGGAAGAAAGCACGATAGGCGATAAAGATGCAGATCCTTTAGCTTCTATGAAGCAAATGGAATTATTTTATCAGCACTTACAGCAAACAATTGCTGATATTGGTTTTTTACATGTTGAAAAAACACAGTCGGTGATGCGCCGGCTACGCAGAATATTTAATCGGATAGAATTAGATACAAAAGAATTGGATATACTCAGAGGTATTTTCAGATATTCACAGAACCATAATAAAAAGTAGTTAAGTACCTACGTATAATTATTTTAACAATTTTACGCAGGATTTTTTATCAGACTCAAGGCGCACAAATAGGCGCATAGTCGGCTATGTAACTGTTTATGCAATGCTGAGTATGAGAAAAAAGACAAATAAAATGTTAAAAAAATTATGCGTGGGCACTTATATGCTGAGTCGAATAAAAGAAGAAATTAATTGTGTTTTTGAGAGGGATCCAGCTGCACAGACAGTATTTGAAGTGATAACAACTTATCCTGGTTTCCATGCTTTAATGATTCATCATTTAGCGCATTGGTGCTGGATTAATAAATTTAGATGGCCGAGTCGATTTATCTCCCATATGGGGCGTTGGCTAACAGGTATTGAAATACATCCAGGGGCTGAAATTGGTAGACGTTTTTTCATTGATCATGGAATGGGGGTGGTAATTGGTGAAACAGCTATTATAGGTGATGACTGTACTCTCTATCATGGTGTCACGCTTGGTGGCACTTCATGGGATAAAGGACAGCGCCATCCTACTTTACATAATGGCGTAGTCGTAGGCGCAGGTGCAAAAGTATTAGGGCCAATAGAAATAGGAAAAAATGCGAGAATTGGTTCAAACTCTGTCGTGGTTAAAGCTGTGCCAGCAGGGGCAACAGTGGTAGGAATTCCAGGACATATTAT
>CAZHUE010000189.1:0-5990 GCA_964535875.1 uncultured Methylomarinum sp.
TACCTGAACTCTCAGCTGACCAAATTTCAACAAAACCTGTCCAACGCGGGGTTTTTTAATGACATTAAAGTCCATCCGCTACACCAGGAAATTAAGGATTACGCAATCCCGGTACAGGTGAGTTTAACAGCACGAAAACCTAATCGCTATACCGCTGGCATTGGATACGGAACCGATACAGGGCCACGCTTGACAGCAGGCTGGGATAGGCGTTTCAACAGCCAGGGACACCGCATGAGAACCAATGCAAGGTTATCCCCCGTCCTGAGCACACTTTCTGCTAACTACACCATACCTCATTTTCGGAAAATAGATGCTGAACTGGGCTTTGATACAACCCTTAAGTATGAAAACACTGACACCAGTGAAAGTAGCTCGATCAATTCTGGTATCGGCTATCGTCACAAACGGTGGGACTGGGATGAAATAATAACCCTGAATTACCTGTATGAAAAATTCACGATCAGTGATAGTAAACAAAGCTCAAAACTTCTGATTCCAGGCATTGGCTGGAGTAAATGGGTAACCAATGACCCAACCTATACGACTAATGGTTATCGTTTGGGACTGAATATTCGAACGGCCATAGAAAGTTTTATATCTGATACTTCCTTTGTACAAGCCAACCTGAAAGGAAAATTTATCCGTTCATTCTGGGACAATGGTCGTATTATCATGCGCGGGAATATAGGATTAACCGAAGTTGCAAACTTTGATCGGCTACCAAAATCCCTGCGTTATTTTGCAGGAGGCGACAACAGCATCCGAGGTTTCGATTATGAAGACCTTGGCCCCAGAGATGAAAAGGGCAATGTGATCGGTGGAAAATACTTAATGGTTGGCAGTGTCGAGTACGAGCATCGCATTATAGAAAAATGGTCAGCAGCCATTTTTGCTGATGGCGGCAATGCCTTCAATAAGTTTGGTGGTGAAATTGAATATAGTGTTGGGGTTGGTGTGCGATGGTTATCGCCCGTCGGACAGGTTGGCATTGATCTGGCTGTAGGTATTTCAGAACCGGATATCCCGATTGGTTTTCATATCGTTATCGGGCCTGATCTATGATCTTGCGACACATACTTTTACCGATATTATTTATACTGATTCTGCTTGGAGCCGCCTTGTACTATATCGGGACTGAAAGTGGAACTCAGATACTCTGGAATATTCTGACCAAACAATTTCCTGATCAAATCTCAGCGGAAATAATTGAAGGTCGCCTAGGTGATGAGGTACAGATCACTAACCTTAAAATTAATCTTGATCAGCTGGATATTACGGCTAAAGAATTTGAATTTAGCTGGCAACCAAAAAAACTGCTGCAACAGAAAATTATAATTGACCGGATAAAAATCCATGGACTGATGGTCGATGACAGACGGCCACCCACACCGCCATCATCCGACCCCATAATGTTACCCGAAGTAACTTTAGCCATCAAAATAAACAGCTTTCTACTAACAGAAGCCGAATACACTTCGCTCTCCCTTGAAAAGCCAATCAAGATCAATCAGTTTTCAGCTATTGTTAATGCTACTGGAAACTTTGATACCTATCAGATTCAAATTAAAACAACTATAAAACAGGAACAAGTTGGGAATGTTGCTCTGGATTTTAATGGTAACGGTGATAGACAACAATTTGTAATTGAAAAATTGCAGGCTCAGCTCTTATCTGGTCAGTCTAAAACTCAGGATGATGTTGCCGGTTTGATTGAACTGACTGGAAAAATTGGCTGGGGTGAAAAACTAGCATGGGATTTGAAATTGGCGGGTGACAATATCAACCCCGGACAATTTCAAAAGGATTGGCCGGGGAAACTGACACTATCAGCCAGGCTATCAGGACAATTCGTAGACGACCAGTTAACTGTTTCTGTTGAAGATACGTTGATTAACGGGAAATTAAGAGGCTATTTATTTAAGGCGCAAACTGACCTCAAAATAATCGACAATAGTCTGGATATTAAACAATTTAATCTTGCCTCGGGAAAATCAGTTTTGGAAGCATCGGGGCAGGTCAGAGAAAACCTCGACTTGAAATGGAAGCTGGAATCACCCGATTTGGTCGAGCTTTATCCAGAAACGAGCGGTCAACTTTCTGCCCAAGGAACTGTCAGTGGTTCACAGACTCAACCCGTTATTAATGCCATATTGCAAGGCAACAATATCGAGATTCCAGGCGTTAGATTTGGCAAGCTGAATGCGCAAGTAATGCTGGACATGGTTAAAAGCAAAAAATTCGATATACAGTTAAAGTCTTCACAAGTCATCTTCGGTGAAAAAATTATCCATCAACTGGATGTACTTGGAAAGGGCACTCTTTCAGCTCATACCGTTAAAGCTGATCTGAAATCTGAACTGGGTAATCTACAGTTTTTGAGCCAGGGCGAGCTAAAAAATAATCGGTGGAAAGGCACTATTCAGGAACTGGTTCTGGAAGAGAAAAAGGTTGGACGCTGGCAACTGAATAAACCGGAAAAACTGATCGCATCCAAGCAACATGTCAGCCTGGACAAACTTTGCATGAATCAAAAACAGACACTTTTATGTCTGGAAGGTGATTGGAAAGCCGGTAGTGCATGGCAAGTAAATGCGACGACTGATCAATTACAACTCAAGCAATTGAGCCCTTATCTTCCCACTGATCTGGCACTTGATGGCTCGGTTTCATTCCAGCTCATTGCCTCCGGCGACAGTAATAAAATTACTTCTGCAAAGCTGAACCTAAAAGCACCTGCGGGTTCAATCATTATGACTCATGGCAAAAACAAACCACGATTTGAATACGACACTTCTATTATTGATATTATTTTTGATAAACAAGGGGCAATAGCCTCACTAAACTTCAATTTGATTCAGCCGGCAAGGAGTCCGATTAGAGCGACACTGAAAACAGCTCCTTTTGAACCATTAAGTGTTGATTACAAGAAAATACCCTTTAACGGTAATCTAACAGCAAAAATTGATGACCTGAGATTTATTCAGGCTTTTACCCACGAACTGGAAAAAATAAAAGGTTCACTGGATGTAGATTTGTCTATTGAGGGAACACTGGAAAAACCAGAAATAAAAGGTCATTCAAAACTGGTAGCAGAGCTTTTTCTGCCCAATGCCGGAATTCAGCTAAAAAATATAACGATGGATGCTAACAGTCAGGATGGCCAAACTATGGTACTTGCTGGTCAGGCTGTTTCTGGTGAAGGTAAAATTGACCTGCAAGGGAATATTGACCTTATAGCAGAGGGTTTTCCTACCACTATTGAAGTAAAAGGAGATCGTTTTGAGATTGTCAATTTACCCGAGGCATGGGTTCTGGCTTCCCCACAATTAACACTCAGCAGTCTGAATAATAAACTCAGCATTAACGGAACGGTGACTATTCCTGAAGCCAAACTAGAACCTCAAGGAATTGCCAGCGCAGTGCCCATCTCAAAAGATGTCGTAATTATTGGTTCGGACAACTCGTTAATCACCAAAGAAGAACAGCAAGCTTTAGAAATTACAACAAAAGTTAACGTCATTCTGGGTGATAAAATTTCACTTTCTGCTTCGGGTTTTGAGGGTTCATTAAAAGGGAGTTTACGGGTGACTAGCAGACCTGGAAGACCCACAAAAGGAGCGGGGAGAATCAGTATTTATGACGGTCAATTTTCTGCTTATGGGCAGGAATTAGAAATCGACAAAGGCTATATTGTTTTCGCTGGTGGGCCCATTGATTCACCCACTGTTGATCTTAAGGCCATTCGAAAAATTGATGAGATCACAGTTGGCGTACATGCAACAGGATCTGTCACTTCGCCAGAATTAACACTGTTTTCAAAACCCTCTATGAATCAGGACGAAATCCTTTCCTATCTGTTAATTGGTCATCCACTGAGCGAAGCATCTGGAGGTGATGGCGATCTATTGTTGAACGCCGCTTTATCATTAGGTTTTAAAGGCGCTGAAATGCTGACCGAGAATATAGTACAAAAACTAGGGCTAGATGAGTTTTCCATTGAAGGGTCAGGAAAAAAAGATGCCGCATTGCAAATCGGGAAATACCTAACACCAAAACTCTACATAGGCTTTGGTGTCGGCTTATTTGAATCACTCACCCAATTCAGATTACGTTATGATTACTCAAAATACTGGACGATAGAGGCAGAGTCCGGCACTAATACCAGTGTAGATATTTTATTTAAAATCGAAAGATAAATGTATTCGAAATAATGTCTGGACGAAAAGTTTTAAAGCTTTGCCAGTAAACTGTTACAGGATAAATAATGGCTTGAAGTTTTTAAAATTAGAGCTAAAAACACCCAAAATTCTGCAAACCATGCTGATATTGAGACCTTTTGAAAATATTCAAATGTAATAAATTCCTATGGCCTTTATGTATTAAGTTTTTTGGATTTTTCGGTCAAACACCGCTTTAATTGAAGAATGGAAACTTAACCTTGGAGGACTCTATTTTAACAGTTACTTAACGCATCCAATGCAATCAAGAGCCATTACCCAACACCACAATATACCACTCAAAATAAGCCACATAAGTACAAATTCTAAATCATAAATTATTCTTTTTTTCTCAAATCCTGACCCTCTTCACAAACAAAAACAATACCTTTAACTCGTAAAATATTGATTATTTACTATATTTCATAGTAGAATAGATCATTCATGTTCTATTCATAAATAGATTATAATACCATAATATAAACTAAGAGGATACTATGGCAACGATAAACAACCTAGAAGACGCGGCAGCAGATTTTTTAGCAAATGCAACTATCACTGAAACTTCACAAGAAGGTGTTGATCTGGCATCTGATAACGGAATAACGGCTTTTGTATCCAATTCTAATGATATTGATATGACAACAAACCCAGAGTCTAACAATGCCGCTCTAACTGGCAGTGACGACCTGGACGTAACAGGCAATGCGGAAGACAACGTTATTGCAGCTAATAATGGTAGTAATATCATAGACGCTGGCGACGGAAATGATCAGATTTCTACAGGCGACGGTGATGATGCTATCTCACTAGGCGATGGCGATGACACTATAACTGTTGATGGCGGCGGCGTTAAAACTATTGATGGCGGATTAGGTAACGATGCCTTTATTATTAACCCGGCGACTGATGCAAGCGAAGTATCTGCAACTACCATGACTAATTTAAACAGAGGAGATACTGTTACAGTTACAGTTTCTGACACTAATGGTAATGGTATGATTGATTTTGATGATGTGGAAATCACTACATCGGATAATGGCAGTGTTACTTTCACATTAGGCGATGGATCTTCATTTGTACTGGATGGAGTTGGCGTCTCATCTGCTACAAATGGCGACATTAACTATAATGTGATTGATAATGGCGACGAAACGTATACTATTGAATTAAGCTAATACAGACAACACTATACAAGTCAAAAAAAGCCTGTTACTCTCAATGAGTAACAGGCTTTTTTATTTCCTGCCTTGTATTAAATAAAAGTACAAAAACAAGAATCGTCAACTAATCTCTTTATGTTCCACATATTCGTTACAGTAATGATTGTGTGGCTTAGCCGTGACCTGAAAAATCATATTCCACCTTTCTGTTATTTGCTCAGCGTGTCTTAAATAAATAAAGTGGGGAGCGAACTAAAAAACTTATTTATTTACTAACTCCATAATATGAATAGCCCAAAAACATTGAATATTTTGTTTATTCATTATGATTTACCGGGACAGTTCCTCCACCTTATTCGTTACTTATCTAAACATCCTCGCTATAATGTTTACGGCATTTGCCATGAACAGACACTAGAAACCTGCGACTCTTGCCACTATAAAAAGCTCTACACCTATAAAGAAAAAGATATAGGTTCAATATCAACCCACCATTATATTACTGACATACAACGCTGTGTATTAAGAGCGCAAGCAATAACAGGTATATTGCAACAATGTTTAAATCAACAAATAAATTTCGATTTAGCTGTGTCGCATACAGGAT
>CAZHUE010000190.1:0-5908 GCA_964535875.1 uncultured Methylomarinum sp.
ACTTTTGGACAACATATTGGTGTTGTGTTATCGGCTGAAAATAAACGCATGCTATGGGTGCCAGAAGGTTTTGCACATGGTTTTTATGTGATCAGTGAATCTGCTGAATTTGTCTATAAATGTACTGATTATTATGCGCCTGAGCATGAAGCATCCTTATTATGGAATGATCCTGAAATTAATATCGAATGGCCGTTGGTGAATAATAATTCGCCTTCGTTATCTGAAAAAGACCAACAAGGCCTTCGGTTTAAAGATGCGCCCTACTTTGATTGAGGTGAACTGATCGCATGAAGATTGTTGTCATAGGACAAAATGGCCAACTGGCTTGGGAGTTAGGTCGACTTAAAAACGATCAAGTTGAATTTGTTTGTTTAAGTCGAAAACAGATTGATATAACAAATAAAAAATCTTTAAAAGAAACTTTATTACAGCTTGCTCCACAGGCTGTGATAAATGCATCAGCTTATACTGCGGTTGATTTAGCAGAAACTGAGCGAGAGCAAGCTTTTCTGATTAATGCGACAGCTGTTGGAAATTTAGCCGAAGTTTGCCAGGAATTATCTTTACACTTAGTGCATGTCTCGACTGATTTTGTTTTTGGTGGCGACAGAGGTGTGCCGTATCTACCTGATGAACCTTATAACCCCTTAGGTGTCTACGGAGAGAGTAAAGCACAGGGTGAAAAATTAATCACTCAAATTTTGCCAGAACAGAGTTGTATACTTCGTACCTCATGGGTTTATTCCAGTCATGGTAATAATTTTGTTAAAACCATGTTGAGGTTAATGGCAGAAAAGCCAGAATTAAGTGTGATAAGTGACCAAATTGGCTCGCCCACCTATGCTAAAGGTTTGGCTAAAGCTTGTTTGGCAGCAGCCGTTAATGGAGTTAAGGGAGTTCATCATTGGTCTGATGCAGGGGTTGCAAGTTGGTATGATTTTGCCTTAGCGATTCAAGAACTTGGTTTGTCTCATCATTTACTTGATAACGCGATTCCGATTAAACCGATTTCCACAAAAGAGTATCCTACGCCAGCTAAAAGACCTAGCTACAGTGTGTTAGATAAAACAAGCCTGGCGGAAGCGTTTCCTGAATTGTCACTTATTCATTGGCGAGTGCAATTATATGAAATGCTGAAAGAATTAAAAACAAACAAATAACAAATATTTTTAAAATAATGAAAACTTTATTGGTAACAGGTGGAGCAGGGTTTATTGGCGCAAATTTTATCCATTACTGGTTAAAAAACTATCCTGAAGATCAAGTCATTGCTCTGGATGCCTTAACTTATGCCGGGAATCTGGAGAACTTAGCCTCAGTGCAGAATAATTCACAGTTCACTTTTGTCCATGGCAACATAGTAGATCAGCCTTTGATTGAATCCTTATTGGAAAAACACAAAGTCACAACGTTTGTCCATTTTGCCGCTGAATCACATGTTGATCGATCTATTAGCGGGCCTGATGAATTTATAGAAACAAATATTATAGGGACATACTCTTTATTAAAAGCGGCAAAAAAAGTCTGGCTTGATACACCAGCAAGTAAAGGAGAAAACCCAAAAGCACATCGTTTTCATCATGTTTCTACAGATGAAGTTTATGGGACGTTATCAGCAACCGACCCTGCTTTTACAGAACAAACAGCCTACGCACCTAATTCACCTTATTCTGCCAGTAAAGCAGCATCTGATCATTTAGTGCGAGCCTATCATCATACCTATGGCTTATCAGTCACAACGAGTAATTGTTCTAATAATTATGGTCCTTACCATTTTCCTGAAAAGTTAATTCCATTGGTTATTATCAATATTTTACATAACAAAGCATTGCCTATTTACGGTGATGGGATGCAAATCAGAGACTGGTTGTATGTAGAAGACCATGCTTACGGTATAGATTTAGTTATCAATAAAGGTAAAATAGGCGAGACATACAATATTGGTGGGAATAATGAATGGGCAAATATTAATATTGTAAAAGCAGTGCGCCAATTAATTGAACAGGCCTTTGTTGATGATAAATCGTTAGCAAAAAAATACCCCAAAGCTTTAGCCGCTATTTCTCAGAATACCGAATCATTGATTAGCTATGTCACTGATCGACCAGGGCATGATAGACGATATGCGATAGATGCGACTAAAACCCGTGATGAATTAGGCTATGAACCGCGAGAGTCCTTTGAAACAGGGATTGAAAAAACGGTACAGTGGTATTTGAATAATGAAGCTTGGTGGCAATCTGTTATGGATGGGTCTTATCAAGATTGGGTTGAAAAGCAATATGTTAGTAACTGAACAAAATGATAAAATTTTTTTATTTTTTCAAGTAATAATTCATGATTCCAATTAGAGACAATATTGTTTGTAAAAATAAACCCTATGTAAGCTGGGGGATTATGGCAATTTGCATAGCTATTTTTCTTTTAATGAAATTGATGCCACTTGAGACTCAGCGACAATTAACCTATCTGTATGGCATGATGCCGATTCGTTATTCCAACCCGCAATGGGCATTAGCTTTTGGCCTGCCCCCTGATAAATATTTATCTTTTTTAACTAATTTATTTTTACATGGTGGCTGGGTACATCTTATTTTTAATATGTGGTTTATATGGATTTTTGCCAATAGCATAGAAAATAGAATGGGGCATATCAGATTTCTGTTTTTTTATTTGGTTTGTGGGTTTATTGCAACCTTTGCACAATGGTATTTTGATCAAGCAGGGGTCATTCCTGTTGTCGGTGCATCAGGAGCGATAGCTGGAGTTTTAGGTGCTTATTTTTTTCTTTATCCCTACGCCAGAATAGTTATTTGGTTGCCATTGTTCTTTTTACCCATTTTTTTTGAATTACCTGCTATTTCTTTTTTAGGTTTTTGGGTCATCATGCAAATGTACAAAGCATCAACAGCTTTAGTGTTTGAAGGTGTTACAACGGATGTAGCCTGGTGGGCTCATTTGGGTGGTTTTGTTGCTGGAAGTTTTTTGTACCCCTTGTTTTTAAAAGATGGAGAACAGAGTGAAGATTAATGGATAAATCTTAAAAAGACGATAAGAATAAGATATAATAGCAAGATTCAGATTCGTTTTTATAAAGTTGCTCTTTGAATAACGACTTTTATATTACAGCAGGATTTACATAATTATGAATAAAGTTAATGTTGCCTTGGTAAGGCTGCTTCAATTTGTTGTTTTTTGTCTTTTTACCTTTATGGTATTGGTTTATTTTGGTGTCATGATTTTAGTCCCTTTAGATTTAGTGGTATTGCTTACTAAACTATTAGGCTTTATTGGTATTAGTGGGATTTTTGGTGCAGTGATTGCTGTTCCAGCAGTTGCATACTTAGGGATGATTGTTTATAAAACACCAGGACTAGTTGAAATAATTATAAATACCGGGTTGGATTTAGTTAAAACAGGCAAAGAACGTGTAGAAGCATTTAATAAAATTGCCGAAAGTGTTAAAGCTTAACCCTTACTATTTAAGCCAACTTTTAAAGGGAGTTTAGAATTAAACTCCCTTTTTTATGTCTGCAATATAAATTTTCTTTGGCTAAGGCTTATTGTACCTGCGTTGCAAGTAGCAAGTGTACCTCCTACTAAATTTATTCCAGATTTCCGAGCAAAAACCTCATCTGGTGTTTCCCCTTTTAACAACTTTCTTGGACGTGAATTTAATAAAAATTCTATTGCCAAAAAGCTTGCGGAAAATTACTGATTGCTATTGAGCAGTAAGCTTCATTGGCACAGGTCACGCATCTGCTGATGCGATTATTTTTGCATCAAAAAGGGTTGGGATCTGGTAATTAGAATACGACCATCATACACAGCAGAAACGCCATGAGAAAAACAAAATATCTATTGTATTAACTGGGAAGGTAACTATACTTCACGCGGTCACGGATGCGGATTTCTATCGGTCGATTTTTGCCGATAGGCTGTGTTACTGAAATAGTTGCGTAGCTTGCTATGCGCCAGTTTCAGTGCCTTGCTATCGACAAAAATCGACTCGATATAATTCTGCACCCGTGACCGCGCAAAGTATAGTAGAAGCGAAGAAGGCGGGGGCATTTATACGCCATGATAGAGGTCTTGAAAAAATACTCATAATTTATCCGATTCTTTAAATCGTGCAGATTTGGTGGTTTTCCCTAGCGACTGCATTAGTCATGATGTATATTGGAAAATTAAAAGAACGTGTAAAAAATAACAAAAACCCTATAAATATTTACAAAGATCCGGTGCACATTCTTTATCTAGTATTTTGGATAAAATAGTGGAGAGTAATATCATCTTAGGTGCCTGAATTAGAAAAAATATAAAAAAATTATTTTAAATAACTTTTCATTTTTAGCCTGAGCTTGTTGAATCTCAGTACCAGTAAATTCTGGGTAACTATTGGCTGAAAAAGAAACTGGAGTTAAAATTCTGCTTTTTAGAGCCTTCATAAAGTCATGCATATCTCTGTCTATCACATAACACGTAATAGTTTGCTTACGTTGTGAATTTTGGTGGAGAATGTTGTAGCATCTTTCAAAATGCCTGATGTTTCAGCGATGTGGGATAAATTAATCAGTTTTCCATCTTCTGTTCGGGTAGCCAGGTTTTCTATAGCCTGTGGTTGTTCTCTTAATTGTGGGGCTAAGGCAACGGCAACATTATAGATTCTGCTTCCTTGTGTTTCATACTTTGGCTTCTTTAAAAATTTAAGAGTTAAAGTATACAGTCAGTTATCAGAGGAAGCCACCAGCTTTTAGCTGGTGGTTGAGTCAATTAATTGATTTTTAACAGTTGAAAAAAACTAATATTAAATGGGACATTAATATAATGGGCCTGAATATGTCCAGTCAATTCCAAGAACAGGGATTTTAAAGTATAGAGAGCCTTTGTATTCTACCAAGGCTGAACCATTTCGGTATTTTTTTAAATAAATCGAGTTTCCTCTATAAAAGGCTTCTACTCCATATCTGATACCAAAAGAAGACTCAGGAAAATATTGCGGATAACTTCTTTCCAACGTTGCAAAAACTTCATCAGCTCTATAATGGTTAAAACGGCTTCTTATTTGTTTTTGATTATTTGAATTATCACTACTATGCTGTTTTTCAGAAATTGATGCTTCTTCAGGACAGTTGGATAGATTTTCAGCGCGTTGTGCTGAAGAATCATGATCTCCCTCTATATTGTCTTCATTTTTAAAGTAAGCATAAGCTGCTTTTGATAAATCTATAGGTGCATTTTGTGTAACCCAGCAATCAGCAGCATTTTCTTCTTCTACAGTGAAGTCACCGCCAAGCGTATGCTCTAATGCAATATGCCCATATTCATGAGAAAGAAAAAAATGACAGACCTGATCGCCTAATTCTTCGCAATACTCAGGGTTATATCTAATAACGGTCTCTCCATTTTCCATTGTAGTTCTAGCAATTTCATTAATGCTTGAGTCAGGTACTTCTTGAATGGCAAATGCTTGGCTTGAGACTAGAGTTGCTGCAAGAATAAATATATTTTTTTTCATGATGACCACCTTAATTTTTATTTTATTAAAATCTCAACAGGCTCTGAGTTGTAGATACCAATTCATTTTTTGCGCTGTTGGGTACTATAATCCTCTTGTTTTACGTAGCAGCTTATGAGCTATGTCACAGGCAAGTGATTTTTTTTAAAGTTAGTTGGTATGAGCTATTTCTTCACATCACTTTTACACCACGAGTGCAATAATAAAATTGAGTCATGTTTATTGCCAAGTAAATAGGCTTAAGCGGTCAGAACTATCTGATAGGAGGGTAAAAGTGATAGGTAAGCGGTTATTTCAATGGCATTGTTTGCAGGTGAAAAGTTTATAAGATCATCATCAGTGTTCCCATATTAGCCCTATCCAGGAACTAACCGAGCCATCAGAGCA
>CAZHUE010000191.1:0-5892 GCA_964535875.1 uncultured Methylomarinum sp.
CCCCATCACCTCCTGTTCCACAAGTATCAATGACATGTTTTCCAGAGATGAAAACTTTACTTGCTAATTCTCGCATCACACCAGCAGCAGCAGCTATTTCATCTATACTCTCTCCTTTGCAGCGCAAAGCAATAAGAAACCCGCCTATTTGTGCATCCGTTGCATCACCACACATAATAATACGCATCACATTACGCATTTCATCTGCTGTTAAATCTTGTTTTTCTAACAACTTGTTAAGTGCCTGCTGAATTTTCATATTTATAATCTTATTTGGAGTCTATTAAATTTTTGTATAAGTTATATATTCCCAATACCTATATCCCCAGTATTTATTGTCATTTGGTGCTTCTTTACCCTCCCAGCCTTTTAAAATAAGTTCTTTTGCCAAAAAACGGTTAATAATACCATGGCCAATAAATAAAACTTTATCGTGATTTTTTGCTTGGTGGATTAGTTTTTCTGCAGCCAAAGAAACACGAATTTTAAAAGCAGATAATGATTCTACTTGGTTAGAAACACCAATGATCCAAAATAACCTGAAAATCATACTCCATACATGTGGCGTTAATCTGACAAAGGGTATTCGAATGACGAGGAGTCCTGCTTCATTAAAAACTGAATCAATTAAATCGGGCGATTGATATCCAATAACTTTTGCTGAATGTATAGAACGCTTTAAATGGCTACAAACTATATATTTATGTTCTAATTCACTAATCATTTCTTCACAAGACTGGCTAATTTCTTGCTCTACTCCAGCAGAATTATATTCAGCTATCCATCCAGGAATTTCCAAAGTATGTATTTTACTCCAGCTAGATAAATCAGGAATTCCGTGTCTTAAAATTGTTATCTGCATCCCTCTTTTTGTGGAGCGCTTACTGATCTAAAAAATTCTTCAACATATCATGACCATGTTCAGTCAATATAGATTCAGGATGAAACTGAACACCTTCTATTTCAAATTCTTTGTGCTTGATGCCCATAATCTCATCAATATTTCCTGCGTTGTCCTCTGTCCAAGCAGTTATTTCTAAACAATCAGGTAATGTTTTTTGATCAATAACCAAGGAATGATAACGTGTAGCAATAAAAGGATTATTCAGTCCTTTAAAAACACCTTGATCCTTATGAAATACTGGGGATGTCTTACCGTGCATAATGCTTTTAGCATGAACAATATTACCGCCAAAAGCGACACCTATGCTTTGATGCCCTAAACATACACCTAAAATTGGATATTTTTTTGAAAATTTTTCTATCGTTTCAACTGAAACTCCCGCTTCTTTAGGTGTACATGGCCCAGGAGAAATAACAATTTTATTAGGTGATAAAGTGTCGATATCGTCAACTGACATTTCATCATTCCGAACCACAGTTACATCAGCACCCAGCTCCCCAAAATATTGCACTAAATTATAAGTAAACGAATCGTAATTATCGACCATGACTACTTTTACAGTCATGAACTTTCCCCTTCTAATCCTGCTTCTGCCATAGCAACGGCTTTAAAAATGGCACGTCCCTTATTCATTGTTTCATCCCACTCATTCCTTGGTATTGAATCATAAACTATACCTGCACCGGCTTGTATATGCAGTGTTTTGTCTTTTATCACAGCAGTTCTTATCGCTATTGCGGTATCTAAATTACCAGACCAGGAAATATAACCTACCGCTCCCGAATAAACACCACGTTTTACCGGTTCTAATTCATCAATAATTTCCATTGCTCTAATTTTTGGCGCACCACTTACAGTTCCAGCAGGAAAAGTCGCAGCCAATACATCGAATGCATCTTTACCTTCTTGTAATTCACAGGTTACATTTGACACAATATGCATGACATGAGAGTACCGCTCAATTAACATTTTATCTGTTAATTTGACTGTTCCTATTTTTGCCACTCTACCCGCATCGTTACGGCCCAAATCAATTAGCATCAAATGCTCTGCCAACTCTTTAGGGTCAGCTAAAAGTTCTTTTTCTAAGGCATCATCTTCTACTGTATTTGCCCCACGAGGTCGTGTTCCTGCGATAGGTCTAACTGTCACCGTATCATCTTCTAATCTAACCAGGATTTCAGGTGATGAACCGACTATATAAAAATCTCCTAAATTTAAATAATACATATAGGGCGAAGGGTTCAAACAACGCAATGCGCGATATAAATTAAGAGGAGAAGCCGAATATGGAATTGACATGCGCTGAGAAATCACTACTTGCATAACATCACCAGCAACGATATAGTCCTTAGCCTTTAATACAGCATTTTCATATCCTTGTTGAGTAAAACCAGAGATAAAATCAGCCTCATCTACCTTTTTATTTGATTTTTGAGTATCAAACTTTGCGGTTAAATCTCGTAGTTTTATAACTAACTCATCCAGCCTGCTCTTTGCATTTTGGTAAGAATTTTCATCTGCTGGATCAGCATGTGTCAATAATAATACTTTGCCCGACAGATTATCAAAAACCACCATTTCCTCAGAAACCATTAATAAAATATCAGGAGTTCCAATAGGGTCATCTTTTCCCTTTGACTTTAATCGAGGCTCAATATACCCAATCGTTTCATAACCAAAATAACCGACAAGCCCACCGTTAAATCGAGGTAATCCTTCTATATCAGGAATTTTATAACGCTGCCTAAATTCCTCGATCCACTCTAACGGTTGTGGATGGGCGAAACCCTCAAGCATTTTACCTTCTTTTTCCAACGTAATTTGATTGCCCGTAATTTTTACCCATGTTTTACAAGGCAAGCCTATAATGGAATATCTTCCCCATTGTTCACCACCATACACAGACTCAAATAAATAAGAATATGCTCCATTTGCTAATTTAAGATAAGCACTAAGTGGTGTATCCAAATCAGCTAAAACTTCTCGGCTAATAGGGATACGGTTATACCCTTGCTCGGTATATTTAGTAAATTGTTCGGGTGTCATTACACTGCTTGATATTTTCGGGTTTATTGTTAGAGATTAAACAATTATAAAACTAGCCAATTAAACTAGCTAATTCATTTAATGGTGGTAAAACCATCATTTTTGCTAACTGTAAAGCAACTAAAGCTATTAAAGGTGACAAATCCATTCCACCTAAATCAGGTATCACTTTACGACACAAATTGAGTACAGGTTCAGTTAAATTATGTAAAAGAGAACTTGCCGGGTTGTAATTACCTGGGTCAAACCAACTAAGTATTGCTCTGGCAAAGACTGCAAAAATAAAAATATTAATCAGTAAAGAAACCAGCTGAGTAAACGATAAAACAACCAAGGCTGGTATACTCACCGCCACACCTTTAAGCATTAAAATTGAAAAGTCTGCAATCATTTGCAAGCCTAATGCTAACACAATTGAAGAGGTATCTATTTTGCCAATAGATGGTACCAATCGGCGAAGAAACTTTAAGGGTGGATGGGTGATTTTCACTAAAAACTGCGAAATCGGATTATAAAAATCTGCACGAGTCCACTGTAATAAAAAGCGCAACACAACCGCTAATATATAGAGTGAAAGTAATGTATCAATTAAAAATATAACCGGATTAGTCATATAACTTGTACCCATTATGTTGCTCCTAATTCTTTAGACATTTCAATAGATCTATCTCGTGCTGCATGTAAGGCTTTAGAAACTAATTGAGAAAAATTGCCTTCCTCAAAAGTTTTAATTGCCTGTTCTGTAGTTCCACCTGCCGATGTCACATTTTGGCGTAACTGCCCGGAGGTTTCATCTGACTCTAAAGCAATTTTAGCAGCACCCAAGGCTGTTTGCTGAATTAACAATCTTGCCGTTTTCTCGTCAACGCCTAATTCTAGTGCTGCACGTTCCATTGCTTCCATTAATAGAAAAAAATAAGCAGGGCCACTACCAGAAATTGCTGTTACTGCATCCAGCTCACTTTCATGGTCAACCCATAAGCTAATCCCCACCGAACGTAAAATATTCTCGGCCAGGTTTTTTTGCTCATCATTCACTTTGCTATTGGCATGAAGTGCCGTTGCACCTGTTCGAACCAAAGCTGGCGTATTGGGCATGCAACGAACAATTGCACAGTTATTTCCCAACCACTCCGCCAGACTATTTTGCGAAATACCAGCAGCAATAGAAACGATTAATACATTATTACTTTTAAGCGTACCTGTGATGGTTTCAGCTACAGAGTGCAATACCTGTGGCTTAACTGCCAGCACTAGTACATCAACTTTATTAACCAAATCATTATTATCAGTGCAAACATTGATTTTTAGTTTTTCAGCTAATGCATGTAACACATCCTGATTTGTATCTGATGCCCATAACTGACTAGGTGCCTGCCCACTAGCAATTAGCCCATTAATCAAACTTGATGCCATGTTGCCTGCACCAATAAAACCAATTTTTTTTGTATTCATTAGAATTAAAGAATAAAGTTTATACTTTGTTTATTTTACTGTGTATTAGGGCTTATTACTACTCTTGACTATAAGCTTTTCCCATAACCCTAGAAAAAGCAGTTGCTCATGGTTTCTAGCACAAGCTATTGATTCCACAGCACTTCAAAAAATGTCCGCTTGACCTATGTGAAGCTAGTGCTTCCTGCTCTCACCCCTCTCCTACATTCATATATGCGAAGCTAAAATTTTTTTGACCTACATGGAGGTAGGAAATGCAGTTTTTGCAGGAGCAAAAACCTGTAAAGCATTATAATTCCTCGTTAAACTGCTTTTTCTAGGATAACTCTACCCCTCCTCCTACTCTTTCCGATCAAAATTCAGACCATCATAGTTCCCCCCCTATACAACTCATTGACCTTATGTTGGAAACAAGAGTGTGAATAATTCACAGATTTTTATATGTAGTTTCTATAAACTGCTTTCAGTCGAATACATCTAAGACCAAATTAAATCCAAAAAACAATAAAAAGGAAGTCAACTAATGTCAATTTATAAATATATCCTCTATATAGCGGCACTTCTATCACTAATATTGGTACAACCCCAGGAATCGATCGCTCAAACAAAGTTAGGCGCAAATGAACACGGCGATCTATTTACCCACACTATGACAACTGGAAATTTTGATAATGATGGGCTAATGGATCTAGCCGTTGGCGCACTTGGGTAATCACTAGGAGGCGATCCAGAATCAGGTATTCTTTTTGTCTTCCAAGATACTAATTTAATTGGGCTTAATCCTTGGAAAGCACAGACACAAAGCAGCAGAAAACCTGATGGTTATTCTCTTGGTCTAAATGAAGATAGAGATGAATTTGGTTATTCACTTACTTCTGGATATTTTAACGGTGATGGCTTCGATGATTTAGCGGTTGCGGGACCAGGCGAAGCACCTAGGAATACCCCGAAACCTGGAGTTGTCTTTCTATTTAAAGATGGCAGAGACGAGTTAACTGCTTTTAGCTCCTTGACACCAAATTGATTTAAAAAGTATAAGGTCGTGGGTTCCGAGTCTTTTGGAGTATTATTAGCTGCTGTGATTTTGATGGGATGGCAATGCTGATTTAGCAGTAGGAGCAACTGGAGAAGACCTTCTCAAAAAAGGCAAAGTCTTTTTTCGCTCGCTGCCAGCCATGGAGAACGAACGCGAGGGCTGGCAGCGAAAGTAAACCCTGAATTATTTAGTGAGGGATTAATAGCTTCATCTCTTAATTTAGTGCCTGACCGAAAAAAATTTTCATTTAAATACAACTACTTATGGTATAATATTGATTTCTATCTGGCACTAATTAAGCAATAGATCTATTATAAATAATATCTTAGGAGCGCAACAATAGTTGGTTAAATAAGTTTTATCCGCTTTTTACATCCAAATTATACTTATTCAAATGCAGTTATCACTGCATTTTATAAATATCCTCTGAGCTTTTTGGGGTAAGACC
>CAZHUE010000192.1:0-5885 GCA_964535875.1 uncultured Methylomarinum sp.
CAGAATTTTTTCACAAATTTGTTCGGAAATATCAACCAAATAGACTTTTTTGCAGATATGGAAATATAAATCTGTAAACCGACCTGTTCCTGGCCCCAACTCACAAACTGTCATTTTATCTTTTAATAGACTACTCACCTCTTCCCACTCACTCATAGTCGGTGCAAAATCTTTTGGAGGGTATTCTCTTTTTTGATATTCAAAAGGGCTTTCAGTTTGTAAACTTTTTTGATATTGATAATGTTTGATCAAACCTTCATCCCACAAAGTTTCAGATTGCTTTTTTATGACCATAAGATCAAAACGACTCAAAAACTGACTTAGAATTTTGCAAAACTTTAGCTTCATATGATGAATGTAATATATGCTCTTAGGATCATATTTTTATTTATGAAATAGGCACATAGCTATTTTCAGCTAATAAAAAATGCACAAAGTAGATGTAGAAGGACACAAGAGGCGGCCTTAAGTGCTCATTTGCTTTTCTGTCTTTTTTAAAAACTTTATAAGTTGATCAGCAGGTAACGGTTTAGAAATTAAATAGCCCTGCCCATAATCACATCCAGCTTCAATTAATAACCGTCTTTGCTGTTCAGTTTCTATCCCTTCTGCAATCACTTTTAATTTAAATTTATGCGCCATAACAATGATTGCCTCTGATAAAGCAAGATCATCGGAGTCAGGTGTTAAGTTATTTATAAATTTATGATCCAATTTAATGACATCAATTTCAAATGTTTTTAAAGACGAAAGTGAAGAGAAACCCACGCCAAAGTCGTCCAATGCTACTTGAATACCTTGATTACGAAAATCGAGTAGTTGCTTGTTGATATTTGAGTCCGCTTCCATTAATAAGCTTTCATTAATTTCAATCATAATGCAATCGCCAGACAATTCTAGTTCTTGTAGGTAATTAATCCATTTTTCATTCTGAGCCATTGCATGAAATTGTACAGATGATTTATTAATACTCAACTGTATATCAATATTATGCTTATTTTTAAACCTTTTAATTTCTTTAATCGCTTGTTTACATACCCAATTTCCAATATCAACAATAAGCCCTGTTTCTTCAGCTAAAGATAAAAAAACATCAGGTTTGACTAAACCAACTTTAGGGTGATTCCATCGTAATAATACTTCAGCTTTATATATTTCATTAGTTCTTAAATCAACAATAGGTTGAAAATATAACTGAAATTGATTTTCAGTTAACGCTTTATGCATATCATTAAGTAAAATCAAGCGGAATTGAGCCGCTTGTTGCAAAGATTTAGTAAAATAGCTGAATCGGCTTCGTCCAAGTGCTTTAGCACTATACATTGCTTGATCCGCATTTTTCAAAAGCTCATCTGCATTTTTTGCATCGTCAGGATAAATTGAGATGCCTATACTGGCTGAGATATTTGCAAAATTATCATCAAACACAAACTGTTTGCTTAACACATCAATAATATTTTGCGCTATTCGCTCAACACTATGTAAATCTTCTAGCTCTGAAAGTATAACCGTAAACTCATCCCCTCCAAAGCGAGCCACTGTATCAGAATCGCGAAGACAATTTGAAATTCGTTTAGCTGATTCAATCAAAAGCAAATCGCCCATTTCATGACCAAGCCTATCGTTTACATTTTTAAATCGGTCCAGATCAAGAAACAATAAAGCTAATGCCTGTCCCGTACGCCGAGATTTAGAAATTTCCTGATCAAGTCGATCATGTAGCATTCGTCGGTTAGGTAGTTTTGTTAAAGGATCATAATTGGCCTGATACCAATTCAGTGCTTCACTCTTTTTTTGTTCTGTTACTTCCCGAATAATGATTAAAAAATCATCAGAACCAAGAATACCAGTCAATCTTACTTCAAAGTCATAATGCCCCGTAGATTTTTGGAGAGTGTATTCAAAATGCTGTAATTGTCTTGTCAGACAAAATTGTTCTATTTTTTCAATAAAAAAATTTCTAAATTCATCAGGCATTACATCTTGTATTTTTAAATATTTACATTGTTCTGACGATACATGAAATTGACCTGGCTGATTAATTTGGTAATCTAAAACAGTTCCATTTCGAGCAACTCGAAAATAAGGATCTGGCATTGCTTTTAAAATAGAGGCTAAATCATGCTTTTCATGAGTTATTGAAGCTATCTTCTGTGATGCAGATAATTCAATATTTTTTTTCCGTATTAAAAAACCATATAAAATAACACTACTTAATAATGCAAGAAAAAAATTGATAGCAAACCAAAAAGTATTATTAAACCTGTTAAAAACTTCAAGTGGTGTAATCACTATTTCCCATTGACTATCAGGCATATGAAATTCGTGGATAACAGAATTTTCATTAAAATCAGATGCATCTCCATAAAATACGCTCCCACCCTTGACTCTTAAAGCAAATTTAAATAATTCATTTTTTGAATTAATTAAATTTGCCATCGTTAAAATTGGCATAATATCAAGAGTCATCGCTGTCAACCCCCAAAATGATCCCTCCTGATAAATGGCTAAACGAGCAACTGTTCCCAGTTCATTCTGGTTTATTAAATAAAAAGGATTACTGACCTCATCAACTCTACTCTTAACAATTTCCTGAGTCACTACCTCATCAGGGGTTGTTTGATCTAACAAATTCTGCCCATTGTTATTTAAATTTTCTTCTGTATTCGGGAATACATATCGCTGAACACCATGTGGAGCGATAAAAATAGACTTAACATCAGGCACTTTGTTATGAATAGTTTCTAAAAAAGAAATCGTTTTTTGTTTAAACCTTTGTGGATTAGTATCATACAATCCTATGTTTGTATTAATAAATACTCGAACATTGTGTAACAATGAAAAACGATAGCTGACTGCTTTTACTAAAACCTCAGTCCGTTTGGTTAATTCGTTTTTTAAACCAATGCGTTGTTCGGCTAACAAATCAGACTCATATCGGCCTATAACATGCCACCCAATAAATAAAACCAAGATGAGCATAAAAAAAGATGCTAGTAAATAGCTAATTTTAGAATGTTTGATGAGAGCCTCTAATAATTATTATTTTTATCAAAAATATAATCTCATTCATGAGTGTACCAATATCAATTGAGGATAAGAACGATTCAGAACCAAAATATTTTCTTGTTCAATTACTAAAAGGTGTCCATTAAAGAATATTCATTACTATCTGATTTTATATTAGCTTTTAGGCAATAATTTATCCTACAGTATACAATAGGCTTTATCTTTACATACTCAAAATGAACTTAAATTAAACATCAAACAATTTAAAGACTATATTTTTACTACAAAAATACAATTCTACAAAACTTACCAAAATTCTCTTTGAGATTTGTTGAATTTATTTTACTTTCCAATTTTCATAATGCCGCGTAAATTTAAAATTGGTCAATGCGGCCCCTTTCATCAAGATACTAAAAACTATGCCCTTTACCTCTTTAGGTTTATCTGATCCACTTTTACGTGCCATTGCAGATGCCGGCTATTCCACGCCCTCCCCTATTCAAGCGCAAGCAATTCCAGCTGTTTTAGATGGCAATGATGTTTTAGCTGCCGCCCAAACAGGGACGGGTAAAACAGCAGGATTTACCTTACCTATCCTGCATCGCTTATCCCAAAAAACATACAGTAAAAACAGACCGGTACGCGCATTAATTATTACACCAACCAGAGAGCTCGCTGCTCAAATAGGCGAATCAGTTAATAAATATGGCGCCCATCTTCATCCACGCTTACGATCCGAAGTGGTTTTTGGAGGTGTTAAAATTAATCCACAAATATCACGATTAAGAGGGGGTGTCGATATACTGGTCGCAACACCTGGTCGACTTTTAGATTTAATCGGTCAACACGTAGTTAAACTAAATCAGGTAGAAACGTTAATCCTTGACGAAGCAGACCGTATGCTTGATATGGGTTTTATTCGTGATATCCGTAAAATTATCGGCTTTCTACCAAAAAAGCGGCAAAATTTGCTGTTTTCTGCAACTTTTTCTGCAGATATTAGAAAACTTACAACCGGGCTGCTAGTTAATCCTGTAAGAATTGAAGTCGCTGCTCGTAATACGGCTGCTGAACTAGTTGATCAAGTTGCCTATCTAGTTGATAAAACAGATAAAACAAAACTTCTCTGTCACCTGATAAAAGAACATGACTGGCAACAAGTTTTAGTATTTACTACAACAAAACATGGTGCCAATCGACTAACAGAAAAACTGAACAAAGTTAATATTAATGCTGCCGCTATCCATGGTAATAAAAGTCAAGGTGCCAGAACTAGAGCCTTAGCAGGTTTTAAAGCTAATCAGCTTAGAGTATTAGTTGCTACCGATGTAGCCGCTCGTGGTATAGATATTAATCTGTTACCCCATGTAGTCAATTTTGAGTTACCTCGTGTACCGGAAGACTATGTCCATAGAATTGGCAGAACCGGCCGCGCAGGTGAAGAAGGTGAAGCTATATCACTTGTGTCCCATGACGAATACAAGGCATTATGTATGGTTGAAAAATTAATTGGCAAAGAAATAAAGCGTGAACAAATTGCTGGCTTTGAGACCGCCAAAATAGCACCACCTATCCCGCCCAAACAACCTCGTCAACCACGTCGTCACAAAAACACCAATAAATCTCAAAAGTCTAATGGCAACCAAAGCAGAAAAAATGCTAAACCAAAGCACCGATAAAACTCAATACCCAGATCCGCACTTACTAAAACTGGCATAGAACACCAGCTCTTAGCTCCTATTGTCTTATAAAAAACATCCACTTAACCAAAGGAAGAACTTTGCATTGTCACAGGTGAACTCAAAAGCCAAGTTGATAAAATATGGGAAATTTTTTGGACAGGGGGCATCAATAATCCACTCACGGTTATCGAGCAGTTTACCTTCTTGTTATTTTTACGCCGATTGGATGAAAACCAGCTACGCGATGAAAAACAGGCTAACTAGTGGCACAGCCTTAAAAAATCCTCTGTATAGCGACGCGCAAACCAAATTCTGCTGGAGTAAATTCAGGCACGTTGAACATGAGACTATGTTCGCCTTATTCACCCAGCCACAGGCGGATGCGAATAACCTCTCCGTGTTTGAACACATGAAGCAGTTGGGTAATGAAGGTAAAGCAGGTGTATTCGCGCAATACATGAAAGGCGCGACCTTTATGATTCCCACGCCTAAGCTATTGGATCAAGTGGTGCAAATGATCGCTAAAATCCAAATGGATGACCGTGATACCAAAGGTGACTTATACGAATATCTGCTATCAAAAATTGCCACTGCTGGCACTAACGGGCAATTTCGCACTCCGCGCCATATTATTAAAATGATGGTTGAAATCATGCAGCCCACGCGTGAAGATAAAATTTGCGACCCCGCCAGTGGCACAGCAGGGTTTTTGGTCGGTGCAGGTGAATACATCTATCAACATCACCCCGACTGGCTGCACGAGCAAAGCTTCCGCGAGTATTTTAATAGCGAGATGTTTACGGGTATTGAATTTGATGCCACCATGTTGCGTATTGGCGCGATGAACCTGCAACTACACGGCATCGATAAACCACAGTTGATTGGACATGATGCACTGGCACGTGATGCCTTGAGTGAGGCTAATGAAAACAAGCGCGACCAATACAGCCTAATACTGGCAAACCCACCCTTCAAAAGCTCGCTGGATTATGACGGTGTAGAAGGCTCGCTACTCAAAACAGTTAAAACCAAAAAAACCGAACTGCTGTTTTTAGCGTTGATATTACGCATGCTGAAAATCGGCGGACGCTGTGCGGTGATTATTCCCAATGGTGTGCTATTCGGCTCATCCAATGCGCATAAAAAACTGCGCGAAGAATAGTCGCTAAACAAAAACTAGAAGCCGTTATCTCC
>CAZHUE010000193.1:0-4457 GCA_964535875.1 uncultured Methylomarinum sp.
GGCTTCACGTGGGTCTTCCGATACGGCGGTGGTGGATCAGGTTCTGGCGGCGGCGGTGGCAAATATGGCTACAGCTACGATGATGGAATAAGCAGTGATGATACTGTTCTGGATGATTAGTTCTAAGCTGATTATTCTACAAACTTAAAAGGACTTACTGTGGTATCGTTGTTTGTCCAAAATGATCTATTCATTATGGGCAGACAGCGCTTCACTTTATTCATAAACATTAGATTTACTAGTGAAAATTAACTAAGGAGTCAATTCTTTGTCAAAACAAACTTTAAACGCTTTCTTACGGGATACTTTAAATACTTGCAGACAAAGTTTTTTTTCCGTAGTTTTTTTTAGTTTTTTTGTTAACTTGCTCATGCTGACAGTTCCAATTTATTTACTGCAACTGTATGATCGAGTTATACCAAACAGGAGCACGGAAACTCTTATTTTTTTGACGATTATAGCTGTTGCCGCTTTAATCACTCTGAGTGTGCTTGATGCAACTCGAAGTGCCATTTTAACGAAAATGGGATCATGGCTAGATAGACGTTTAAGTAGTCATATCATTAGTGGAACAGTCAAACGCTCACTTAGAAAAGAAAAACCTTCTTCCGTACGAGTTCTTAATGATTTAGCAACATTACGTAATTTTTGTTCGGAGCCGACCTTACTTTCTATTCTTGACCTACCCTGGGCACCGATCTTCACTTTCGTACTATTCTTATTGCACCCTTTAATTGGCACTATTACACTGATAGGTCTTGTATTATTGGCTGGACTAGCAATTTTAAATGAGTATCTAAGTCGGTCTTTAGTTAAAAATTCTGAGGACTCGTCAAATAAATTAATTGAATATGCTTCCTCTGTTATAAAAAATTCGGATGTTATTGAAGCAATGGGAATGAGACAGAATTTTCTCAATCAATGGAATTCTAAAAATGAAGCATCATTAGCAAGCCAGGCACAATTTGTATCAAAAACAGGATGGATTTCTACAACAGCCAAGTTTTTGCGTTTTGCCTTACAAGTTTCCGTGGTTTTTTCTGCAGCTTGGCTGATCATGAATGATCAACTAACTGGCGGTGCAATGATGGCTAGTATTTTATTGATGAGACGTGCAATAGCACCCATGGAAAGAGCTATTTCTTCGTGGAAATCAGTTCTTAAAGCAAGGAATGCACTTAAACAGGTTAGTTATCGACTAGATATTGCTCCAACTTTAAAACCATACTCTTCAATTGCAAAGCCGAGCGGCTCACTTAAAGTTGAAAAATTAACCTATACTTATTCCAGAAATGCCAAACCAGTTTTGTACAAAATAAATTTTGAGATTAGGCCTGGAAAAAGTCTGGGCATTGGTGGACCAACAGCAGCAGGAAAGTCCACATTGGCACGGCTTCTTGTTGGTATAGCAAAGCCAACATCAGGACATGTAAGATTGGGAGGCACAGATCTTACCTATTGGGATTCTGAGGAGTTAGGTCCTCATCTTGGGTTTTTACCTCAAGACGTTGAATTATTTGCAGGAACTTTTCGTCAAAATATAGCTCGGATGGACGAAAATGGAGATGTTTATTCTGTAATAGAAGCTGCCAAGATCGCTGGTGTTCATAAGATGATTATGCAATTCCCCAAGCGTTATGAAACTGAAATTGGAGATTCAGGCGCCTTTCTTTCAGGCGGACAGCGACAGCGAATCGCCTTGGCTCGGGCAGCATACCGAAACCCAAAACTAATCGTTCTGGATGAGCCAGATGCTAATCTGGATAGAGAAGGAAGAGAAGCACTTTCAAATGCGATTGAAAAACTAAAGCAAAAAGGCTCAATGATTATTTTGATTTCTCATCAATCAAGTATGTTAAAACTAACTGATGATGTCATTATGTTAAAAAAATCCAGAGTAGATCCCGTATTAAAACCGACAAAAAAACACTCTCGGCCCCCTGCTGATTTCCCCAAGCCTGTTAAACTATCTCTGAGTTATCAGCAAACCCACCATGAAACAAGTCATCACATTTTGCCAAAAAATAACAATCAACAAACGCTAAACCAAACAACAAGCCAAAAAAAACTTCCTAAGAAAGCAAAACAAAAATGACCCCAGAACAGTTAGTAAATTTTGATAAAAATAACTTTAATGAAGAAACTAGAGGCCTCATTTTCAGAGGCTATCTTGTTTTAGGTTGTTTTATAGGTTTACTGCTAGCCTGGACATTTTTCGTACCTTTATCTAGCGCAGCAATCGCTCCAGGTTTTATCAGTGTTGATGGATATAGTAAAACCATTCAGCATTTAGAGGGTGGAATTATTCGAGAACTTCTTGTTAAAGATGGAGATATAGTTAGTGCTGGTCAAACAATTGTTAAGCTTGATGACACACAGGCAAAAGCAGAATATGATTCGTTAAACTCTCAACTCATACTTTCAACAACTCGATTTGCAAGGCTTACGGCAGAAAAAAAACAAATAGATCAAATTATATTTCCACAATGGATATTAAGTAGTCGCTCACAACCAGCAATTGAAAATGCTATTTTTGAACAGAAGGCATCATTTTCCGCTCGTCAAGCCGAACAAAGGGAAAAAATATCTATTATCGATGGCAGAATTAATCAGTTGAAAAATCAATTTTCTCAACTCAAGAGTAGCTTGGTATCTCAAAAAAAATTATTGAATATTATTCGAGAAGAACTCAAGGTTAATCGTGAATTTTTAAAGAAAGGACTGGTTACAAGAAGAGATTTATTTAAATTACAAAATGATGAAGCTACCACTGAAATTGAAATAAAAGAAAAGCAATCCCAGCTTGCTGGAATAAAACAGCAAACGGGTCAATTACACCAGCAAAAAAAAGAATTAATTGCATCGAGGAATACTAAAATTTCAGTTCAGTTACAATCTGATCAGGAACAGATTGTTAAATTAACCCATCAAAAATCTAAAGTTAATGACACTTTATCTCGAACAGTCATTAAAGCTCCAGTTTCTGGAACTGTTGTTAACATGAAAACTCATACATTAGGCGGTGTTATTGCACCAGGCGATATTATTTTAGAAATTGTACCTGCTGGCCAAAAGTTGCTGATCAGTGCGCATGTGGAACCCAAAGACAGGGATATTATTCGGCCTGGACAACTTGCTGAAGTCCGTTTTACTGCATTTAGTCAGCGAGCATTAAGACCAATAAAAGGAAAGGTTAATGTTATTTCTGCTGACCGACTAACCGACCAAAAGACTCAACTACCTTATTACCTAGCAACTATTGAACTGACAGAAGATCCTGTAAAGGTATTAAACAATACACCTATTCACCCTGGCATGCAGGCAACTGTAATGATTATTACTGGTGAACGAACAGCAATTGAATATCTGACTAAACCTTTATTTCGTAACTTTACTAGAGCGTTTAAGGAAGAATAACTATCTGAACTGTAAAATTACATGAATGTCAAAAAGAGAAACTCCGCAAAATATCGAAAAGATAAAAAAGCTAGTCAAACAAAGAAAAAACAGCGAAACCGTGATCTAAAAATTGGTATTTGGGAACAATTATTAAACACAAAAGTTAAAGATGTTGAGTTCCCAGGAGGCCCCACCAGAAAATCATATCGATTACATTTAATTGATGGTCGCTCAGTCATTGCTACTGAACGCCGAGAGAAATCTTTGCTTTCGGTAGAATGCGCAGTTTTACGTAAAATTGGTAAAAACTCGTCAGCTGTACCCAAACTTTTAGCGACTGATGGCAATTATTTGCTAGTTCAAGAAGACTTAAAAGGCCAACGACTTCCCCAAGCTTTACACGCTGCTACTGAAGAACAGGTTGAATCTTTATTAAATAATGCTCTAAAAAGCCTTTCAACCATCCAAAAAACAGGATCTGACAATGGTCTGGATAAGCAGTTTCAACCTATTGGAAATACGCAAGAATGGATTACTGGCTTAATAGACCGACCTGCTGTCATTGGTCAACATTTTAAAATTCATCCAGCTCAACCAAAAGTTGATAAACTTTTTGATCTTTTTACAATTTCAAAACAGCGTTTTATTAAATGGGATGCTCGTCCAGGAAACGCAATAGTTCGAGCACAAAGTAATGATATTTCCTGGTTTGATTGGGAACACTGTGGCACAAGAAATAGGCTTGATGACTTGGCCTGGTTGCTTTGCGACGAGTTTGTTCTTGATTCTGTGGAGATGGAAAACCGTCTTATTGATGATAATTTAGAACTGTTTTCTGATCATTTTAGTTTAGATCATGCTAGAGAATATCTATATTCTTTTGGAGTTTTTCATAGCAGTGTTCGCCTTGGATTAATTTTAAACTATAAAGGACGGGGTTCTTGGTGGGATCTGGATAAATGTTTGTCGGGGGATAAAGCGGGAGTTACTTTAGAATTAGCAGAACGTATTTGTTATCGTGCCAGTCGTTGGGCAAAACAATCTGAGTTTACTGAAGT
>CAZHUE010000193.1:4481-5879 GCA_964535875.1 uncultured Methylomarinum sp.
AATGGCCGAAAACCTAAAACAAAATACTGCACCCAAAAAACCACATAAAGGACAATCAATGACCAGCCAAATTGAGCAAAATATAATTTATCCAAAACGGCCTTTTTGGGTGGATTTGATTTTTGATAAGGTAAAAGCATTACCTCATCAAGGAAACTTTAAACTTCATGGATTAAAAATTGATATTCATTCTTATGACCCTGAAACCTATAGCTGGATTGAGAAATACATTTATCCTCTTAATTTATTGAACGAAAACAATACTCCAAAAACAACTTATTCAGTCAATTTTTTTCATTCTGAAGACTTGGTTCAAGCCGTTCTACACTCTATTGGAAGCTCTGAAGTAGATACATTTAAAATATCTAATGCAAGAAGATATGTCGATCGAATTTCTATCACTGAACATATTACAGTAGATTGTGACTCCGCATATGGCATGTTATGGGTAACAGATAAATCAAGTAATTCAATTACTTTAGTTTTATCTGTCAAAGTGCGATGGCCACTACTAGAGATTTCTCGAATCGTTCGTGATCTTATTACCCGTTTTTTAGAAGATCAAGGGTGGGTTATTTTTCATGCTGGGGCAGTACAAATAAACAAAAAGAACTATATGGTTGTTGGTGATGCCAGCGCAGGAAAAACCTCTTTCATTATTGCTCTACTCTCTTCTGGAGCCGCTTTTATTTCCAACGAACGTGTCTTTGTAAAGATAGAAAATGGCAAAGCTCGAATAATTTCTTTTCCTATGCCCATTGCTGTTGGGCTTGGAACTATGGTTCAGTATCCTGAATTAATCAAATATGTTCGAGAACCGCAATTTTGTTTGTATCCACCTAGGCGTATTAATTTTTCAAAAGTCCATAATACGCCAGAAAAAATATGGCCTGAATTAGAAGATAAAGTACAATTTTTACCTCAGGAAATTACGGATAAATTTTCTAAGACTACTGGTATTGCAGAAGGAGATTTAGAAGGGGTTATTGTGCCAAATTTCCAAAAAAGTTGGTCACTTAAAGTTGAACCCTTAAGTAAAGAAGCAATACAAAAAGTAGTGACTAATAATCATATTAATCGTGATTTTGATGAAATTTATCCGCCATGGATGCCTTTACCTTTTAAACAACCTTCTGATGGTACTATTAAAGATACAATTTCTTCTTTAACTGAATTACCTAGTATTAAAGTAAGGTTTTCTGCTGACAAAAATAGACGCAATGAAACTTCAACTTATCCTGACCAGGTTGAGAAAAGTTTTAAGGAGTGGAAAATAAGAATTGAAAATAATATAAATGAGAAATTAGAGGAATAAACCTATAATTCCCGCCTCATCCTTTTCTTAATTAGAGCTTGCTCAGAAAGTCTAAAATCTTGCATCAACAATACATCTACATT
>CAZHUE010000194.1:0-1137 GCA_964535875.1 uncultured Methylomarinum sp.
CAAGCGGCACAAGAGTAAATACTCCAGTTAATAAATCAAATTTCATCAGGTATAACATGATGAATCCGACAGGAAAAAATACAGCACCTAATAAAGGTGACCCTGTTTTTACTGTAATTGTAATCGCAAATACAGCAGCGAGTGCCAGAGTTGCACCTGCCATAAAAGCACGAATCAAAGTATCTTTTGTTGACATGTAAACTTTGGATTCACCCGAGTCTACCATTTTTGTAACAAATTCTGTGGGTTCTAAATAAGACATACTATTTCTATATTTTTAAAAGTAAAATTTATTAAAAGCTATGCTTCAGGAATATGCATTGTACCTTCAGCCACCATCACTGCCTCACCACCCACTCTTAACGTTAATCTATCTTCACCTTTATGATCCATTTCAAGATTAATCACACTACGGCGAACCTTGTCATCCCCCCTCTGAACCGCAAAGGTATAAGTACCTTTTTGCATATGATCGAAAGAACATAAATAAGCCGCAAAGGCTGACAATGCAGTACCTACAGGTGGATTATCATGAATACCTATATTAGGGCCTACCAGTCTGGTTGCAAAATCCGTTTTCTGATCAGGCGTCTTTTGTGAAAATAGTAATATTTCCTGTGCAGAAGTTTGTGGAGCGATTGATTGGCTCCAGGCCGAATAATTAAACCTTGCCGCCATAACCGGTTCGTAATTATAAAAAGGTACAATAAGATAAGGAAAGCCACAGGAGACTAAACGTGTTTGATATTTCTTATTGTCTATTTGAGCTTGATCAACATCTAAAAAGCTAGCCAATTCACCTTCGGTTGGGGCAAAGTAATCGACCACAGGATAAGCCTTAGTGGTGTATTGAACAAAGACTGGCTTACCTTCTTTTCCAGTCACATTGACATTAAATGTCACGGCATTCTGTTTGATCGTTAAGGATGTAATTTTCTCAGTTAACTTTAGCGCCCCACATGATGCCAGTACAAACGCAGTAGCTATAACTGGATGCCCTGCAAAATCAATTTCACCTAGCGGGGTAAAAATCCTCATTTGCATCATGTCTTGTTGCTGAAACACAAAAACCGTTTCAGATAAATTCAGCTCTCTGGCAACCATTGCCATTTGTTCTTTAATTAATCCTTCTGCCTC
>CAZHUE010000194.1:1147-5848 GCA_964535875.1 uncultured Methylomarinum sp.
GGAAAAACAGCAACCTGTGCGCCATTAAACAATTTATTGGTAAATGCATCGGCAATGTAATATTTATAGTCCATTTGATGGCTCCTCAAGACATACGTCAACCTGCCCATTTTCTATACGAATTTTATAAGCGTCAACTTTTACCGTTTCATCATCAAGACAAATACCTGTCTTCAGACTAAAGTGTTGTTTATATAAAGGAGAGGCAACCATTGGCTCCCCTTTTAGGTCACCGATTAAACCGCGTGACAAAACGTTTGCTTTTCCAAATGGATCATAATTATTGATGGCATACACTTCTTTATCTCTGCTTAAGTAAAAAATCGCTATCTGCTTGCCCTCAACCAAGGCACAAATACCCGAGTCAGATTGCAAATCATCTTCACTACATACATTTACCCATTGGCTCACTAAACTTCCTCCGAAATTTTAAAATGCTTATGTTCTTCTTCATTAGCTGGGCGAATCTGCCCCCGTTCTTCTACAAATACAACGTTGTCATCAGTTTTATCACTGTTAACAAAATGACGAAATCGTTTTAGTTTCTCTTCGTTTTCAATGGTCGTTTTCCATTCGCATTGATAGGTATCAATCACATGTTGCATTTGTTCTTCAAATTGGTCGCAAGCACCTAATTTGTCATCAATAACCACTGATTTCAAATAATCCAGACCACCTTCCATGTTTTCCATCCAAACCGATGTACGTTGTAATTTATCTGCTGTGCGCACATAAAATATCAACATTCTATCGATATATTTTATCAGCGTTTCTTTATCAAGATCGGTCGCAAATAAATCGGCATGTCGAGGCTTCATCCCTCCATTACCACAGACATAAAGGTTCCATCCTCCTTCTGTTGCAATCACCCCAATATCTTTACCCTGTGCTTCTGCACATTCCCGGGTACAACCAGAGACACCCATTTTAATTTTATGTGGTGCGCGTAAGCCTTTGTATCTATTTTCCAGTTCAACTGCCAAGCCCACACTGTCATCAATTCCAAATCGACACCAAGTGCTACCGACGCAGGATTTCACTGTGCGTAAGGACTTTCCATAAGCATGTCCACTTTCATAACCTGCATCTATTAATTTTTTCCAAATGCTGGGTAACTGATCGACCCTTGCACCAAATAAATCAATTCGTTGTCCACCAGTGATTTTAGTATACAAGTTATATTCTTTTGCTACAGTTCCAGCGGCAATCAGCATATCTGGCGTTAGCTCTCCGCCAGTCACTCGCGGTACAACCGAATAAGTTCCATCTTTTTGCATATTAGCAAGAAAAGTGTCGTTCGTATCTTGTAAACCAAGGTGCTGTTCTTCAAGCACATACTCATTCCAGTAGGATGCCATAATAGATCCTACAGCTTGCCGGCAGACTTCACAACCTTTGCCTGCACCGTGTTTATCTATTAATTCATCGTAGGTTTTAATCTCATTAATCATCACCAGGTTGTAAAGATCTTGACGCGTATGCGGAAAATGCTCGCAAATATCTGTATTAACTTCAAACCCTGCTTTTTCTAATTCACAATCTAACACTGATTTAAGTAGAACCGTACAACCACCACAGCCTGTCGAAGCCTGAGTTATTTCTTTTAACCCAACCATAGTCGTACAACCGTCTTCAATAACAGAACAAATTTGTCCTTTGGACACATCGTAACAAGAGCAAATTTGTGCGGACATAGGCAAAGCATCCGGCCCTAACCCGACAGATTCATCAGATCGTGCAGGTAAAATTAAAGCCTCTGGGTTTTCCGGTAGCTCAATATCATTTAGACAATATTGCAATAAAGTACCATAACCGGAAGCATCACCAACTAAGACCGCTCCCAGCAACTGTTTTTTATCTTGGCTAACGACCAAGCGTTTATAAACTTCGCTGTCCCCATTTTGATAGGTATAAACCTTCGCACCTTCCGTTTTAGCATGAGCATCACCAATACTGGCAACATCCACACCCAGCAATTTCAACTTGGTACTCATATCTGCACCCGTAAAACTTGCATCCTGCCCTGCCAGATTATCAACAACCGTGCGTGCCATAGTATAACCCGGTGCTACTAATCCAAATATTTTACCGTCCCATAATGCACATTCGCCTATTGCATAGATATTAGAATCTGAGGTTTGGCATTGATTATCAATAACGACACCTCCGCGTTGGCCTACTTCCAGCCCAGCACTTCGTGCAATATCATCACGCGGCCGTATACCAGCAGAAAACAAAATAATATCGGTTTCCAGCTCTTCGCCATCTGCAAAAGTCATTTTGTGAAAACAACTCTCTCCATCACCAATATTCTTGGTGTTTTTACTGGTATGCACCGTCACACCCAAATCTTCAATTTTCTGTCTGAGCATGGCTCCACCACCCTCATCAAGCTGCACAGCCATTAATCTAGGTGCAAATTCGACGATATGAGTTTGTAACCCTAAATCTATTAAAGCTTTTGCTGCTTCCAGCCCAAGTAACCCACCCCCTACAACAACCCCAATTTTTGATTTTTTTCCTGTTGCAGTGATTGCTTCTAAGTCTTCAATCGTTCGATAAACATGGCATTGTTCACGATCATGCCCTGGCACAGGTGGAACAAATGGATATGATCCCGTTGCTAATACCAGTTTGTCGTAACTAATTTCTATGCCTTGTTCTGATTTTATAATCTGATTTTTCGTATCAATGTCTGTTGCTCGATCACCGATATAAACTTTTATATTGTATTGCTCAAAAAAACCATCTTCTACCAGTGATAACTCCTTTGCTGTTTTACCAGAAAAATATTCTGACAAATGCACACGATCATAAGCAGGACGAGGCTCTTCACAAAAAGTAACAATATCATAATGTTCTTTAATTTCACTAGCAACTAAAGTACTTAGAAAATTTTGCCCAACCATACCGTTACCAATAACAACTAATGTTTGCTTTTTAGACATATTTAATCTCAATTAATATTTGCAAAAATATAAAGATTAATATATACAAGCATATTTTATACCGAATAACTCAGGCAACTGATTTAAAACAATAAAGAAAGAATAAAAGAAGCTTTATAAAAATCCATTGATCCAAAGTGGTGCATCAACGATGCAATTTTGCACATCCTGTAAGGAATTATTTAAAAGTAAAAGCACAAGAAGAATAAATACGAATAAATTTATTTTCTTATAAGCCTACCAAACCTGATAAATATCATTATTATTTTTATGCTTATTATGGTAACTTCAATTTATCTTTATATTTATTACTAAAACTCTTATTTTTCAAAGGAATATTTATGTCTTTGCAAAAAACTTTAACAAGGAACAAGCGACTAAGCCTATCCGCTTTTCCTATAACTTTACTAGCTTTATCAAGCAGTCAAATTGTATCAGCTGATATAAACGAAACAATAGAGAATGTCCTAAAATTTGGCCAAGATGATGCTAAATATGGACAATTTAAATTAGATTTGCGTTATCGTTTTGAACAAGATGACACTAAAAACCCTGCCAAAGAGCATGGAGACGCATCAACAATCCGCATGCGCTTAGGATATTTAACACCTGAATTTCATAGTGCTCAGGGCTTTAGCATACAAGGCTATGCGGAATATGAAACCAACCAGGATTTTGGTGCTAACACCTACAACAGCGCAAGAAATGGAAAAAAAGAATTTGAAACAATTGTTGATCCGCAAGAACATGAATTAAATCAATTATGGATTAGTTTTAAAGGAATTCCTGATACCCAAGTTAAAGTAGGTAGACAACGAATTAAAATTGATAACGAACGTTTTATCGGCAATGTAGGATGGCGCCAACTTGAACAAACCTATGATGCAATTTTATTGACTAACCAATCACTAGCAAATACAACTGTTAATGTAGGTTATATTAATCAGAGACAAACAATCCATTCATTTGTACAAGCAATGCAGACGCCTTTTGTAAATGTTTCATATGATTTCAAAGGCTATGGGAAATTAACTGGATATGGCTATTTTCTTGATAACAACGAAGCGCATAAAGCTTCAAACCAAACATATGGAGTAAGTTTTGACGGTGGTAAGAAAATAACGGATGATATAAAAGCACTTTATCGACTTGAATATGCTTACCAAAAAGACCATGAACAAAACCCAAATAATTATAATGCAGATTACTATCATGTTATGGCTGGGGCAAAAGCATATGCAATTACACTCAAAGCTGGAATAGAGCAATTAGAGGGTAATGGTACAGGAAAAGCCTTTCAAACTCCTTTGGCTACTCTACACGCTTTTAATGGCTGGTCTGACCAGTTTTTAACTACGCCAGAAAATGGCCTACGTGATATCTATGCATCAGTAAGCGCAAAAGTTATGGGCGTAAAATTAATGGGGGTATATCATGAATTTGACGATGACTCCAGTAATACTAGTTACGGTAAAGAATATGACTTTCTAGTGGTGAAAAAATTTGCCGACCACTATACCCTACTCGCAAAATATGCCTATTTTGATGGTGATAATGGACGATTTGATGCTCAAAACTTTTCGTTAGAGGCCGGTGTAAATTTTTAAATTGACTTGGCAGGTTTCTATAAAACTATTCTACAGACATAAAAAAACCTTCGAAGCTAGTAGCTTCAAAGGTTTCCATATTTTTAATTTGTTCTGTGGTACCGAGGGTCGGAATCGAACCGACACTTCCGAAGAAATTGGATTTT
>CAZHUE010000195.1:0-5822 GCA_964535875.1 uncultured Methylomarinum sp.
AAGATTATAACTCTTTACTCAACTGATTTTTTTAGGATTATAGACAGCGGTATTCTTTTTTATAAAAAAAGATTGATATTATGTATACTTCATCCCAATAATTAATTCCCTAGGTTTCCGCATATATTTCCTGATTACCCATAAGCTCCCGCAACTTTATGGGACAACAGGGCACATAAGAAATTTTTAACTTTATGGGCTAAACGATGTGCAAAAATAAAGTACAGTTTCAAAAGGCTACAGTTTAATCAGGCTGTTTTAAAACTATGGAAACGTAGCCCTATTTTTTTAACAGCTTCCTGACAATATTGCGACTGACCTTAAAGCCTTTTTTGCCAATAAACTAGCGATATCTGAACAACTCAAGTTTGTCCATTTTACCTTCTCATTCATTAGATCTCCTGCACTATGTATGTTCTTTTAAGAGTTGTAAAATAACTGTATTAATATCAGGGTTCTTTACAAACACAGGGCTTCGGCCACCATCTATTTTCCTGTTGCGATTTTCCAGAACATCTTCTTCGCCAAGTTCTTTAATTCTGCGCAGGATAATATTACGTGAGCGATTAAAAAGACTTATATATAACCGACACGGCCTCTGCAAGCTTTGATGCTTCAACCCCAGCATACAATCGTCTATTTTTTTCTGGTAGACGATTGTATAGCTCTTCCATTCGGGTTTCAGTTTCTTGTGACTAAGGATATAACATCTTGACTTTGTATAATAGAATTTAGGTGTGCTTAATCTTCTAACTATACTGCTTTTATTGTTTTTTTAATTTATTTCGTGCGCGTTCCTTTAGGTAACTTTAGTAGAACTTCTTTACATGGAATTGTAAAATAAAATGTTGAGCCAACACCCATTTCAGACTCCAGCCATATTTGGCCACCATGCCCTTCTATAATGCGCTTACAGACCGCCAACCCTATTCCTGTCCCAGAATACTCTTCTTTACTATGTAGACGTTTAAAAATCACAAAAATACGTTCAAAATATTCCGGCTCAATACCAATACTATTATCCTGAATAGAAAATTGCCACATGTTATCTATTTTTTTGCAGTCGATATTGATCTTGCATTCTCTATTTTTCTGACGATATTTAATCGCATTTAAAATCAGGTTTTGAAATAGTTGTTGTATTTGCGAATGATCTGCCAAAATTTTTGGAAATAATGCAGAATAACTAACCTGTACCTTGTTTTCCTCAATAGTAATTTTCAATCCTAAAATGGTGTCTTTTATAACTTGCGTAGTGTCTAATGGTTTAAGAACTTGTTTAGTTTTTCCAACACGCGAAAAAGCCAGTAGATCCTGAATCAATGTTTGCATTCTCTTTGCACCATCAACAGCATAACCAATAAACTCATTCGCATCATCATCCAGCTTATCTTTATAACGCCGTTCTAATAACTGAGTATAGCTGGAAACCATGCGTAAAGGTTCCTGCAAATCATGTGAAGCTATATAGGCAAATTGTTCTAATTCTGTATTCGATCGTTCAAGTTCTTGGGTATAATTAAGTAATTTTAATTCATCCGTTTTTCTGTCGGTAACATCCAAACAGATACCTATAAAACTTTTATAGACATTATTTTCATGATAAGGAACACCTATTTCACGTATCCAGAGATAAACACCATCATGCCTCAGCAGACGATATTCATGCTCAAAACCTTTATGTTGAATAATTGCTTCATATTGATTCATCACTCGTTCTCTATCATCAGGATGAATTTTTAAATCATCCCACTCATATGCTAGTTCTTGTTTTAAGGTATGTCCCATAAAGCCTAGCCATGTCTCATTAAACATTATAGGCTTATGACAACTATCCAGCATCCACATCATAACAGGGGCAGAATTTACAAACGTACTAAACAATTCCTCTCTGGACTTTATCTCATTTTCCAATAATTTTTGCTGGCTAATATCACGTAAAAAACCAGTATATAAAGTCTCATTGCCTAACAAGATCTTCGTAACCCCTAAATCTAAAGGAAATGTTGAACCATTTTTACACAACCCAATGACTTCTCGACTGTTACCAAATATATCTTTTAGACCTGTTTGTATCTGTTTTTTCAAAAAGCTATCATATTGACCATGAGAAGATTTAGGCATTAACATCTTAATATTTTTACTAATAACTTCCTTTTCTTCATAGCCAAACATAGCTTCTGCACAGGGGTTAAATGATTGAATACGCCCTTTATCATTTATAGTGATAATGCCATCAATCGCATTATCAACAATTGATTTAATTTTTGCCTTTTCTTCAACTAATGAGTGTGTTGTTTTCTCTAAACGAGCAAAGGTTTGAACATAATCAAGCAAAAGACCCACACCCGGCAGCAGATATGAAAAAATCTTTAGGAAATGTGCAATATTAAAATCATTATCAAATAAAGCTTTAGAACCAAAAGCCATGTGTATTTGAACAATAATTGCTGGCACCATACTCAATAATAACGCCTGACTAAAGGTTGAAGGGTATATTTTATTAAACCTGACAATTAAAGGGATACAAACAAACGCATATAAAACAAGTGGACCAACATCCCAAGGTCGTGTAATAAGCGCATCAGGAAAAATGGTTTCAGGTAAATTATGACTGGTTGCACAGTAACGAATAACAATGTAAGCAAGAACCATAAATAGTAAGCTGATCGCGATAACAAGTTTAACCCCAGCTTTCTTACTTAATTGAGGATTCAATAGAAATATTGAAACACCTGAAATAATGATTAAAGCATTAAAGGTTCGGGAGATAGCCCAGGTAAATGGAATAAGGTTTTTATTGTCTGCAACAGCATCAATTAAACGATTTGCCGCCAAGGTATGAAACGCATCCATACTGCCCGCACAGAACAAAGCGATACAAATAATAGGAACAGAAACTTGTTTAGATACATGAAAATGTACAAGCCCTAAGATAGCAATAACAATAGCGATTGAAAAAGCACTCCATTCCAATATGGTATGGGTAAATGCACCCGATAACTTATAAAACAAATCATCGAGTAAAAGTAAAGGCGGTTCGGGTAAAGGTATTGATGTTGAAGAAAAATCAATACCTATTTGATTTAGCAGAAAAGGCGTAATACAAAATAGGGTAACTAATAGAAAAATAAGGGGGGAATATTGTTTTTCCGTACTATTCATCATTTTTTTCTCTGAATAATTGTTCAAATTCCGTCTCTGGAATAGGCTTGCTTACCAAAAAACCTTGTGACTGATCACATTTTAATTGTTTTAAAAAATCCATTTGCGCTTCATTCTCAACGCCCTCTGCAACAACTATTAACTTTAAGGCATGTGCCATTACAATAATGGCTTTAACAATTTCAGCATCATCGGGGTTTGACATCACCTCGCTAATAAACGAACGATCAATTTTTAATATATCAATCGTGAAGCGTTTAAGATAGGAAAGAGATGAGTAGCCTGTACCAAAATCATCCATTGAAATTTTAAACCCTTTTTCGCTCAGTTCTTTTAATATATCCTGTTCCTGCTCACTTTTCTCCATTAATAGGCTTTCGGTTATTTCCAGTTCTATTGTTGATGCATTAACGGCTGATTGAACCAACTTAGCATCAATAAAATCAATTAAATCCCTATTTTGGAATTGTCTAACGGAGAGGTTTATCGCCATACCAAAGTCTGGTAAAAGAGTTTTCTGCCATTTTTTAGTTTGCTTTATCGCTTCTTTAATCACCCACTGACCAATGTCAATAATTAAACCTGATTGTTCTGCAACGGGTATAAAATCATTTGGAGGAACCATTCCTCTTATAGGATGTTGCCAGCGTATTAAGGCTTCTGCACCCACAATTTTATTATCGATAATATTTATTTTAGGCTGATAATAAAGTAATAATTCATTACGTGAAATCGCTCCTCTCAAGTCATTTTTCATGTCGATTGCTTGAATAATTTTGGTGTTAAGCTCTGAGGTATAAAACTGAAAATTATTCCGACCTGAGTCCTTGGCTTTATACATAGTAACATCAGCATACTTGAGTAAATCATTAACATTGGTAGCATCATCTGGAAACAAAGTAATACCAACACTACTGCTAATAAAAACCTCTGAATTCGCTAAATCAACAGGGTTAGATAATGCAGCTAAAATCTTTTCTGCTATGTTTGTGGCAGTTTTAGATGTTTTAATATCATCAAGAATAATGACAAATTCATCACCACCCAGTCTTGCAATAAAGTCAATGGATCGAACACAGGATTGTAAGCGTTCCGCAATACAAACTAATAACTTATCTCCCATTAAGTGGCCTAAGGTATCATTAATTTCTTTAAAATGATCTAGATCAAGAAACATAAGACCTAATGTTTGATTTCTTCTTTTCGCCTGTTCCACTGAACGAGTGAGCGTAATATTAAAATATTCACGGTTTGCCAACCCTGTCAGGCTATCAAAGTGTACTAATTTAGTGAGTTTCTGTTCTATTTGTTTTCGTTCTATTGCATAATGAATAGCACGTAGCATCAAGTAACCATCACCTTCACCTTTAACCAGATAATCTTGTGCACCCTGCTGCATGGTTTTGATAGCAAAGTCCTGATCGTCAAGCCCTGTTAATATGATAATGGCTAATGAACTATTAAGAAGCTGGATTTTATTGATACACTCCAAACCATTGCTATCTGGCAAAGAAAGATCGAGCAAAACAAGATCAACATCATTTAAGTTTAAAAAATCATGAGCTGCCGCTAAAGAACAAACGTGATGCAATAGAACAGGGTTGGGTTGAACTTCGTTAAGCATGATTTCAACCAAGCGAGCATCACCTAGATTATCCTCAACTAATAAAACATTTATTTTATCTAATCTGCTCACTTTATACCTCTAGGATTATGAATTTGGGTATTTAACAACAGTCAGCCAAAAATTATGAACCGACTTGATCACGTCCATAAATTGATCCAACTCTACAGGCTTACTGATATAACAATTCGCATTCAAGTCATAACTTTTGATAATATCTTCCTCTGCTTGAGAAGTCGTTAGTACGACAACAGGAATACTTTTTAATTGATCATCTTGTTTAATTTTTTCCAGCACTTCTCGGCCATCCATTTTAGGCATATTCAAATCAAGCAAAATCAAGTCGGGACGAGGTACTTCGCTGTAGATCCCTTGTTTATATAAAAAGGCTATCGCTTCAACACCATCAATAACATGATGGATTTCATTTAGAACTTTATTTTCTTTTAAAGCCTCCATTGTTAAACGTGCATCGCCTAGACTGTCTTCTACTAATAATATTTCTATTGAATTCATTTTAAGCCTAAATTAAAAAGTGCATTTAAAATACTAACTTACCATCTTTTTAATCAATTTTAGTCTATAAATCAAATTAAATATGATTAACCCTAAATAAATCAGTTGAGCACGAATTTTGTGGAAAATCTGGGCGAAAAAGACAAAGAATAGCTCGAAGATAATGGCCGTAGTCCTTATTGAGAGCTATTCTGCCAAATTTTTCGTTCAGATTTTTCACAAAACCGTGAAGCGAAAATAGAGTCACCCATTTGGTAACGGTGTCCGTAATAATAGATGATGAAGGTCATCCTCTTCGCGTTAAACTGACACCTGTGCTAGACTTTACTCTCAAGGCGATAGCAGACTGGTCGAAAACCCAACGAGTTACCTGAATTTAATTGGGTAAACACTGTGTTGGGCAATGTCAAAACCAGCCTCAACGGCGCCTATCATGCTTTTGACTTTAGTAAATATGCCCACCGCTATTTGGCGGCTATTGCTTATCGATTTAATCGGCGGTTTATTCTCAAGACAT
>CAZHUE010000196.1:0-5792 GCA_964535875.1 uncultured Methylomarinum sp.
TAACTTTGAAATAGAGTTAACTAGAAAGTTATAAGAAAAATAAAGTATTAAAAAAATGTGGCTTATATAGGTTTTTTGGAGAATGGCGGATGAATATTTAATAAACAGGCCTAATCAAATCTATATCATAAACACTAGTTCTTCTCAGTCAGAATTAATAGGGTTGTCCTAAAGAATTGGAGACTCTAAGAGTTGCACGGGATCTTAGGACTGAAAATTTAATTATTTTTCAATTAGAACAATAGTTTGTACAGCAATTCCTTCTTTACGTCCTTCAAAACCAAGTTTTTCAGTTGTTGTGGCTTTTACATTAATACAATCAATATCAACTGATAAATCATTTGCTATATTTATACACATGGCAACAATATGAGGAGCCATTTTAGGAGCCTGAGCAATAATTGTTATATCTGCATTAACCAGTTTATAGCCCTTTTCTTGTACAATTCCATACACATATTTTAATAAGACTCGGCTATCCGCCCCCTCAAATTCTGGATCAGTATCAGGAAAATGTTTACCTATATCGCCTAATGCTGCTGCGCCTAATAATGCATCACTGAGCGCGTGTAAAACCACATCACCATCTGAATGCGCTTCCAATCCTTTTTCGTATTCAATGGTTACCCCACCAAGAATAACTTTTCCCTCATTAATAAATCGATGGACATCGTATCCTTGACCAATTCTAATCATTTTTGCTGCTCCATATAAATTTGTGCAAGTTCTAAATCTTCAGGACGAGTAATTTTGATATTATCGGGACGTCCTTCAACTATTTTAGGCTTTAAGTTCATGATTTCTAAAGCACTAGCTTCGTCAGTAATCTCCGGATTACCTTCTGCTGCTTCTAATGCTTGTTTTAATAATCCATAACGAAACATTTGTGGTGTTAAAGCCCGCCAAACCATACTTCTATCAATGGTTTTAGTAATTTCCATATTAACTACAGACTTTAATGTATCCTGTGATGATAAAGCTAAAATCCCCCCTACTTTGTCATTTTTCAAAGTATCAATAAGGTGATGAATATCATCTCTAGTCAAACAAGGGCGAGCTGCATCATGCACTAAAACCCAATCATTATCAGAAGCGTTATTTCTCAAGGTTTGCATTGCAGATAAAACAGAGTCAGCCCTTTCTTTTCCACCGGCTGCAGTAATAACAAGAGGGTGACAGGAAATTTCCAACTTTGGCCAATAAGGGTCTTCTTTTGAAATAGCCACAACTACTGTCGCAAAAACTTCTGCCTGCAATAATCGAGTCAGGGTGTGTTCTAAAACTGTTTTATCAGCAAGAAAAAGATATTGTTTGGGCCTATCTGCTTGCATTCTTTTTCCAACGCCTGCAGCCGGTACAACAGCCCAAATTTTGTTAGACATTACCATAAGAGTATTTAAAACAAGACAAAATGATTAGTAGATAGGCATCTACAAAAATAAATGACCAAAATAATATTTATTCAATAACTTGAAAAAAAGTTTCGTTTTCTTTAATCATCCCTAATTCATAACGAGCTCGTTCCTCTATCGCATCCCCACCTTTTCTTAGGTCTAATACTTCAGCATAAAGAGCTTCATTGCGTTCCTTTTTTTCTTTTACTTTCTCTGCTAATAGATCTAATCGTTGTTGATATTCTTTTACCTGATAGACATTCCCATCACCCAACCACAATCGATATTGTAGTTGAACAATAAGTAATATCAGTACAGCTATTAAAATTTTGACAAAATCCACTATTTTTCTCGTATTTATTCAATAAGCTACTGTTTTTACTGTTAATTAATATTTCAGGAATAGCAGCATTATTTTCTGCTATTCCAAACTACCTTTCCTTTTTATACTTCGCATACGGTTACGAAGTATAAGAACCTATCTATAGCATTTTAAATGCACTTCGTCCTGCATAAGTTGCAGAATCGCCTAATTCATCTTCAATTTTCATTAAACGATTATATTTAGCAATACGATCAGATCGGCTCAAAGAACCTGTTTTGATTTGACCAGTCCCTGTAGCAACAACCAAATCAGCAATAGTTGTATCTTCAGTTTCACCTGAACGATGAGATACTACAGCACTATAGCCAGCTTCTGACGCTTTATTAATCGCTTCTAAAGTTTCAGTTAATGTACCTATTTGGTTTACTTTAATTAAAATTGAATTAGCAATTCCTTTATCAATCCCTTCTTGCAGAATAGCTGGGTTTGTTACAAATAAATCATCACCAACCAACTGGATTTTTCCTGCTAATTTTTCGGTTTGAACTTTCCAACCATCCCAGTCATTTTCATCCAGCCCATCTTCAATCGAAATAATAGGGTATTTTTCTACCCAGTCTACGAAGAAATCAGTCATTTCATCAGACGTTAAACTTTTACCTTCTGCATCTAAAACATATTTTCCATCTTTATAGTATTCCGAAGCCGCTGCATCCATCCCTAAGTAGATGTCTTCACCTGCTTTATAGCCCGCTAATTTAATAGCTTCTAAAATAACTTCTATGGCTTCTTCGTTTGAAGAAAGGTTAGGAGCAAAACCACCTTCATCACCAACTGTTGTCGCTAACCCTTTAGCTTTTAATACTTTAGCTAGATTGTGGAATACTTCTGCGCCATAACGGATTGCTTCACGGAACGTAGGTGCGCCTACAGGTAAAATCATAAATTCTTGTAAATCTACGCTATTATCAGCATGTGATCCACCATTGATGATATTCATCATCGGTACTGGCAATACAAATTTACCGTTAGTATTTAAGTAGCGGTATAAAGGGATACCGCCTTCTTTAGCTGCTGCATGAGCTGCTGCCATAGAAACACCTAAGATAGCATTAGCACCTAAAATAGCTTTGTTATGAGTACCATCTAAATCAATCATTTTTTGATCGAGTGCCTTTTGGTCAGTAGCATCCATTCCAATAACAGCGTCACGAATAGTGGTATTTACATTAGCAACAGCCTTTAAAACACCTTTACCTAAATAACGTGATTTATCACCATCACGTAATTCAATTGCTTCACGCTCCCCAGTTGAAGCACCAGAAGGCACCATCGCACTACCTACAACCCCTGAAGCTAAAATAACGTCTACTTCAACGGTTGGGTTCCCTCGTGAATCTAATACTTCACTTGCTTTAATATCTACAATTTCTGCCATTTCTTCCTCTATAAAGTTGTTTCTATCAAGCTATTTTTTTTAACAGCTTGGTCGATGGTTACTAAAGTTTCTAATAATTCTTTCATCCTGTGTAATGGCCACGAGTTTGGACCATCACTTAGTGCTTCTTCAGGTTTTGGGTGGGTTTCCATAAATAATCCTGAAATTCCTACTGCAACTGCCGCTCTAGCTAATACAGGAACGTGTTCTCTTTGTCCATCCGAACAAGTTCCTTGTCCGCCAGGTAATTGAACTGAATGAGTTGCATCAAAGACTACAGGACAATCTGTTTTACGCATTTCTGCTAATGAGCGCATATCTGAGACTAGATTATTATAGCCGAATGATGCGCCACGTTCACAGACCATAATTTGATCATTGCCAGTTGCTTTAGCCTTAGCCGCCACATGAATCATATCCCAAGGGGCTAAGAATTGACCTTTTTTGATATTGACGGGGATACCTTGCCTAGCTACATTTTGGATAAAGTTAGTTTGTCTTGATAAGAATGCAGGGGTTTGCATTATATCTACGACTGAAGCTACTTCAGCCAATGGTGTGTCTTCATGCACATCAGTTAGAACGGGTACACCAATCTGCTCTTTTACTTTTTGTAAAATTTGTAAGCCTTTTTCTAAACCAGGGCCTCGATAACTTTCGTGAGATGAGCGATTTGCTTTATCAAAAGATGATTTATAAACAAAAGGAAGACCTAAAGTATCTGTTAATTCCTTAAGATACCCTGCTGTATCTATTGTCATTTGTTCACTTTCAATAACACAAGTACCTGCTATCAAAAATAATGGCTTATCTAAGCCTGCTTCAAAACCACATAACTTCATTTTTTATTGCCTTTTTTATGCTTAGCTGCTGCTTCAACAAACCCTGAGAACAAGGGATGACCTTTACGAGGTGTTGACGAAAATTCTGGATGAAATTGGCAAGCTAAAAACCATGGATGATCCGCAAGTTCTATAAATTCGACAAGTCGACCATCCATTGATTTACCAGAAAAAACCATTCCAGATTTTTCTAATATTTCAATATATTTATTATTAAATTCATAGCGATGTCTATGCCGTTCTGTAATGACATCTTTTTGATACAAACGATGTGCTAATGAATTTGGTTCTAATCGACATTTCTGCGCACCCAGTCGCATCGTTCCACCCAAATCAGAACTCTCGTTTCGTGTTTCAATCTGCCCTTCTTCATCCATCCATTCAGTAATCAGACCAATGACAGGATGAGGTGATTTTGGTAAAAACTCAGTACTATGGGCACCTTCAAGACCCGCTACATTTCGAGAAAACTCAATAACAGCTGATTGCATCCCTAAGCAAATGCCTAAATAGGGTATTTTGTTTTCTCTTGCAAAACGGATAGTTGCAACTTTACCTTCGACACCACGCTCACCAAACCCACCGGGAACCAAAATAGCATCTACTTCTTTTAATTGTTCAATGCCTTCGTCTTCAATCAATTGCGAATCAATATACTTTATGATGACTTTATTTCGTGTTTTTAATCCTGCATGAATAAGTGCTTCATCTAGCGATTTATAAGCATCTCTATGATCAACATATTTACCCACGATAGCTATCAATACTTCATTTTTAGGATGTGTTATGGCTTCAACAACCTCTTCCCATTCAGTTAAATCTGCTGGTGGTACATCTAACCTTAATTGATTAACAACAATATCATCTAAGCCTTGTTCGTTTAATATCAGTGGAATACGATAAATTGTATCTGCATCAATTGCTGAAATAACGGATTTTTCAGCAACATTTGTAAATAGCGCAATTTTACGTCGTTCGCTAGCAGGCATCACTTGTTCAGATCGGCAGATTAGTATATCTGGTTGAATACCAATGGTTCTTAATTCCTTAACCGAATGTTGTGTTGGTTTAGTTTTTAACTCACCGGCTGTTTTAATATAAGGAACCAAGGTTAAGTGAATAAAAAGTGCTTTATCATGTCCTTGCTCAATACCTATTTGTCGAATAGTCTCCAGAAAAGGTAACGATTCTATATCCCCTACTGTACCACCCACTTCAATAATAGCAACATCCATGCCTTCAGCACTGGCATAAACACGACGTTTAATTTCATCAGTAATATGAGGAATCACCTGAACTGTCGCGCCTAAATACTCACCTTTTCGCTCTTTTCTTAAAACACTTTCATAAACTTGACCTGTAGTAAAGTTATTCTTTTTACCCATTGTTGTTTTAAGAAAGCGTTCATAGTGACCTAAATCCAGATCAGTCTCTGCACCATCTTCCGTTACAAACACTTCACCATGTTGAAATGGACTCATTGTGCCAGGATCAACATTAATATAGGGGTCAAGCTTGGTCATAGTGACTTTTAAATCACGTTCTTCAAGAATAGCGGCTAGAGATGAAGCTGCAATCCCCTTCCCTAATGAGGAAACCACACCGCCTGTAATAAATATGAATTTTGTCATCTAGGTTGAAATTGTGCCTACTGTTTACTAGCTAATTAAGTAAAATTAAAACTCGTAAGTTTACCATTTTTTTTCTGCTTATTCTTATTTTAACTGCTTTAGACAGCTGTTTTCGACCTATGCCTGATCAGAGTATGATTAAAATTGAAGTAAACATTGTAT
>CAZHUE010000197.1:0-5723 GCA_964535875.1 uncultured Methylomarinum sp.
ATTAATAAAATAATATCTACCTTGTCCATGACATAATCTAGATAGCTTAGTGGTGTTGCAGGATTAAATACCAATCCTGATTTACAACCCGCATCGCGAACCATTTGTAAAGTTCGGTCAATATGAGTAGAGGCTTCGGGGTGGAATGTAATCATACTCGCACCAGCTTTTGCAAAATCAGGGATAATTCTGTCTACAGGCTCAACCATTAAATGAACATCAATAGGGGCTGTTACACCATGCTTTCGTAATGCATCGCACACTAATGGTCCAATAGTAAGATTAGGTACAAAGTGATTGTCCATTACATCAAAATGGACAACATCTGCGCCACAAGCTAAAACATTATCGACTTCTTCGCCTAATTTAGCGAAATCTGCAGAAAGGATGGAAGGAGCTATCCAATTGTCGTTATCGGTCATTTTAAATCCTCTTTGTGTAAAAGCTTTATTATATCTTTTTTTTGCTGTTTGGGGTCTTTTGATAAAAATATCAAAAACCTATTGTTTTCTTATTTTTTAGTAAATAACTGTATCAATGTTGCAGGATCTTGTTCTGAAAAACCTTGGTTCCCATGAAGCTGCATTAATTGAGCCACTATTCCTGAGATGGGAATAGAATTCCCTTGCTGAGTTGATAAATCAATGGCCATATTCAGGTCTTTTAACAGCGTTTTTACTCGCCATTTAACCGGTTCAAAGGTTTCAGAAGCCATTTCTGGGCCAACGATCTGTAATGGTTTTGAATCAGCAAAGCCTCCTGCTAAAGCTTGCGGAATTTTTTCTGAATTAACACCAGATGATTTAGCCAATGCCATCATCTCTGCAATGACCATCACATTACAACTCACAATCATTTGGTTGCAAATTTTAGTGACTTGACCGCTTCCCACATCTCCCATATGGGTAAGTTGTTTGTACAATGGTTTCAAGACTTCTCTGGCTATATTTATATCGGTTTCTGAGCCTCCTGCCATAATGGCAAGCGTTCCTTGTTCTGCACCTGCGGTACCACCAGAGACAGGCGCATCAACCCAGTGGAAGTTACAAGTTTTCTTTACTTTTTCTGCTAGTTGCCTAGTTGATTCAGGATGTATGCTTGATAAATCTATTAATAACTTATCTACATAAGTTGTACTAAGAATTTCTTTTTCTACTATAGATTCAACGACCTCAGTATTTGCCAAGCATAAAATAATAATATCAGATGCATTTACTAAATCTGAAATTGCTGAAAATTCAATTGCACCTGCACCAGTCACAGCTTGTAGCTTTTCTTTAGAGCGATTCCAGACGTTTACGGTAAATCCGGCTTCTAATAGGCGTAAAGTCATTGGTTTTCCCATCAGACCAATGCCAATAAATCCTAAGGTATAGTTTTTATTTGTCATTATTTTGAGCGTTTGAGTGATATGATTAAATATTATCATTTTATGATTCTGGAAAGGGTACCTGATTACAAATGAAAAATTTTAAGTATTTAATATTTTTAACCGTACTGTTCTATTTTCAATTAGCTAAAGCTGAAGAAAACAAAGCAGCCATTGCTTCAGCTCACCCTCTAGCAACTTATGCCGGGTTTGAAGTTTTGTCTCAAGGGGGAAATGCTTTTGATGCAGCGGTTGCGGTAAGTGCTGCCTTATCAGTAGTCGAGCCAGCAGGATCAGGTTTAGGTGGGGGTGGATTCTGGTTGTTACATAGAGCTAGTGATGGGTTTCAAATCATGATTGATGGTAGAGAAAAAGCACCGCTAGCAGCTAATAAAAATATGTTTTTAGATCAACAAGGAAATGTAATTAAAGGTTTATCAAAAGATGGTGCTTTATCTGCGGGGATTCCAGGTTTACCAGCAGCATTAGTTCATTTGTCTGAAAAGTATGGGAAATTGCCATTAGCACAAACATTACAACCTGCAATTAATTATGCAGAACAAGGTTTTAGCATAGGTGAAAGGCATAGAAAGTTGTTGAAATTTAGATTAGCTGTTTTGCAGCAGAATAAATCAACAGCTAATATATTCCTTGAAAATAACAACGTGCCAAAAGAAAAGGCATTATTAAAGCAACTGGATTTAGCTAAGACGCTTAAACAGATAGCGAAAGATGGGCAAAAAGGGTTTTATTCAGGGCCGGTCGCAGACCAATTAATTAATAGTGTAAAAAAAGCGGGGGGAATATGGACACAAGAAGATTTAGACCAATATAAAGTAATAGAGAGAAAACCAGTAACAGGACAGTATCAAGGTGTAAAAATTACTAGTGCGGCTTTACCCTCGTCAGGTGGAATAGTCTTAATACAAGCATTAAATATATTGTCTGCATATCCGCTAAAAGATCTAAATGAAATCAGTCGAAAACATGTAATTAGCGAAGCAATGCGCAGAGCGTATCATGATCGCGCTTTTTATTTAGGTGATAGCGATTTTGTGGATGTACCAGTACAACGACTAATCAATCCAGATTATGCTGCAGGATTAAGAATGACGATAAGAATGGATAAAGCAACCCCCAGCAGTTTTTTTGCAGGTAATAATCAAGAAATAAAAGGAGGGAGTGATACTACACATTTTTCAATTATCGATAAAGAAGGGAATAAAGTTTCTGCGACATTGAGTGTCAATTTCCCTTTTGGCTCAGGTTTTGTTGCAGAAGGGACGGGTGTTTTATTAAATGATGAAATGGATGATTTTGTCAGCAAAACAGGTGAGATGAATGGCTATGGTCTGGTAGGTGGAGTCGCAAATTCTATTGAGCCAGGAAAGAGAATGCTATCCAGTATGACTCCTACCTTCATTGAAGATGAAACTCGGGTAGGTGTACTAGGAACCCCGGGGGGTAGCCGAATTATTTCTATGGTTTTATTAGCTGTACTTGATTTTGCAGAAGGAAACGGACCAGAATCTTGGGTTTTGGTACCTCGCTTTCACCATCAATATATTCCAGATCTGATTCAATATGAAAAAGGCGCATTGACGAATGACGAAATAGAAGGACTAGAATCCTTAGGTCATAAAGTAAAAGAAAAGAAATATCGTTATGGAAATATGCAAGGCGTCATGTTTAACAAAGAATTAAATACTTTTTCAGTTGCCTCTGATCCAAGAGGGGAAGGGCGAGCTTTAATTCGATAAAATGAAGAAGGGTAACTTTGTTGAATTATGGTATGGACAAATTTTGTCTAACAAAGGAAGCGGACAAGATTTTTTACCCTTGCTTAATAAATATGAAAGAGAGAAATTAGCAAATTATACTAGGCAAGATTTACAACAAAAATATATTAATGTACGAGGTATCTTAAGAATAATACTTGCGCCTTATCTAAATTGTATGCCACAACAAATCATTATTAAAACAGGGAAGTATGGAAAGCCTTTTGTCTCTGATAAATCTGATGAACCAGTGCAATTTAATTTATCACACACTGGAAATGAATTTGCTATTGTTGTTAGCAATTGCAGTGAGGTAGGTGTAGATATAGAACAGTGTAAAAAAAGAAAAAGTTTGCAGGCATTAGTAGAAAAATGTTTTTCCGACCAAGAGGCTAACTATTGGAATGCTCTGCCAGAAGAACAAAAAACAGGCATGTTTTTTCGTTTTTGGGTCAGGAAAGAAGCGTTTGTTAAAGCTGTTGGCAGAGGCATAGGGTTAGGGCTTAACCAATGTTCCATTAACCCCGAAAAACTAAATAGTTTTACTCTTATTCCTGAAGATTATGGGCTTGCATCAGACTGGAAGATTACTAATGTTCCTTTAGATAACGATAAAGTTTGTGCAATTGTCAGTAAAAATATTAAGTTTAACTATAAACAGATGGAATGGAATTGAAACAATATACTTCGCGCGGTCACGGATGCGGATTTTATAGCGAGTTGGTTTTTGTCAATAGCAACAAGGCGCTGAAATGGGCGCATAGTTGGCTTACGCAACTATTTCAGCAACACAGCCTATCGGCAAAAAGCAACCGATAGAAAACTGCATCCGTGACTGCGCGAAGTATATGTTCTTCTTATGAAAAATGAAGCCCCATGTTTTTGAACAGATGATGTTACAAATGTCACCGTCTTTACAGATCGTATGTATTTCATTTTTTTTAATATCAAATAGTTTCGAAAATGAATCGAGTATAAATTTTGAACAAGGGAAGGTCATATTTTTAGATCAAAATATAACATTCAATATTGAGGTGGCAAGAACTGAAAGGCAAAAAAATCTTGGTCTTATGTATAGAAAACAATTACATCTAAACAACGGAATGTTATTTGTATTTGAGCAAGAACAAAAACAAAGAGTCTGGATGAAAGATACATTAATCCCCTTAGATGTGATTTTTATTTCAAAACAAGGTGAAATTGTCTCAGTAACTAAAGACTTGCAACCCTGTATTAAAAATAACTGCCGTGTTTTTGTATCTACCAAAAATGCAAAATATATGTTAGAAGTAAATGCAGGGGCAGTAAAGAAAAACGGGGTTGAAATTGGACAGCAACTATCGCTTGATTTTTAGGACATGTATGGAATTAGTTCACAACGAGTGAAGTTTAGGCCAAACTAAGCAAACTACTTATTAGTGGCCGTATATGATTTCCATTCGATTAACTGTAATGCATAGGAAATGAATAATAACAATCTGGTTTGTAACTCAGGTAAAACACGATTTTCACTAAACACAGGATTAATCAAGAAGCTCGCTGCGCAATCCCCCAAGACGAAAAAAAGTACGTAAATCTGCAAGATCTTTTTTATGATGATCAGGAAGGTTATCGCGAAAAGTATGAAGTTGTTTGGTAATGCCTTGGCTATCCGATGCACAGCGTGACTGGCTTTTTATTGCAACCATAAAAGGAGCTAAAAAGGTTGAGTACAAATCAGCATTTTTAATATATTTTGAAGCTATTATTTTAAAATCTTCTAATAAAAAAGCAGCTCGCAAGGAATAAAGATAATCCAGAGTAAAAAGCTCAGGTTGGGAGTCTGCGTATTGATACGCAAAATCGTTTATGGATTTTTCTGATTTCAAATGACCAAAATCAACAAGATACAGTCCACCGTTTTTTGTAAGAATACGACTTATTTCAGAAAATGTTTTTTCCAGTGCCTCTACATCGGGTAAGTGATGTAATGCAACAGTGGAAATAACAGCGTCTATTGATTGCTTGTCAAAAAAAGAAAGATCAGTGATATTTCCTTTACGAAATTCAACATTCTTTAGTCCTTGTTCTTCAATATAACTTTGAGCCTTTTCAAGCATACTTGCTGAAAGATCGACACCAATGAAATTTGTTTTTGGATTTAATCTAGCAACCATCGCCAACTGTGTCGCAGGCCCACAGCCTAAGTCTACGACTGTATCACCTGGATATATAATTTCACATATTTGTGCACAATGAAACAAATAAACAGGAGCCATAACGCCATCTTCACGCCCTGCGCGAGTATAGGCAGCAACTTTTTCAGGATCGTCCATAACAAGATCCGGTTCATTGACTCGTGGACTTTGTTCCTGTGTGATTAGTTCACGTAGTAATGTTTTAATAACGGATAGACTAGGCATTTTGAAGTTCTCTAATAGGTTTTTTTAAGGACGTCTCGAATATTCGGACTTAATGAGTAGGTTAGGCTAACAGCTCTATCGTTAACCTAACCTTTTTAGCATACTTAAGTTGGGATGCAAAAGAAACGGCAACCAAACCAATAAATACTAAAATAAAGCATTTTATTTTAATTA
>CAZHUE010000198.1:0-5695 GCA_964535875.1 uncultured Methylomarinum sp.
TTTTTACTGCTGGTTTATCCATACCACAAGCACCTTCTTTGCCTTTCATCATAGCTCCACATGATTTTTCCAGACCTTTTTTCATTTTGTCGCAGTCCATCATGTCGCCGCATTTACCTTCCCCGCATTTTGCTTCTACAGCTTTTTCTGATTCTTTATGCTTTGCTCCACAAGAACCGCCGGCATCTTTCATTTTTTTCATATCTGCAGCATTGCCACATTTACCCTCACCACATGATGCTTCATTTGCTTTCCCAGTCTCACCTTCCCATGGAATAACAGAATAGCCTTTTGCAAGCTGCATATATCCATCGGATAGTTCAGAGACAGCAAATGGATCTGCGTCGGCTATGGCAACATTTGTTGAAAAAGCAGAAACAACTACAGAACTCATTGCTACTGCCAAAGGTGTTTTTATGATTTTATTTTTCATGATTCCTCTCGCTTTGTAAGATGTTTTTATATAAATACAAAGAGACCTCTTAATCACTTTGTATCAAAAACATTGTTTATTTGTTGTGGTAATTAATTAAGACTATACAGAATAAATCGAGTTCCATCTACAGAAAAACTGTGATTTAACCTTCGATTTTATCCTTAAATTCACATAAGTTTTCAATAACGCAACTTTGGCATCTAGGTTTTCTAGCAATACAAGTATAACGACCATGCAGTATTAATAAATGATGCGCGTCAATTTTGTGTTTTTTAGGCACCCATTTTTCCAGTTTTTTTTCAACGATCAGTACATTTTTTCCTTTTGCTAAACCTGTTCGATTAGAGACTCTGAAAATATGTGTGTCCACTGCAATCGTTGGATGCCCAAAGGCAGTATTTAAAATTACATTAGCTGTTTTTCTACCCACACCAGCAAGAGCTTCTAGCTCATCTCTTGTCTGAGGAACTTCACCTTGGTGTTGGTCTAACAATCTTTGACAAAGCTTTATAATATTTGCGCCTTTGGTGTTAAACAAGCCAATGGTTTTAATATATTCTTTTAATCCATCCAGACCCAAATCTAAAATAGCTTGGGGGGTATTAGCAATAGGGAAAAGCTTGAGTGTAGCTTTGTTGACTCCTTTGTCAGTAGCTTGAGCAGATAGTACCACTGCAATTAACAATTCAAATGACGTTGAGTAGTTTAGTTCGGTAACCGGTTCAGGAATAGCTTCCGCTAAACGATCAAAAATGGCCAAGCGTTTTTCTTTATTCATTTGTAAATTGAAAGAAGGACGTGATCTAGGACAACATATTTTTTAAACCAGCAAGATTAGCCTTACCGCGTTTTTTTATTTCTTCAGGGTCAAGTTGTTTTTTGTTCGACCATTCAAGGTCTTCCTCTGGCAGTTCATTTAAAAACCGGCTAGGTTCACATTCAGCAACTTCTCCATACTGCTTTCTATGGGTGCAATAACTAAAGGTACAACTTTGTTGAGATCGAGTAATTCCTACATAGGCGAGGCGTCTTTCTTCCTCAATATTATCATTTTCTATGCTGTTTTGGTGGGGTAAAATATTTTCTTCCATGCCAATTAGAAAGACATGGGGGAATTCCAGGCCTTTAGATGCATGTAAAGTCATTAAACTGACTTGATCCCCAGCTTCATTCTCCTGATTTCTCTCCATAATATCCATTAATAATATTTTAGATATTATTTCAGCCAAGGTCTTCTCTTCTTCGGGTTCTTTATCGGCTATATTTTTTAACCATTCAATTAAATCCCTGACATTTTTTATTTTTCGCTCAGCAGCAGAGTCAGTTTTACTGTTTTCGTGTAACCAGGACTCATAATTGATTTGATTGATAAAATGATCTATCACAGCAAAAGTATCGCCACGCTCTATTCTATCGGCTGTATCAACAACCCATTCGGTAAATTTTCTTAATCTAAGGACAGATTTTTCAGGCAACGTTTGTGCTAAGCCCAATTCAAAACAGGCAGAAAATAAACTAATCTGACGTTTATTTGCATACGCGCCTAATTTTTCTAAGGTTGTTGGGCCAATTTCACGTCTAGGTGTGTTAATAATCCGCAAAAAAGCTGCATCATCATCTTGATTAACAAACAAACGCAAGTAAGCGAGGATATCCTTGATTTCAGAATAAGCAAAAAAGGAAGTGCTTCCACTAATAAAATAAGGGACATTGTTCTCCCTTAAAACCCGCTCAAACAAACGAGATTGATGATTGCTCCGGTATAAAATAGCGTAGTCGGCAAAACTGCCTCCATGTTTAAATTTATGGTGGATAATTTCTGAGACTATTTGAGTGGCTTCTGCCTGGTCATTTTTATGACTGATGACTTTTAAAGGATCTCCAAAGCCAAGATTACTCCATAATTTTTTTTCAAAAGCATGAGGGTTATTAGCAATAAGGTGATTGGCGACTTTAAGTATTCGCCCAGCAGAACGATAGTTTTGTTCTAGCTTAATAACACTGAGCCGAGAGTAATCTTTTTCCAGTTGAGACAGGTTTTCAGGTTGCGCACCACGCCAAGCATAGATGGACTGGTCATCATCGCCTACCACAGTAAACCGACCTAAATTCCCTGCTAATAATCGAACTAATTGGTATTGAGTAATGTTGGTATCTTGATATTCATCTACCAATAAATAGCGGATTTTATTTTGCCACTTTTCCAGAATAGACGGGTATTCTTTAAACAATAAAACGGGTAGTAAAATTAAATCATCAAAATCAGCCGCATTATAAGCTTTTAAATTACGGTTAAAGTCAGCATATAGTAAAGCAATAGCTTGATCTTCTGCTGTAGCTTGGCTAATAGCATGTTCAGGCGTAATAAAGGCATTTTTCCAGGTGCCTATTTGCCTATTGTAGCTTTCCACATCATCAATGTCGCAGTCTGTAGAGCCATGTGCAATTAAGCTGCGTAATAATGTGAGCTTATCTTGATCATCAAACAAAGTAAGGCCAGGTTTATAGCCCAGAGTTTTAGCTTCTTTCCGTAGTATGTCTAACCCTAAGGAATGAAATGTGGAGACTCGCAGACCTTTGCTTTGTTTATTATCAAGCAATTTACTGACTCTTGATTTCATCTCCCTGGCGGCTTTATTGGTAAAAGTTAGCGCGGCAATATGGCGCGCTGATGTTCCCTGTTTTACCAGATAAGCAATTTTTTCAGTAATAACTCGGGTTTTACCACTTCCAGCACCAGCTAAAACCAAAAGGGGACGATCAATCGTTTTAACAGCTTCTTGCTGTTGAGGGTTTAGCTTTGCCATTAAATTTGTTTTACGGTATCCATTTTATGTATGTACACGAAAAAATGATCAAGCTTAGATTCTAATTCTTCCTTTCTTAAATAGGAAAAAAATATTGATGATTTGTTAAATTTTTGATCCTCATTTCTTATTATGCTCAACAATTATTACAAAACTGAAGTTTTAATTAAAACTCAGGGGGTGGCTAAATTTGAATCTATACAATTAATGGATAGTAGGGAAGTGACTGATTTTTGGCAATGATCTATTTGGTTTATTTTTGCTATTAATTTGTTCTGTCTAGCTTTCTATATCCGATTGCTTCACTTAAATGAGCGATTTCTATTTGATCTGAATTAGCCAGATCAGCAATGGTTCTGGCTAATTTTAAAATTCGATGATAAGCACGATGTGATAGACCAAATTGATCCATTGCCTGTTCTAAAATTTTGTGTCCTTGTTCAGACAACGCACAGTGTGTTTTTACTTCGGTAGCAGATAGTTCCGAGTTGACTTTGTTTTGACGTGTCACCGCAATTTGACGCGCAGCAATCACTCTGTCTCTGATTTGAGTACTGGTTTCCTCACCTTCGGGCGATCCTTTTCGAAGTACTTCATGGCTAACGCGAGGGACTTCAAGATGCATATCAATACGATCAAGTAGAGGGCCAGAAATTTTGGCTCTGTATTTTGCGACTTGTTCAACCGTACAATGGCACCGTCCTGATGCATCACCTAAATAACCACAAGGGCAAGGGTTCATGGCAGCAATTAGTTGAAATTTAGCCGGAAAATCGGCCTGGCGAGTAGCGCGTGAGATAGTGATATGTCCTGCTTCTAAGGGTTCTCGCAAAACTTCTAATACTTTGCGATCAAATTCAGGAAGTTCATCAAGAAAAAGGGTGCCATTATGTGCCAGAGAAATTTCACCCGGTTTTGGATTGCTTCCGCCACCCACTAATGCAGCAGCAGATGCAGTATGATGAGGTGCTCTAAACGGTGGTTTAAGCCAGTTTTCAACGTCTAATTTCAAATCACTTATAGAGGTAATAGCTGCTGTTTCTTGCGCCTGTTGCTCAGTTAATTCAGGAATAATGGTGGGCAGTCTGGAAGCCAGCATAGATTTTCCGGTGCCAGGAGGTCCAAGCATTAGTAAATTATGTGCTCCGGCAGCTGCAATTTCAAATGCTCTTTTAACATGAAATTGGCCTTGCACATCAGAAAAATCAACATCTCTATCGCCGGTTTTATTTAGATCAACAGGAATATGAGTATCTAACGATTTTTGTCCACTAAGATGTGCACAAACTTCTAGTAAGCTATTAGCAGGAAAGAGTTCAGCATTTTTAACTAAGGCAGCTTCAGGGCTATTTTCTTTGGGTAATATCAGTTTTCTTTTTGCATTACGAGTATGGATGGCAATAGGTAGCGAACCAAGGATAGGACGCAATTCGCCACTAAGTGACAGTTCACCTACACACTCATATTGATCAAGCAGGGTTTTAGGGATTTGTTCAGAAGCAGCTAAAATGCCTAAAGCAATGGCAAGATCAAAACGCCCTCCTTCTTTGGGTAGATCCGCAGGAGCAAGGTTTATAGTAATACGTTGAATTGGAAATTCAAAATGAGAATTTAAAATAGCGCCACGCACCCGATCTTTGCTTTCTTTAACCGCTGCTTCTGGTAACCCAACGATACTTAAAGATGGAAGGCCATTGCTAATATGAACTTCTACAGTAACTAGTGGAGCATCAATTCCTGATCGTCCACGACTATAGACTATGGCTAATGACATCCAGTATCAATAATAGTTATTGCTCTGCTTGTTCTGTTATTTGCTGTTCAATCTCTGCAACGGTTTTTTCTAATGCTTCAAGTTTAGAACGAGTTTTAGCAAGAACAGCTTTTTGTACTTCAAATTCTTCGCGTGTTACCAAGTCTAGTTTGCCTAATGCACCCTGTAAAATAGCATGGAAGTTTTTTTCCATGTCATCTTTCATATTATTTAAGCCAGAAGGGATTACATCAGATAAACGGTTAGCAATATCGTCAATTGTTTTTTGATCAAACATAGGGGGATTTTTAGTTTAAATTAGTTAGAAAGTTATACTTTAAAACGCTAGTATAGCAGTCTTAATTGTGACATCAAAAGTAGAAGGAGCTTTAACCTCGACTAATTAAATTTAGTGGCTAAAGCCCCTTCTGCTTTATAGCGAAAAAAAGTAATTATTCAACTTTTACAAAGCTACCATCTTGATTTGTCCAGACTTCATCAGTAACAATATTAGAAATTGTTGATGCGTCCGTATTAAAACAATCATCAACGTTAACAGAAACTGAAGTGGTTTCTGACGTTGTGGTAACAGGAGGTGTTATTACTCCAGCAGGTAGCGCAGACAAATCACCTAGTTGGTTAGTTATATGTCAGGTTTCACTACGTTGTACCATGATTTTTTAAAAGGTCAGCCTGAAA
>CAZHUE010000199.1:0-5610 GCA_964535875.1 uncultured Methylomarinum sp.
TTATGAAAATAAAGTGTAATTCACTGGATAACAAGTTTAAGGTGGAGAAGTATTCTTCATTACAATACAGTTCAACTTCTGCATTGAGAGAAGAGCCAATTTCACCTTTAGATCTGACTTGTTCAATTTCTTTGCTAACAGCGGTGCGAACTTGCATGATTTTATCCCAGAATTCACGGCCCATTGGTGTTTCTGTATCAAGCTTAAACAGTTTGTCATACCATGTTTCCAGAAATACTGAATCACTGCGTTTTCCAGGAATATTTTGCCAAATCTCATCAGCTGTATAACTAGTAATAGGTGCAAGCCAGCGTGTTAAAGCTTCTACAATGTGGTATAAGGCAGTTTGTACAGAACGACGTGCTTGTCCATTTGTTTTTGCCGTGTATAGGCGGTCTTTAGTAATATCGACATAAAAACTTCCTAAATCCATCGCACAAAAGTGATGTACTTTTTGATAGATTTGTTGGAAATGATATGTTTCATAAGCAGCTATAACTTCCTGTTGTAATTGATAGGTTTTATCAACTGCCCAGCGATCTAATGGCAGCATATCCTTTTCTTCAACACAATCCGTAAGGGGATTAAAACCATCTAGGTTCGATAATAAAAATCGTGCTGTATTTCTTAAACGGCGATAGCCGTCAGATGTGCGATTTAGAATTTCATCTGAAACATTCATTTCCCCGCTATAATCTGTCGCAGCAACCCACAAACGAAGTACGTCGGCTCCTAATGATTTCATTATGGTTTGGGGAGCAACAACATTTCCTGCGGATTTAGACATTTTTTTTCCATCTGCATCTACCGTAAAGCCGTGTGTTAAAACAGCTTTATAGGGTGCGACATCATTCATTGCCGTTGATGTTAGTAAGGATGATTGAAACCAGCCTCTGTGTTGGTCTGAGCCTTCTAAATATAAATCGGCAGGAAACGTGAGCTGTTCCCTGCAATCTAACACGGTTGCATGGGTCACACCTGAATCAAACCAAACATCGAGGGTATCTGTCATTTTTTCATAATGTTCGGCATCTTTGCCGATTAATTCAGATGCTTCGAGTTCGAACCAGGCTTCTATCCCTTTTTCTTCAATACGCTTGGCAATTTCTTCGATAAGCTCGTTGGTGCGAGGGTGTAATTCACGTGTTTCTTTATGTACGAACAATGCAATAGGTACGCCCCAAGTGCGTTGGCGAGAGATACACCAATCGGGTCGACCTTCTATCATGCTTTCTATTCTTGCTTGCCCCCAGTCAGGAATCCAGTTGACACGCTTTACTTCTGACAATGCTTGTTTACGTAGATGGTTTTTATCCATAGAAATAAACCATTGAGGCGTGGCTCTAAAAATAATAGGCGTTTTATGACGCCAGCAATGAGGGTAACTGTGCAAAATAGCATGATGATGTACTAGCTGGCCTTTTTCTTTTAACACTTCAAGAACGTGTTCGTTTGCTTTGAATACGTGCTCACCTGCGAATAATTCTGTATTAGGTAAAAATACACCATTGCTATCTACTGGATTGTCCACTGGCAATCCATATTTCATGCCAATAACATAATCGTCTTGTCCATGCCCAGGTGCTGTATGAACGGCACCCGTACCAGCATCTGTTGTTACATGGTTGCCTAAGACAATAGGGACTTGTCGGTCATAAAAAGGGTGTTGTAATAATTGCTTATCTAAGGCACTACCTTTGCAATATGCAATGACTTTATGTTCACCTGCATCAAAGCGAAGCATCGCGTCTTTTAGTAAAACTTCTGCAATAACCAAGCGTTCTTGTTTTCTGTTTATTTTACATTGGACAACAGCATATTCAAGTTCCGGGTTAAGGGCTACACCTTGATTAGCGGGTAACGTCCAAGGCGTCGTTGTCCAAATAACAACAGATAAAGGTCCTTCACCAAAATGCTCAGGCGCGTGGTGACAACTAGCCATAAAAGCGGGTTCATCACATACTGGAAAACGAACATCTATTGCAGGCGAATGTTTATCCTCATATTCAACTTCTGCTTCTGCTAATGCTGAACCACAATCAGTACACCAATGAACCGGTTTTGCACCTTGAGTTAAGTGTCCTTTATTAGCAATTTTACCTAAAGAACGAACAATATCTGCCTCAAAAGCGTAGTCCATTGTTAGGTAAGGGTTGTCCCATTCACCTAAAATACCCAAGCGAATAAATTCTTTTTTTTGCGCTTTGACTTGCTTGCTAGCATAGATACGGCACTCTTTACGAAAGACTTCAGGTGAAACTTTTACACCTGCTTTACCTATTTTTTTTTCTACCATTAATTCGATTGGTAAACCATGGCAGTCCCAGCCAGGCACATAAGGGGCATCAAATCCACTTAATGATTTAGATTTTAGAATAATATCTTTTAAGACTTTATTAACAGCATGGCCAATATGGATCGATCCATTGGCATAAGGCGGGCCATCGTGCAAAATAAATTTAGGGCGACCGGCAAACTCTTCTCTGATTTGTTGATATAAATCAGCTTCATTCCATTTTTTTAGCCGTTCTGGCTCGCGCTGAGCTAAGTTGCCTTTCATTGGAAAAGCTGTTTTGGGTAAGTTTAGTGTCTTTTTGTAATCCATCTTTTAGTTAGCTAAGTCAAATGGGTGAAAATTTTTTTTGCAGTAATAATATCTTTTTCGATTTGTGTTTTAAGCTCATCTATTGAGTTGAAACGTATTTCATCTCTAATTTTTTGTTTAAAATGAACTTCAACATAATGCCCGTAAATATCCTGATTAAAGTCAAATAAATGAGTTTCTAAGATGACTTTTTTCCCTCCGTCAACAGTAGGGCGAGTACCTACATTTGCTACGCCCTGTATTTCTTTGTTGTCAATACCTGTCATAGTGACAGAAAAAACGCCTGTTATAGGCGTATTTTTTCTAAACATTCGTATATTAGCAGTAGGAAAACCAATGGTTCTTCCCCGTTTATTGCCATGAGCGACTTTGCCACAAACAGAATAGTCTCGCCCAAGTAATTGTCTTGCCTTTAATAAATCCCCACTGCCTAAGGCATCTCTAATTAGGGTGCTGCTAACTCTATGGTCATCTACAAAATGGGAATTAGTATCTTCAACTGTAAAGCCAAAGGATTTACCTTTTTCTTTAAGCATAGAAAAATTTCCACAACGCGCTTTGCCAAAATGAAAATCATCGCCAATAATTAGGTGTTTTACATTAAGTTTTTTAACCAAATAATTAGCAATGAAATCTTCAGCCTGGTAATTTGCCATTTTTTGATTAAACTTGACTACTAACACCTTATCAAGAGGCAGTAATTTAAATTGTATTGCTTTTTCTCTTAGGCGAGTGAGTCTAGATGGCGCGTTTTCACCAAGAAAAAATTCTAATGGCTGAGGCTCAAATACCATGACTACAACGGGAAGGTTCATCGCCTTACCTTGTGCAGATAATTTTACGATGACTTTTTTATGCCCTGTATGGACGCCATCAAAGTTTCCAATACTAAGAACGCAGCCATTTTTTAAAGGTTTAAGGTGCTCAAGCCCCCTAATTAGATGCATAGATAATGATAGGAATAAAACCAATGATTCTAACATTAACTAGCAGATAAATTCATCAACATTAAGAATGAAATTATTTGTTAACAAAATTGCTAGGTCTTATACCTATTAATAATAGCGCGAATAGATAAACCAAGCCAGCTAGGCAAATCCAAATTGCCAAGTTAAAGGCTCTATCAAAAGTAGACCACTCGAGCCATTGGTTGGTATCAACACAAACATATAAAAAAAGAGCCATTATCTCGTTGGCAAAGATAATTTTTACAAAAAAATTAGCCCAGTTTTTTCCTGGTGTAAAAATCTTATCTTTTATTAGCTTGCCTAGCAAAAGAGAGGCGTTGAAAAATGCACTTAAAGATGTAGCTAAGGCTAGCCCAGTGTGAGCAAAGGGCAATGCTAAAACTATATTTAACCCCATATTGGCAACCATTGCATAAATACCAAATCGAACGGGTGTTTTGGTATCTTTACGAGAACTAAAGCCAGGAACTAAAACTTTAACCAGGATAAAACCTAACAAGCCCATAGAGTATGCCATCAAACTTTTACCAGCAAAATGTACATCATGGGATGTGAATTTATCGCCTTGAAACAAAGTGGATAACATGGGTTCAGCAAGTATTAATAGTCCAATGGAAGCGGGTAAGCCGATTAATAAAACGAGTTGTAACGCCCAGTTTAATGATTTGGAAAATTGAATTGGATCGTTTGCGGCATGATTTTTAGATAAACTGGGTAAAATAACTGTTGCTAAGGCAATACCAAAGAGACCTAAAGGAAATTCGACTAAGCGATCTGAAAAATATAGCCAGGAAACACTTCCTGCAGTAAGAAGGGAAGCTATAATGGTGTCGAGTAATAGGTTAATTTGAGTAACCGAAACACCAAAAATAGCCGGTAACATAAGCTTTAATATTCGTTTGACACCTGGGTCTTTAAAGCCTAACTTTAGCTTGGGGAGTAAGCCAAGTCGGTATAATGCAGGAAACTGAAATAAAAGCTGTACTATTCCTGCGGCAAAGACTCCCCATGCCAAGGCAATAATGGGTTCTGACATAAGGGGAGAAAGCCATATTGCAGCGGAAATCATGCATATATTTAAAAACACAGGGGTAAAGGCAGGGATTGCAAATTTTCCGTGTGAGTTTAATATGCCACCAGCAAAAGCAACAGATGAGATAAAAAACAAATAAGGAAAAGTGATTCTAAGCATTTGTACTGCTAAATCGTATTGTTTACCTTCATTTGAAAAGCCAGGTGCAAATACAGTAATGATGATAGGTGCTGCAATCACGCCAATAAGACTGACAACTGCCAGTGCTAGTGCTAAGGTTCCTGCAGTTTTATCTATGAATAGTTTTAACGCTTGTTTGCTACCTTGTTCTTTATAGTCGGATAATACGGGGACAAAAGCTTGGGCGAAGGCACCTTCAGCAAATAGACGGCGTAAGAAATTGGGTATTTTAAAAGCAACATAAAAAGCATCAGTTCCTGCATCCACGCCAAATATACGCGCAAATAGCATGTCTCTAATAAAGCCAAGGATCCGAGAGATCATTGTCATGCTGCTAACGATAGCGGTTGATTTTAAAAGTTGTTTGCTCAATGTTCTATTAATGTGCCTACAAAAAATTTGACAATCATATCATTTAACAAGATAATACGCGGTTCTTATTTAACACAGACAGAATTGGTAACATGGCTAATACAGCACAGGCTAAAAAAAGAGCGCGTCAGGCAGAAAAAAGTCGCATTCGTAATGCAGGGCAGCGTAGTAATATGCGTACTTTTGTCAAAAAAGTAATTGCTGCTGTCGAATCTGGTGATAAAGAGCAGGCTCAGACCGCTTTTAAAACAGCTGTTCCAATTATTGATACTGCGGTATCTAAAGGGCTTATTCATAAAAATAAAGCTGCACGAAATAAAAGTAGATTGAGCTCAAGAGTTCATACAATGACTTAATTAGATCAACGAATTCAGAAAAAGGTCGATATATATTTCTGGGTATTGCTAATATAGTATAGGTAATGTTCCCTTTCTTTTGTGCATTAATAGCAA
>CAZHUE010000200.1:0-5503 GCA_964535875.1 uncultured Methylomarinum sp.
AGTAGGCTTAATTTTTATAGGAATATATTTTGGCTGACGATTCTTTCTAATCAGGATAATTTTTAAAAAACCAGCTTTATTTTGGTTTTATTTGAGAGACTTGATAGCCTAGAACGCCCCATGCTCCTAATATACTCAAAAATGAAGCTATGAATAGTAAACCAACCGTATCAGTAAAACTAAGAAATCTCACTTCAAAAGAACCATCGTAAAGCGTTGCTAATCTGTCAATTGGCTCCTGTAAAATAATCACCATAAGCGTCACTAAAAACCATGTTAATACACCTGATATAAAGCCCAACCAAAAGCCCGTGTATAAAAATGGTCTTTGGATAAAAGAATGAGTCGCCCCTACCAATTTAGCCACCAAGACTTCTTCGCGCCTATTCTGTAATTCGAGCCTGATTGTATTTCCTGTAATAAATATAACCGCAATACTTAGTAATACAGTTAATAAAAATACACTTCGCTTTACAATTTGCATAATTGACTGCAATCGCTTTATCCATTGCATATCCATTTTTACAAAATCTATCTGAGGATATTTTGAAAAACCCATCATCAATTTTTCTATCCCAAGAATATCATTCAGGCTATTTTTTGGCAGCACCTGGATAACAATTGGCAATGGATTGGTTTCCAGCATTTCTAAAGTGTCCCCAAAACCACTATAGCTTTTAAACTCAGCCATTGCCTGATCTTTGGAGATTAGGACAAGATCTTCAATATGAGTATTTTTTTTAATTTCTTCAGCTAGTCTTTTACTTTCCATATGACTAAGATCAGGTTTTAAATATAAAGATATTTGATTTGTCGATTCTAAATTTCCTGTCAAATTTTGCATATTATCAACAAATAAATAAAAACCTGCTGCTAATGTCATCGCTATTGCCATCACAGCAATAGTCATAAAAGAAGTAAACGGAGTTCTAACTAAGCGGCCAAGGCTTGAAAATAAGGCATGAGCATGAATATGGATGTACGACTGTACCCTATCAAAAAAAACATTATTAGCCCTATTTCTCGACTTACTCGTTTTATGCCTCATAATTAACTCGCAATCAACTGACCATGATCCAATGCTAAAACTCGATGCCCCATTTTACTAACCAAACTTTCGTTATGGCTTGCAATCAACACACTCACCCCAACTTTTTGGAATTGTTCAAAAACGCCCATTATTTCAGCTGATAGCTCTGGATCCAAGTTTCCCGTAGGTTCATCCGCTAAAATTAACTTTGGTTTGTTCACAAAAGCGCGAGCAATACCCACTCTTTGTTGTTCCCCCCCTGACAAAGCCAAAGGGAATTTTTTTTCTTTACCTGACAAACCCACTTTGTCTAAAACAGCCCTCACTCGTCTCCCAATTTCTTGAATCCCATAACCTGAGACTACTAAAGGTAATGCCACATTATCAAACACAGTTCTATCATTCAATAATTTATTATCTTGAAATATTAACCCTAAATTTCTACGAACAAAAGGGATATGCTTTTCTTTAACTTTATTTAAATTTTGCCCATCCAATATAATATTACCCCGATTACACAGCTCCATCATTGCAATTAATTTGAGCAATGTACTTTTTCCTGCACCAGAGTGTCCTGTTAAAAATGCTATTTCACCTTGTTTCAGATGAAAACTCACATCTTTCAATGCATCACCAGCATCAGGGTATCGCTTACTGACATGATCAAATTTCAACATAAGTTAATCTTTTACAAACAAGGCATCAACAAAAGCTTGAGCATTAAAATCTTGAAGATCATCTATACCCTCACCTACGCCTATATATCGTATTGGCAGCCCAAACTGTTTAGCTAAGGCAAAAATCACTCCACCTTTTGCTGTCCCATCCAACTTAGTTAAAGCTAATCCAGTCAATTTTACAGTCTCATTAAATATTTTTGTTTGTGATAATGCATTTTGCCCAGTCCCTGCATCAAGCACTAACAAAACTTCATGCGGCGCAGTATCATCTACTTTACCCATAATTCTTTTTATTTTACTTAACTCTTCCATTAAGTTGGATTTTGTATGCAATCGCCCCGCAGTATCTGCAATTAAAACATCAATTCCTTTTGCTTGTGCTGATTGCACTCCGTCGTAAATAACCGAAGCTGAATCTGCTCCTGTGTGCTGGGCAATCACATGAATATTATTTCGTTCCCCCCAAGTTTGTAATTGCTCAACAGCTGCAGCTCTAAAGGTATCGCCTGCTGCAAGCATGACACTATGCCCTTGAACTTGCAATCGTTTAGCTAATTTACCAATTGTCGTCGTTTTCCCCACACCATTAATACCCACAACTAAAATCACAAAAGGCTTATCTTGCTGGGGAATTTCAATTGACTGACTACACGGCTCTAATATTTCCAGCAAGATTTGTTTTAAAGTAGTTTCTAATGCTTTACCATCATTTAACTCATGCTGGTCAATACTTTCCGTTAATTGAGAAATAATCTCTGTTGTTAAATCAACGCCAACATCAGCCATTAATAAACTGGATTCAATTTCTTCAAATAGATCTGCATCAATTTCTTTTTGGCCTAAAGAAATCTCTGATAAAACAAAACCTAATCCTGATCGTGTTTTCTTGAGCTGCGTTTTTAACCGTAAATATAATGACTCCGCTGTGGGCTCTACATAAACATCTTCAACGACTACGCTAGTATCTAACGAGGAACCAATAACATCAACTGTACCCGCCTCATCAATCAGTGCAACATCATCAGCTGTACACGGTAAATCTTCAACAGGGTATTTCCTGTAATAGTTAATAGCAATGAGCGGAAACATTAACACTGCTGCTAAAGCATTATGAATGAGGGTTATCAATAAAAGTAGTTCTAACTCGATGCTAAAAACACCTGATAAGATCTGTAACAATAACAAAATGCTTAAAATCACACCTGACTTTCTTACATATTTTGGATAAGTTTCTGACGTTGCTACCAACATTACTAAAGTAAGAATGAAAAAACAAATGGCAGCCCCTACTCTATGCCACCACTGAACTGCAACCTGGCCATCAAACGATAATGTACCGCTATAGCCACTCTCTATGCCAGAAAATAAGTTTAGCGCGCTAAAGAGGTCTACATCTGGAATCCATTGACCATTGCACTGAGGAAAATCAACGCAAGCCAATCCAGCATCGTTTGTACTAACCCAAAAACCAGAAATAATCTGCAATAACAAAATAAACATTGCAAAGTGAGTTAATATTCCAAGTCCCAAAGTAGATGTTTTCTGTACAGCTTTATGGATTTGATTGCTCCTTAAATATAGCCAGAATAAAACCCAAAAAATCACAAATCCAATAAGTGAATGACCGGTGACAATAACAGGCATCACTTTTAACTCTGACCCCCATAGCCCAACACCTACCTTTAATGCAATCAGCAACAGTACAAAACCAAGGGTGGCTATTCTCGTAAAACGACCTTGTTTTAATCCTAAAGCAGTAAATGTAAGCAAAAAAACTAAAGTGCCTAATAAACCAAAGGAAAACAAATAACTATTTTGTTTTAAACCCCCTTCCCTATTTGTAAGATTTTCTAAAAGATTTTTGACAAAACCAGCGCCTTCAAAACCCGGATCAACAAGAGCTGTTGATTTAGCGTAACACCCTGGCCAACCAGACCAATCAGGACACCCTCCAGTCGGCGCATCAGACATCCGAATATAGGAAGAAAAAACGATAACAATAAGCGTTAAAACAAGTGTAAATAAGATGCCTTTTCTAAACATTTAATCAACCAATCTGTGAAATTTTTAATAATCTACCTAAATCTTTTTTTACTTTATAAGGATCAAATCCAGGTTCATAGTGCATCATCAAATTACCTAATGGATCCATTAAAAAAAGCATCCCTTCCGGAATATCCCCATTTCTAATTTTCTTAAGCTTTTGAACCAATGATGTTGCTGGCTTTGCTCTTAATAATCTCAAATCGCCTTTCCACCAAGTCTGTGCTACCTCGTCCTTAACATCAGAAAAAACAAGAGCAACTCTACGAATTCTGACTAAACCTTTATTCATCATTAACCTTAGTTGCTTTGTTTTGTGTATTGCTTCAATACATAGATCATTACAATCTTTATTGGGTATTATATTAATAAGTACCCAGCGCCCTTTTAACTCATCTATATTGAGTTTTGAAAAACTATCAAACCCAACAAACTCGCTTCTTTCTGTTGTTATCGCAGGTATAATTAATTTCCCATTATTTGTCCCGTTCCCTATCCAGCTAATATTGCCGGCTAAATACCAGGCAATACAAAAAGGAATTATGGTCATAGAAAACAGTAGGACGATGATTCGTCTATTTTTCTTCTGTTGTTGTTTCATTTAGTTTTACGGCTAAATCTAATAAATAAAATGGTTAAGGTAATTGCTAAACCGAACCATTGTACGGCATATGCAATATGTTTTTCTGGTGAAATTATTGTATTTGTTTCCCAATCTCTTCTATAACCATCACTCAAAGTAGGGTTCAACTCTATCTGAAATGGAAATAATGGGATTCCTATTTTTTTTGACAAAATATTAATATCCACAAACTGTACAACTGACGGCCAACTTTCAGTCGGAATTTCAGCACCGGCTAATTTAAGACCAACAACAGGAAAATTATTGATTCGTCCGGTTAGCGTTTGTTGTATTGATTTAATTTTAATATCGGGTAAAACATGCCTATCGTTATTTAATGGAACCCAGCCCCTGTTCACTAGTACTGCTTTATTCATTCCTTCCAACACAAAAGGGGTCATAACAAAATACCCGGCCTGCCCGTTAACAATTTGATTGTCGATCAAATACTGATGATTCTGATCATAACGACCCACTACTTCAGTTTTTCTATATCGCAATTCTTCTGCTTCATCATTTATCAGAGACAATAAATTAACACTTTTTTTATTCATCGACTGCTTTTGTTGCACCAATAAATTCTTTTTTTCATCTGCTCGACCCAGCTGCCAGAACCCTAATAAAATTAAAAAAGTTAAAACAATTAAAAAAAGTAAGCCTGAAACAAGTTTAAATTTATACACAGCACCGACTATAGTTATTTTCATTTTTACCTATATTAATTGATATTTTTACTTTAAAATCAATGGAACTTATTATTTAATAACACCGACTGACATGCCTATAAAAATAGTTTTTATAATCGTTTTTATTTCTATTCTCATTAGTTTAGGCACCGCCTTATTTAGCTTAGTAAAGTACAAAGATCAGAAAGATTCTAAAAAAATGGTTAAAGCACTTACCTTTAGAATTGGACTTTCAATCCTTTTATTTATAGCTCTCTACCTCTCTTATGCCACTGGTTTAATAGAACCTACTGGCATTGGGAAAAAAATGCATATGGCTAAACCAGAACAGCAGCAACAACAAAAAACAAATCAAGAACAATAAGAATACGCCTCACCAAAATTTAATTATCCATTTTATCACTAAAAATCTCAATAACTAGAGTAGTGATATCTAAATTCA
>CAZHUE010000201.1:0-5468 GCA_964535875.1 uncultured Methylomarinum sp.
GAGTACGCAAATAAGTCAATAAACTTAAAAAAAGGATAATTTCTTCTTTTATTAAAAGTACTATGCTCAGTGTAAATAAGTGTTAGCCTTAACCCGATAGTCGCGACAGCTACAAAAAAAAGTGGCCAAGTGAGGTGAACATGAACAATAACCTTCTTGTTGCCAGAACTTTTTAATATTTTTTTAAAAAAGAACCTTAATTTAAAAAGGTTTAATAAAGACCTCGGATTTTGACCAAAAAAGACTAATTCAGAAGGAATTAAAATGATAGATTCATTAGATTCAGAAAAGAAAACGCCATACTTTTTTTTACTTTTATAAGTATCGTTAAGCAATTTTACAACCAAGTTCTCGGCACCGCCTCCTATATTGGATGAACAAACTTGAACAATTATTTCCCTATTCATCTTAACTAAAAATCCTTTGCCTATGGAATCCAAGGCCTCGGTAAAAATAGAACACAAAAACCAATAAAAAAAGCTGGCAACCAAACATGTCTAGCATTAATTAAAGGATTAAACATAAATATGAACTCAAGAACTCAAGTCTTACTATTTATCTAATTTAATAAACACTGATTTAAATCTATGGCGAGTCTTAATTAATTGATGCACAACCTTATCTCCAAATAACTTATAAATGGCATTTAATAAATAAACTTTGAAGACTCTATAAAAAAAAGAAGAGTTAAAGTTACTTATTCCATTTTTTTTTCTTACTGAGTACGCTTCTTTTAATGTTAGAATGTGAGTTCGATAGTTGGTAGATACCCCACCATATCCCATTATAACTAACGCAGCCTCGTTTTCTATAAATACAGGAGGTTGACCGTCCCATTTTTTCAAGCAACGTAACACCAAATCAACATCTGCAACTACCTTATAGTTCAGATCAAACATTTCGCCCTGGATAAATTTTCTATTAAAAATACAAGTCATAATAGGGAAAGTGACTCCAAACTGAAAATGCTGGAGCTTTATTGACCAAGGAGAAATCCACTTAGAGCCACGGTAGCCAGTCACATTCTCATTGGAGCCAATACAAGCTATTCTTCCATAATAAAAAGGTTTTTTATCATCAATGATACTCTTGGCAAAAACTGCCAAAGACTTAGAATTATAATACTGGTCATCAGCCCCTATAAATGTTATCCACTCTCCATTAGATAACTTTACAGCTTTGTTCCAAGCATCGTATAGACCATTATCCTTTTCACTAATCACTACCCAGTTATGAAGATTTTCTGTAAATTCATTTATAATATTTAAAGTATTATCCTTTGACTGGCCGTCGACAATGATAACTTCATAGTCCGTATAACTTTGCATGTAAATACTTTGCAAGCAGTCCCGTATGTAACTTTCTGCATTGTAAGTTGCTATAATAACTGATATCACTTTATAGTCCTTAGGTAGTGTAAAGTTTGTTCTGTAAATTAGGTTTCTCAAAATTAAGCGGGCATTGGTCAAATTAATTTGAAAAAAGAGCAGATCTAATATAATTTTAATCCCACTAAAAGTTAAAAAGGATAGGCCTATATGGAACATAATAACTCATTTCAAAATATTTTTGGAATTACTTGTAATGGTTTAATAAAGATGTAGCGATTACACGGCCAAATCAATGGTTGAGCACATGGTAGCTATGGCTACTTAAAGGCTCGTTATGCACTTCAAGATTGGATCTGCCGTTTGAATTTATGTTTTTTATTGATTTGGTTTATTCTTATCAAGCTTTAACCTACTACCCTTTAATAAAGAGAGAATACATCCGAATAATACTGCTACAGTGAGTCGAGAATCAGCGTTAAAAGGATGCATAGCAAAAATAAGAAATAATGGTAATGCAGCAAATAAATAATAATGAAACTGAGGTTCAATTATTCTATTGATCTTGATTACCTTAATCACTAAAAAGGCATAGCTTGCTATAGCAAGCATCCCACCGCCCAGAATGAACATTTGAAGAATAATACTATGTGGATCTGATGGAATATCCCTTGATAAATGGTAAAGTTCTTTTAATTCTCCTCCGTACTCTTGAAAAACTAATCCCCCGGGACCGATTAATAGATAATCCATAAAGTTCGTCACCCCCCATAAGACCATTGAAGAACGTTCAATATTGCTAGACGTAACGGAAACGTCATACCCTAGAGTCAATAAAAACACAAAAGACAGCATCCCTGCTATGTATATCACAGGAAAAAGGCAAAACACTTTAACTAAGTATCTTCTATATTTAACATTGATAGCCAAAAACAATAAAGCAAACAACCCCATAATTATTGAGCTTCTATAATTAAATAACATTCCTTGAACAATTTCTAGGATAACAAAACCCACAAGCAATATACGAAATTTAATAGAGATATTATGTTTAGCTCCAATAATATATGGCCATAAAGAAGCCATTATAATAAAAGGTACAGCTGATAACTTAGAGTTATACCCATTAATATATATATTAACCATAGTCAGTATTATTAATATCAGTAAATATAATTTCGCAGCCGTTGATGGGAATGTATAAGATAGATAAATCATGTAGAAAAAAACAATAATTTTAACTGAATCAAAATCCACTAATAAAATATTAGAAGAAACTATAAGCAATGCAAAAATAGATATATAAATATATTTTTTGAAGAGTTTTGCTTTTTCGTAATTGAAAAATAGAAACACTGTCAAAACAATAATAAAAAATATTTCGCCGAATAACCAAAGATTACTCATAAACCCTAAAATAACTCCATGTAATGGTCAAGTAAAACTGTAAGCTCCACAAGTCCATTTATTTATTTAAATAAATTAATAAAAAGGAAAGACTTGCTTTTAATATAAAATAATTTTCTTGTTTTACTATTGAAAATATCAAATAAATAATTAGATATTATCTGAGCAATGAGCAGTGCAATAGCCGCACCAAGAATCCCATAAATAGGTATTAAAATAATGTTTAATATAAAATTGACGGTCAAGCCCATAATAGCCCTATAAAGAGAGATTCTTCCTAAATTTTCTGCCATGAGTATCTGATGAAAAGCAAAGCCCATAGCAGCAAAAATACCTGACCATGTTTGTACTACAAAAGAACTATAAGCAGGTGCAAACTCTGCACCTAATAATAACTTAATCAAAGAACTCCCAAAGATGGTAAGGAGTATAGCGGCCAAAACATTAATAAGAATAAGAAGAGAGAAAAGTTTCCCAATTCTTTCAACATACAAATCATTACTTATTTTTTTTGCATTTAATATAGCGGGGAAAACCGAGATTGTAATAATAGTCGATATAAAAACATGGGCAATTGCTAACTTAAGACCCGCTGCATATAACCCAACTTCATAGGCACCAAGCATACTTTTAATCATGATTATATCCATTTGTAAGTAAATTGTAAACACTACCATTGAGGCCATAAAAGGCCAAGAGTCCTTAAGTAATTGTATAGCAACTTTTAAATCAAAATATTTGTAAAACACCGTATTTTTTATGAATCGATAGGCTAAAAAGTAGCTTATCGCTAAGCTCAACATGTCAAAAGCAATCACAATTACGAACCAAATGAGCTCTGCCTCAGTAAGCACGAGGTATATTTTGAGTATTGATGACAGTGCCAATTGAATAACTTTACAAATAGAAACAACTTTAGCACGCACTTGAGACTGAAAGTAAAACTCGATTACTTCAAAGCTTTGAAATACTAGGCCCGCAACAATGATAAGTATAAATAAATTGGTAGTGGCATCATTGGAAGTAAAAGGTACAATGATAGCAATTAAACCAATAACTATAAACGCACCTATAACTTTGAGCCAAAAAGCGGTGCCGAGATAGATGTTACGTTTTTCTGGGTAATTCAATAGTTCGCGCACCAAAATTCCGTCTAAACCAAGCTTTGCTATGCTACTAAACATAACAGCAAAAGCAATTACATAACTTAACAATCCAAACTGCTCTGGCCCTAGATATCTTGCTATCCAAATTCCTATAAACAATCCTGCGATAATTCGCAAAAACTGTTCAGCCATCATCCAGCTAGTATTTTGGAAATAGCGGATAAAACCAGCGTGTTTTTTTAAGGCAGTGAGTTTAGTAATCATCGATTAACGGTCTCACCTGTTGATTCATTTGAACGGACTAAAGACCGTCCAATGTTCATACGGTAGAAGTGTTTTTGCCGCGATAATTTACTGTCAGGTTCCACCACTACCCGTTTAATCTTATACTGTAAAGTATCTATCCATACTTGACCCGTTCTCCAAGGACGATGGGTCAAGCGGTGAATTTCTGCTAACTCTGGTGTTTGTTTTTGGATGAATGCCACCACGCCTTTTACTTTTTGCGAACTACCTTTTTTGGAGATTAAAATCGCATCCAATGTATTAACTGCAATTAAGTCACTCACACCCACTAAAACGATCTGGCGATCTGGCGTCACGAGCAAGTTACTGTGAGAGTCGATGCGGATTGGTTCTAGCAATTTCTCTACTTTCAGTAAAATCGCACTGACCAAGTCACCTAGTTGGTTTACTTCATTAAACAAAGTATCAAAACTAGCTAAGTCTGACCAATACCTATCACAAGGTACCACTTTAACTTTAGTTGATTTTTCCATAACGACATCAATACTGTCTTCTGCAATGGCTATCATGCTTTCTAACTCAATACCACTCTCTATTTTACAGCCAGAGACATTGAGCTTTGCAAAAGCACTTAAGCAAGACTGGCATAAGCCAGCAGCATAAGCTTGTAATTTACCAAAAAACACACAGGCTTTAAAACAGAACATGCCTGAATACCAATGATAGTTGCCGTATTTTTTATCTGCTTGAATACAACCAATCTCCTGTTTACTTAAAACTCCTGCTAATATTGGAAGATTAGCTAAAGCGATTACTATTTGCAATACACGCCCTATTCCTAAATATTAATATATCTTTTTTTGCTTAGTCAAGGCTATATATCTTTACTGTAAGACTTCTGATAAAAAGTTAATCTTTTTTTCTAAACAAACCTGACTATTACCAACAAAAAAACCATTATCATGCAAATAATCAGCATTTTTTAGTTCTTGATGTATTTCATAGTCAAAAAACTTCATAACATGATTTCTAGTAAAGTTACCAGTAACTATAGGACGACAATCAATATTATTATCTTGCAATAATTTAATCACATTTTTTCTATTTAGTTTAGATGTTGGTTTAACAATAAGTGAAAAACCGAACCAGGAACTATTAGCTATATCTTTTTGAATCATAAAACCTTTATGATCTTTAAAAAGTTCTACAAATAATTTTGCATTTTTTCTTCTCTGCTCTAAAAAACTAGGAAGTTTTTTGAGTTGTTCTATTCCAATAGCCCCACTCATTTCTACTGGCCGTACATTGTACCCAGGCAATACAAATCTAAATGACTCTTCAAACCAATCATCACTTTTAGTACATACTTTATTTTCTTTAG
>CAZHUE010000202.1:0-2810 GCA_964535875.1 uncultured Methylomarinum sp.
ATTGCCTTAACATTTGGTGTCTTAGTCTTGTTATTTGCGATTGGTTTTTACGCTTTTAGCGCTTGGGTACCGCCGGGCGCTCTGCCGCCAGCCGCCAATATTCCACCGTTTTTAACAGAAGATCCTATCTTTATTCTTGACGGCAACGTCGGCATCAGGACGGTGAGTCCGGGGGCAAGATTGCAAGTAGGTAGTCCAAATGCAAATTGGTTCCATATTCATGGATACACAAAGACATTTGCCCAAGCAAAAGCGGCCTGTGAAGCACAAGGTGCAAGATTAGCTTATTACGCTGAGATAGTTGATGCTTATCATCATGGCGCAAACGTATGTTCTTGGGGATGGATTCAAGAAGGATTTGTAGTTTTTCCGATGCAGGATGGAGCGCCTGCTGGTTGTTTTGGGGCAATAGGCGGCGTAAGAGTCATGAGACCTGCTTTAACAAGCCATTGGGCCGCTTTTTGTGCCAGAGATGTAGCAAAAGTGAAAGGAACTTTAGATGTTAGCGGTATTATTACCGCAAGAGGTATTCTTCTTGGTCAAGGTCAAGGTGCTGATGAGATGTATATTGGTTTACTTGAGAAAGGAACTAATCACGATAGAATAGGACTTATTTTGAGTGGAACTGGAAATGTAATATTTGACACCACCGGCAACGTCGGCATCGGCGACACAACGCCTGACGCGAAATTAGATGTTGCAGGCACTGCCAGAATTGATGGTATTCTGACCGCTGTCGGTGGAATAACATTAGACGGTGTGCACCGTACAACATGGCCAGCCGCTAATGGCGTAACTTGGCCTCTTCGAGCTACTCTTGACGGCACTGCCGCCGCTCCGGCTTTTTCCTGGGCAAATGACATTAATATGGGTATTCGCAGAGGAGGAACTGACAACTTACGATTTGTTACTGCTGGCGCTGACAGAGTGACTATTACTGCAGCTGGCAATGTCGGTATTGGGACAACTGCACCAGCAGAAAAGTTGCATGTTGTTGGCATCATAAAAGCCGATCAGGTAATAACTGATAAGCTAACGGTTGGAACCATTGATCCGATTTATGAAATTGGTGGTGTGCTATATGCGACCTATGGTTCTGATTTTGCCGGCGGAGTAAGGATTGGAACAAGCGGGAATATAAAGTTAAATGCTGATAATAAATTTGTGATTGATTTTGATAATCAAGAAAAAGGCAGTAATTTATGGCTTTTCTGGGAGGTGTCAAATAAAAATATGGATCACTTGACAGCTCTTTTAACCGCTGGCTTTAATGGGAGGGTCTGGTATAATAAAGATGGAAATAAGTTGATTATTCTTGGGGATCAGGAAGGGGAAGTTTCATTTAGATTGGTTTTGCCCAGAAAAGATTATAAGGATTGGCCAAACCTTGTTGCAGAACAAGCATTTCGCCTGTAAAATAAAATTAAGTATAACTGCTAACCGCTTTGATAACGGTTTAGTAGAATATTTATCGCTACAACTAAAAAAGAAAACATAGAGGTATCAAATTACTTGACTTCTTATCAAAAATTGCTAAAATTGCAATTAGAAGATTTAAAAGGTCGAAATCCCTCAACCGAAGATCGAGCAGTTGGGGAACTAATAAAAACAATGCCCAACCATTTCGTTACCGAAATGGTTAGATAGTACAAATGAACAAAACAAAATTAATATTTATTATTCTAGGAGTTGTAATTGTGACAGGGGTCGTATTTGTTTTAGGTTTTATTTATGGGCAAAAAACAGCATTTGTAAGATTATTAGAATTACCAATGGTTCGCAGTGTACAAGTTGCCACTGTTGGAGAGGTAATAGAGATTAAAAATAGAACTATAACCATTGCTAAGGATAATGAAATTTTGGATATTCCGATTAGTCCAGACGCTCGCATTATTAGTTTTATTCTTCTTCCAGAACAAGTTCCAAAACGAAAAAATCTTACGTTTGAAGATATTAAAGTAAATGACTGGGTAGACATTTTAACAAATGTACAAGTAGATGGTCGACTAGAAGGAATTCATATAAAAAAACACTAAGGCATTAAAAAAACATAATTAGCAAAAATAAAATGACTCTTTCTTCACGTTATTTAAAATACTTATTTTTAGGTTTATTTATCGTAAGTGGACTTTTTGTTTTTTCTCAACAAATAGTTATTGGAACACAATTACCCTGCGATACTAATACGGACTGCGATGATTTGGATGGTTGTGATGAAGGATTGGATGAAAATTGGCAGTGTAGTATGGGGGCCTGTTATTTGGCTAGTTCTCAATGCACTGAAACTTGTTGCGCCGCGCATCATGGTGGTGATACAGCCGCCTATTGTTCAGGCGGAACATGCCATCCACCAGCAGCTACTCATACCCTATATCGTTCTGTGTCTGGCCAAGGAATCCTAGACGACTGCATGCCAGGATCTCCTCCTGCTGATTGTAATACAGAACATACCCACACTGATTCAGTAACTTTATCTGCCAGTCCACTTACTGGTTATGGGTTTTCTCACTGGTCAGGAGATTGCAGCGGCACTGTTCCCACTTGCACAGTTGCTATGGACGACAATAAACATGTGACTGCCAATTTTGTTACAGCTACTCATACCCTATATCGTTCTGTGTCTGGTCAAGGCTTTGTGAATGGCTGTGGACCACTAGGGTGGGATCCAGCTCCTTGTAATACAGAACATACTCATACTGATTCAGTAACTTTATCTACCGATCCATTTACTGGTTATGAGTTTTCTCACTGGACTGGAGATTGCAGCGGCACTGTTCCCACTTGCACAGTTGCTATGGACGACAATAAAC
>CAZHUE010000202.1:2910-5441 GCA_964535875.1 uncultured Methylomarinum sp.
ATGTGACTGCCAATTTTGTTACAGCTACAGGTCCTTGCGACGGAGTTGAATGTCCTGCCTGTCAGTATTGTGATCCAGCTACTGGTAATTGCATTAATCATTCGGATGGTCATAATGATTGCGGCGCTGGCTGCCAACGCTGTGCAGACGGTGCTTGCGTAGATTTTGACGCTGCTTGTCCTGGCAGTTGTAGCGGGGGCTATGAGATAAATTTTGATTGCGCTAGTGACATCTGTACTGGTTCTACCTGTACTGAAGCCTGTTGTGCCGCGCATCATGGTGGTGATACAACCGCCTATTGCGAAGACAAAGACGGAGATGGGGTGAAAGAATGTCACGCTCCGCCAGTAGCCCCAGGGCTTTGTCCTTTAAATGTTACTGGCAATGTAACAATTTCTACTAGTTGTCATATAGCGGGCAATATGTTTTTGAGTGCGGGAAATTTAACCATTGTCAACGCCACTGTTACAATGCACAGTAATTCTTGTTTTTCTTTTGACCCCGGGCACAAAATAACCATGGGTGTAAACGCTTATATTTTGAAAGGAGTAAATACATTAATTATAAAAGGTGCTTGTCCTTAATGGCCCTGTATTTATATGGCGTATATAGCAAAAAAACACATCTGGTTTTTGATTTTACTCATTGTCATCATCGTTGCTGGCTTAGCGGTTTTTCAGTTTATCAGAGAGCCAGAAAAAGAGCTAATCTTGCCATTAGAATTAGAACAGAAAATTATTCAACCGGCGCCAACACAAAAAATTAAACCAGAAGAATTAATAATTTCTGAAAGAGGAGAAAGATTTTCAGTAGGTGGCGGCAGAGAATTCCCTATGTTTACAAAGGAATTAGTAATTGACCCCTTTGAAGTAAAACAAGAGGAAAAACAATTATTTTCAATCTGGGTTAAAGATTCAGAAGGTATAGAAAGTGTCTTGGCAATTGCTAAAACCGCTAAAGAACCAAAAACAATAGAATTGGTTCTTGTTGAAGGAACAATTAAACAGGGCAGATGGAAGGGCTTTTGGATTACTGAAAACATTTCTCAAATCCCTTTGCTAAAAATTACTTTTCGGGCCGTAAACAAAAATAATCAGGAAACGATACTAGAAATTTCTTCCCCGGTCCTGCGAAACGCAACCTTGAAATAGGGATAGGTCTATTTTTTGACTTTTGGTAGCCCAAGGGTTAACCCTGTTAAATAATTTGCTTCGTAAATTACCCTATTAATTGCCCTTGGCAGGATTTAATGGGGTATTTAACAGGGTTAACTCTTGAGAAAAAAATCAGCTCGTCAGAGCTGATTTTTGAATGCGACTAACGGTCGAACCCGTTCAAACAAAATTTGACATTATGGCGAGAAGGAATATAATGAAAATATCACTTCTTTTAGCAACCGAGAAACTAAAATACCAGCCGCGTTACTTGATTTAATATTATGTTTATAAAAAAAATTGGTATTGATCTGGGAACTTGTAATTCTTTAGTTTTTACTCCCAATAAAGGAGTGGTTTTATCTGAGCCTTCAGTGGTAGCGGTCTCTCTTTCCGAAAACAAAATTTTAGCTGTTGGCCAAGAAGCTAAAGAAATGATTGGTCGGACGCCCGATTCCATTAATGTTTACCGACCACTTAAAGATGGGGTAATCGCCGATTATAGAATAACTTTAGCAATGTTAAGATATTTTATTGAAAAGACTTGCGGCCATTTCCGATTTTTAAAACCGGAACTATTGATTGGGGTGCCGGCCGGCATTACTTCCACAGAGAGAAGGGCGGTGATTGAAGCAGCGCTTGGCGCGGGAGCAAAAACTTGTTTTATTGCTAAAGAACCAATTTTATCCGCCATTGGCGCTGACATTCCGATCAATGCTTGTTCAGGAAATATGATTATAGATATTGGCGGGGGAACTTCAGAGGTAGCGGTAATTTCGCTTGGAGGGATAGTAACTTGCAGTTCTCTTAGGGTGGGAGGCGACAAGATGGATTTAGCAATCGCAGACTATATTAAAAAAAAGTATAATTTGGCTATTGGTGAACAGACCACTGAGGAAATAAAGATAAAAATTGGGACTGCTATTCCGGAAAAAGAAGAAAAAAACCTTGAGATCCAGGGCCGTGATTTAATTTCTGGTCTCCCAAAAATTATTAAAGTTTCGTCTAATGAAGTTTGCGAGGCGATTTCTGATGTTTTAACAGAAATTATTCAGGTTGTTAATTTGAGCAAGAACGGATCCTTGCCTCAAATATTTATTTAAATCAATTTTAGATTATGAACTTAAACAAAGCTATTTTAATAGGTCGTTTAATTCATTATTATATCTATCCCAAGACACCTCAGCATCAAGCCCATATTGCGATGCAATTGGACAATACAAAAAGAATAGCTTGATTACCACATTCATTCTCTATCTCTTAATCCTAAAAAATTCAATCAAGATTTAATGAACTGTCTTTTATGGTATAATACTACGACTTCACTGGTCTTTGAAACTTAAATCACCTTTACAATATCTGTTTTCCCGACTTAAT
>CAZHUE010000203.1:0-4949 GCA_964535875.1 uncultured Methylomarinum sp.
TTTACAGAAAAATTTGTATTTATTATCAGTAGCTTAAATGCAAATGTATTGTTGATGCAAGATTTTAGACTTTCTGAGCAAGCTCTATTTAGTTTTCGGCTGAAAATTTGGTGTTGTCCCCCCGCCTAAGGTAAACGGGTTATAACTATAGTTCATTAATAATGCCCATGATGTTGATACATTACTGGGTAAGGGATTTGCGAACCAGCCAAAGGGAATAAAGTATCGTTTACTTGCATAAAGATAGGCTTGCTGATTTTTTTCCAAGCTCACCAAGCTATTATAATTTGAAGGACGAACTGATTCAAACATGCCGACGCTACTGTATTTAGCCACTCTTAATACACCTATATGGGTTTCCATACTTTGTAAATCGGCTTTCAGACTAGCCACATATTTTTTTGCTACTGTGTAACTAGTTTGTTGTTCAGTATAATGTGCGATCATTAATTTCAACATATTAATCGCACCCGCTGTCCATTCTGCTGACATTATACCTTTTTGGTTGCTCTTCCCTAAACCATTGCCATCCTGGTCTGAATATCCAACGCCCCAGAGATTTCCACTATCATCAAAAAAACCACCCCAGGCTTTCATTTTATTCCAGATTTTATAAGCAGTACCAAAACCGAACCAACTATCAATTAAAGGTTGGCCTAAAACGGCAACCGCCCATGTATTAACATCAACAGGTCTTGGTTCAATTGTTGGAATCCATCTTTCTTTATCGGGTTTATCAGCTAAACCACCCTGATAAAAACTATCTGTTTTTGCATTCCAGGCATATTTTTTAAAAAAATTGAGTAAACCTTCTGTCGTATTTTGATTTGGCATAACACCACCATTAATCATCACCTCAATCACTTTCAAATATGGTTGTGCTTGATTACTTTTCTCTTGCACAAGAATTGTCTTCAACATTAACAATCCCGCAAGCAAGGATGCATTATTTTCAATTGAAACATCGTATCGATCTACTGGCTGAGTACCGGCATTTGACAATGTACCCTCTACTGCATAATAAACCGCACCAATTTTAGATTGCATACGGCTAAAAGCATATAGAATATTAAGAGCATTCTGGATTGGCACTGAATCAAATGCGACAATACCTTGCCCTCGTGATTGAACACTTTGCAAATAAGCCGATTGCAATGGCCCGATTAAAAAGGCCCAGGAATTCTCACCCGTAATAGGCTTCCAGTCTGTCCATGTTACTTTGCCTTTTTGATAAAGTGGATTATCTACAGGTAAATTTTTTACTGTTATATATTTGGCATAGTCGGTATTGATGAACGGGTCGTTTGATAACCAGTCACGCGCCACCATTCGAAAATAATATGCATGTTCTGGCTTAGTAATAGATTGTCCGTTATATTTAAAAACGCCATCCGGTGTTGTCACCGCTCTATTCGCTCCTGTAACCGGTGCATTGACGGCATCACCACCATAACCTAACTGTAATAATTGATTTTGGTTGTTAGCAATATCAAACAAAGACTTTTTCTCAGGGCCTTTCAATCCATGTGTTGCTGCAACACTTAAAGCTAGCTGCCAAGTGGCTGCATCATAAATATTTGAACCTGAATTGGTATTGACTCGTTCAGTCTGTAAATCACCGCTCAGTGAATTTTTTAAGGGTAGTAGCGTATAGTTTCCTGAATCATATTGATTTATTACATCACAATTGTTATCACTAATCTGGCACACGTACTCCCCCCAGTACCTGGCAGTATTATAATAACTCAAAGGCAATATTTTTCCTTTCAAAGCGCCTGCGGTTGCCACATATGAAACCCCTGAGCCTTTATCAACATTGGCTGTAAGAAAATTAACGATAGATTGCATATCACCATAATTGGAATCTGCAAATGTCACAGGTAGGGTTGACGCAATAATTGCTGAGGCTAGTATTGTTTTTTTCATAGTCACACTTAATTCTTTTCAAGTTATTTTAACGATATTTCACCAGAACACTGTCAGCAGGAAAAAGCTTTTTTAAACGATCAATTAATTCATCTGTTGGATGAACTCGCCATTCATCACCTAATTGCAAAGAAGCTTTTGCTTCTTTTGAACAATACTCTATTTGTATAGGACAATTCCCATCCAGAGAAGTTTTTAAAATTTCTTTTAAGTCTTCAATAAAAGGCATAATCGCAATTTTATTTTCTGACTTTTTCAGGTTTAGCACGATACTTCTGGCAAATAGCTCTCTTGCTTCTTCAAAAGTATATAATTTATCGGCTCTTAAACTATATCCACCCGAAAAATCATTGGCTTCTACAGGACCTTCTGCCACTATGATGGTATCTTTTAATAAAATATGTTTATAGGCTTCAAATGTTTTGCTAAAAGCTGCGACTTCTATTTTACCGGTTATATCATCCAGAATTGCAAACCCCATCATGGTTCCTTTTTTTGTTTGCCTGACTCGCATTTCTACAACCAACCCGACTACTCGTGCTTCCATTTTAGATTTTGATCTTTCTGCATCCGCCAGTAATGAAGTAATACTGGCATTCCTGATATGCTTTAATTCATCTTCGTATTGTTCTATAGGATGGCCTGTTAAATACAGACCTAATGTTACCTTTTCTTCCTCAAGCTTTTGTTTTTCAGTCCATGGCTCTACTGTTGTTGTATAGGCCTCCATGTCATCACTTTTTTCTACATTAACTGCCAAACCAAACATATCATTTTGACCTGTCTGGCTCATTTTCCCATGCTGATCTGCCACTCTTAATACCGTAGGCAATTCAGCTAAATGAGCGGCTCTATTATCATCAATATTATCAAAAGCCCCGCCTTTTATTAGTGCTTCTAGCACCCTTTTGTTTACCTTGCGTAATTCAACACGTTTACATAAATCATACAGCCCAATGAAGGGGCCATTTTCATTTCGTTCCTGTAATAAATCTTCAATCGCAGCTTCACCAACGCCTTTAATAGCACCAATTCCATAGAGAATCTCATTTTTCTCATTAATAGTAAATTTAAAATTCGATTGGTTAATATCGGGGGGATACAAGGTTAATTTCATTTCCTTGCATTCTTCAATTAATATGACAACCTTATCTGTATTGTCCATATCGGATGACATGACTGCTGCCATAAATGCTGCTGGATAATGTCGCTTAAGCCATGCCGTTTGATAGGCGATTAAGGCATAAGCAGCAGAATGTGATTTATTAAACCCATAACCTGCAAACTTTTCCATTAAATCAAAAACATAAGTAGCTATTGATTCATCAATTTGATTTTTAATCGCTCCTTCCGTGAAGATTGTCCGTTGCTTGGCCATTTCTTCCGGTTTTTTCTTACCCATGGCTCGACGCAACATATCCGCCCCACCTAAGGTATAGCCTGCTAATTCTCTGGCAATTTGCATCACTTGTTCCTGATACAAAATAACACCATTTGTAGGGCTTAAAATATCAACCAGTAATGGGTGTGCATATTCAGCTTTTGCCCCATGTTTAACATTAATATAATCATCAACCATCCCTGACTCTAACGGCCCAGGTCTAAACAATGCAACCAGAGCAATAATATCATCGAAGCAATCAGGCTTTAGCTTCCTGATCAATTCTTTCATACCACGAGATTCCAGCTGAAAGACTGCTGTGGTCTGATATTTTATAAATATTTCTTCATAGGTCGTTTCATCATCACGAGGAATCTGGGTTATATCGACTAAGGATTCATTATGTTGTTTTTTTCGTGCATTAATGGTCTGCAACGCCCAATCAATAATGGTTAAAGTTCTTAAGCCTAAAAAATCAAACTTAACTAGACCTACCGCTTCTACATCATCTTTATCAAACTGGGTGACTAAGTTGCTCCCATCCTCTTCGCAATAAAGTGGTGAAAAATCGGTTAGTTTACTTGGAGATATAACAACACCACCCGCATGTTTACCTGCGTTTCTTGATATGCCTTCTAAAGAAAGTGCCATATCAATTAATGACTTTACTTCTTCTTCTGCCTCGTAACGTTGTTTTAAATCAGGACTGTCCTGCAACGCTTTAGTTAGCGTCATCCCTATTTCAAACGGGACTAATTTTGCCAGACCATCAACAAACCCATAGGAAAACGAGGAAACTCGACCTACATCGCGTATTACAGCTTTTGCAGCCATTGATCCATAAGTAATTATCTGTGATACATGATCTCGTCCATAATATCTCGCGACATAATCAATCACTTCATCGCGCCTATCCATACAAAAATCAATATCAAAATCTGGCATGGAAACCCGTTCTGGGTTCAAAAACCGTTCAAATAATAAATCAAATTCGATAGGATCAAGGTCTGTAATTTTAAGCGCATAGGCAACTAAGGAACCCGCTCCAGACCCCCTGCCCGGTCCAACAGGAATAAGTTGACTTTTAGCCCAGTGAATAAAGTCAGCAACAATCAAAAAATAGCCAGGAAAGCCCATTTGGGTGATGACGTTTAACTCTAACTCTAAGCGATCTGCATAGACTTTAAAATTCTCTTCTTCCGTCCCCTCTCCAATCGCCGGATATTGTTGCAACCTTTCATCGAGGCCTTTTTTTGATGCATCAATAAAAAACTCATCCAGTGTCATTCCTTCGGGAACAGGAAAATCGGGCAAATAATTTTCACCTAAGGTTAATTCAACATTACACCGTTTAGCAATTTCTACTGTATTTTCTAAAGCCTCTGGAATATCTGAAAATAATTCCAGCATTTCTTCAGTGCTCCGAAGATATTGTTGATTGGTATAATTTTTAGGACGCCGAGTATCATCCAAAACCCTTCCCTGATTAATACACACCCGCACTTCATGTGAGTCAAAATCAGCTTTATCTAAAAACCGCACATCATTGGTGGCTACTACTGGTAAATCAAGTTTTAGTGCCAGTTTTACGGCAGACTGGAGATAACGTTCTTCCTCATTCTTCCCTACCCGTTGTATTTCA
>CAZHUE010000203.1:4971-5440 GCA_964535875.1 uncultured Methylomarinum sp.
CCAATCAGATGCACATTGTTCGGCAACGTCATGCTTATCAGCTAAAAGAGCAATACCCACATCCCCTTCCATCGCCGCAGAGATTGCAATCAACCCTTGATGATTCTCCTTAATCCACTCCTTTTTTATCATGGGAACATCTTGATATTGTCCCTCCTGATAGGCCTTAGAAACCAATTCAGTTAGTGTTGTATAGCCTTTGTTATCTCTAGCAATTAAAGTCAGTCTAAAAGGCTTTTCAGGGTCTTCGTCATTATTTATATAAACATCTGAACCTACAATTGCTTTTATACCCTGAGACTGGGTTGCGCGATAAAACTTAACTAATGAAAAAAGATTGGATTGTTCCGTTAAAGCAACGGCAGGCATATTAAAACCAAGTAATTGCTGGACGAGTGGTTTTATTTTAACGATTCCATCAACTAAGGAGAATTCAGAATGAACGCGTAAATGGACAAACTCTGGTTTC
>CAZHUE010000204.1:0-5420 GCA_964535875.1 uncultured Methylomarinum sp.
TTTTTATTGCAATAATCTCATCATCAAAGAGACCTTTTTGTTGAGCATCATAGGCTTTTCCCTGACTGTCTAAAGCAAAGGCTTCTTGTACTTCCCTGCTTAAGCTGTATTGTTTGGCCAGATTTTCTGCTGTATCCCCCATACTGATGAATGCTTGAGGATAAGATTGATAAAGTGCTGGATTTGGCATCATATTGTAGCCACCCATGGGTATACGGGTCATAGATTCAATACCCGCGCAAATGAAGACATCACCAGCATTCATTTGTATCGCCCCAGCAGCTATATGAACTGATTGCATGGATGAGCCACAGAAGCGATTCACTGTCATTCCAGCCACTGAAACGGGTAAGTCAGCCAGATGAACAACTAGCCTCGCCATATTCATTCCTTGTTCCCCTTCTGGGAAAGCACAGCCTAAAATTAGATCTTCAATATCATGCTGGTCAATTTCAACTCTTTTCATTAGCCCTGATACAACTTGTGCTACTAGATCATCAGGTCTTACTTTTGCTAATTGTCCTTTATGGACAGGTGTAAAAGGTGAACGACAAAACTCTGAAATTACAATATTTTTCATAGCCTCTACCCCACTTAAAAGAAGTAAGTGATATATTGACATTTTACTCATAAAACTAGTTCAATTACTCATAAAATATTTAACAGAAATAATTTTTGATAAATCTTGACAGCAGGAATTAATAATACTAGTTAATTGATAGTTGCAGTTACAGTAACTATTAAGTATTATCAGCTTAACAAGCTTCAGATTATGTGGTGGTATAAAGGGAAAGTTATGAATTTTCAAGTCTGCATCAGATTGGAACATGAATTGATAACGATCGAGTAATGAATTTTCAACAGAACCTTGTGGTGGTGAAAAACCTCAAAACCATTTCTTTCATCAATTTAAAGCTTTAGAAATCTATTTGAATGAAGGGTGGTAATGGTTTAAGAATTATTTTAATAAATAAAATAAGAAATTATGCACAAAAACAATATCGCTTATTTGTGTAATACAAAACCTCTCTAACTAAGGAATTCATATGAAAAAAATACAATGTTTAACATTCTTAACCACATTAGTCATATCAAATCTATCGATTGCAGATGATGATCGTTATGAAGTTGCAATTCTTCAGCATGGAGGAGGGAATTCAAGTCATAGTAAAGTATTTATTTTAGATTCTAAACTAGGATATATGTGGACATGGGAAGAGAGAAGTAAGTTTACAACTAATGATGGTAAAATGGCTTTTGGCACAAGAATCACGTACCAAGGAAAACTTAAACCTGGTAAGGAAATAGGTGAAATTGTTGATTTTGAAAGGACGGTGAGGTAAGTAAATTCAACAAATACATTTAAAGTTAAGGGGTATTTCAGTAAGTTGGGTTACCAACTCTTTGGCAACCCAACTTAGCATATAGAAAATAAACTTAACGAAACAAAGTGTAAGTATTTAAGCCTTATTTACATTCAACTTTTAATGAGCGTATTTTGTGATAAAAATGGAACTCACCAAAGCCATGAACTTTAGATCCAGGACGAAAAATAAGTTCCGATTCTTCAAGAATATCTTGTTTTGTAATGCCTAATGATTTCATTAGAACAGGATGATTAGCCATTTCTGCTAAAGTTAACTTAAACCTCTTATTTTCAAATACTGTCAAAACTGCCTTAGGACCAACAGTTGCACTTTCAATCCGTTTGTCCCAATTCTCTCCATTAACATCCTTTAAATCCTTTAATTTTTCAGGGCCTGTAATGCGAGTTTGGCTCCCTTGATATTGAGTGTCATCGAATATATCAACCCAACAGTCTTTGTTTTTTGCTAACACATTAACGGATTGAATTAATGCAAATAGAAAAACCACTAATAATTTAAAACTATGATTAATTATTTTAATTCTTATCATTTTATTTCCCCTTCCTAGTCAATCAAATGGACAGGTATAACAATAAGTAAATTTTATATGATATTAAATATGCAGGGATTAATAAGCTGAGAACCAAGAAAATGTAGTACCTGAATTCAGGTTAATATGTTGTTTTTTATTAGTTATGCTTAAATCTGCGCTCTTGAACACCTCCAAAAATTTCTTATCTTCGTGATACGTGATAAGACTCAATTTATAATGATGAAGTTCAAAAAAACTGAAAATTAATTATATGGGCGCTTCTATGAATTGATGATTGGAAATCTTGAACCCAAAATATTTAATCTCTGCCTCACCTACATGGAACCAGGTGAGGAGTGTGAGCCTTAGGGTAGGAGGCTCATATATAATAACGCATAGCGGTTGTCGAGGAGCGGAAGCGTTGAAACCCTTCGCAATAGCCTGCTATTATGTACAGATTTCGCCTTGATCTTGAATGTTTGGATCTCAACCATTCTCATCTACAATTATTTGCTATTGTTTTACTAAAACATACTTTTCAAAAAAAACTGTAATAGCATCCCATGTCCCCGCCTTGTTTTTCATTAAAATACCATGATAATCTGAATGTATAGCCACAAGCTCCTTAAAATTAGTTTTTAGTTTATCGAAAACAATCTGAGCACTTTCGGGGTTAACTACAGGGTCTTCATCTGCATATATGATAAGAGTTGGGACAGTAATTTTGTCTAATAATTCTTCTACACTATTAGTTAAACGTCTTAATTCATATAAGCATTTAATCGGAACGTTTTTATAATTAATTTCTTTATGTTCTTGATTGTTTTCAACAAAATTTTTCATACCTTCCATAGATGTTAACCAATTTACCATTTGATTAGCCCCATGTAATAGGGGGACGAACAAAAATGATTTTTTTACATAAATAATAGGAACAGAGACAGCCACCACAGCAACTATATTCTCCTTATTCTGGGCTGCCAATCTGAGAGCTAAAGCTCCACCCGTAGAAAAACCAATTAATACTACGCTGTTACAATAGTTTTTGATGAGTTTTAACCCTCTGGAAACTGAATCAAACCAGTCTTCATAAGTTTGTTGGCGCAAGTCGTGAGGTGAAGTGCCATGTCCTTTTAAACGTACCCCTAAAATAGTAAAGCCTTGAGCCAGTAGATATTCACCATATGCTCTTAATTCAGAGGGGGAGGCTAACAAACCATGTATTAAAATAATGCCAAAACCATTGCTTTTTTCTGGTTTTAACAAAAAAGGGTTAGCTATTTCTACTGCTGTTTCTTGCTTGTTAATATCATCATAACGTGATTTTGAATAGCGCTTTTTGTCCCAGGCTAATGAGATAATTTCATCATTAAATGCCCATGATGCCCATTGTTGTTCTGTCACTTTCTCGCATTGCTTATATGCTTTTAAAATAGTATCTATCACCGCACCAATTGGTTTAACTTCATTATCATAAACAGTAATTAAGTTTTCCATTCGGATCGTATCAAAATCAAATTCTTCATAAAGCTTAGGTAAAAATTGATATTTATCTTGATACGAAGCGATCAGCCCAGATGATTCTGCTAAACAAATAAAGTGTTCAAATCGTTTGCTTTTTCCTTCAATTAAATTGTTATATTCATCTGGATTGAGTAGGCTTCGGTGTAAATTTACTTTTTTATTAGTTTGTAACAACTTGATAGCTATATAGAGTGTTTTATAAAAGCACTTTTTATTAATCTGCTGTTGCCCTTGCTCCATGCAATAAATAATTAATGTTGATGCCAAATGGCTTAAATTTATAGTTAAATTTGCATAAATCTCTTGCATATATTGATTACGCGTAGCTTTAGCGTTAATTCTAAAATAAAAACCTAATAGTTTTTGTTTCAAATTTTGAGGTGAGGAATAAAGTGAAAATACTTCATCCAAAGAGTTTAGTTCCGAAGAAACCAGACGCAACAAATATTGGTTACAACCTAGCCAAACATCATGGGGATCAACTATTTCCCCCATCCGTACATCCATATCGGTATCTTTAAATAGAAGGTTTCCTTCAACTAATAGTTCTTCGGTTTGTCTGGCGGATAATCCGTCTGAGAGCATTTTCACCCCTTTAAAGAGAAGGTTTTCTGATGAACGAATTGGATAGAAAGTAATATTAGTAGGAACAATTAATGTAGGCCTAAGCGCTGTAGTTAATAATTGTTCTAAAGAGTCCAGTTTTAACTCAACTTTCCAATGCATTAACAGGTCGTAATTTTTATTTGTGTAGGCATTACGAATAATGGCTTTAAATGCCTCTATTCCTTGTGCAAGTACAGCCGCTCCCGTATGTTGTTTACGTCTTTTTCCAGTAATACGTGAAAAAATACTATAATTTCCCTTGTCATCAATCACTCGATGGTCTTTAACCATCCCGCCTTCTGGAAAAATTATGATTTTTCTACCCAAAAAAACCTGTCTTGCAAGATTGGAAAATAAATTTTTATGGTTATGAGGAATTACTCCAATATTATTAAGATACTCAGCCATCACAGAGCCTTGTTTAAAAAACTCACTGGAAGCAATTGCACAGCTATAAGCACCTGTTTCCTCATAAATCAAATATTGAGGAATCATCGTTTCAAAACGGGAAAAATGATTACATAAAAAAATATCACCTTTGATGACTTGTTGGTCGGTATGCAACTTGACATTGACCTTCAGCATATTTAACACTGATCGTAAAACATTAATCGACCAGTCATACATCTTTTCATTTATATCTTTTAACTCTGGATAATTGTTTTTGTTATGCATGATATTAACCTCGAGTAAGAAATGTATAAGTTATTTTCTTTCATTCCTAAATAAATCTTGACCTAATGAACTAATTTAATCATTATCATATTGACCGCATCAATTAATAGAGGTGCCCATATGAACAAAATAAAGTTGCCAATTAGGGGAGGGTGCCTATGCGGAGCCGTAAAGTACGAAATTCTGGCTCAACCATTAGATGCCGGGAATTGTCATTGCAGAACATGCCAACGATCAGTAGGAACCCCGTATATGCCCGTGTTATTTGTTCCTTATAAAGCATTAAAGAACACAGGAACTATTAAAGAATTTAAAACTATATCTGCTAGAGGTAATACTATGCTTAGAGCCTTCTGTCCACAATGTGGTACATCTCTTTTTGGTAAGAATTCCGCAACAGATAAAATTAGGCCAGTTAATGCATCAACGCTAGATGACCCAAGTGTTTATCAGCCACAAATGGATTTTTGGGTGTCAGATGCGCAACCTTGGGATGTGATGAATCCAGAACTACCAAAATTTGATGAGAATCCTTCTTATTGGTAAGTTAATGAATAAATAAATTGTTGGGCTGCCGTCTCTTTAGCACCCCAACATAATACATGCTAAAAATGTTGCGTTAACGATAAAGCCGTTAGCAAAACCTGTAAATTCGTATAACTTTCATTAGCTTGAATATTGTGACAAAGATAATGGGAACAAGAAAATTTTGATTA
>CAZHUE010000205.1:0-5279 GCA_964535875.1 uncultured Methylomarinum sp.
AACTGATCGCGGAGTTTTATCACAAGATATTGACTGTACAGAGCTTTAAAAAAACATTAAGGTTAAGGGGTTTTTTTTAAGAACTGCGTGGTGTCAAGAGTCTGTGCTAAAACCCGCGATCAACTGATTTTTAAGATAAACGTTTACAAATACCATTTTCACCAGCTTTTAACCAAATCCCCAGCCTTTACTTTTCTGGCATCAGACACTATTTCCATTACTCCAACCGAAAATTTACTCTGAACTTCTTGCACATTAACCACACCAATCAGGCTTTTCTCTTGAAATCCGGAATTTGTATTTAGTGCATAAACCACCAGCCGATCACCCAGTTTCAGCTTATCTTGAGCACCTGCTGCAAAAAATATTTTGTTTTCTTGTACTTTGAGTACTTTTGCTGAGAAAGGATAACAGGCGAATAATTGTCCAATATCTTTACTGGCTAACTGGATAATTTTTGAAATCTTATGCCCGGCAGGTGTTGCTTTAAACCGTTCACTCCCTACGGTATAGCCTGAAGGAATCCACACATCGCCTATTATCGTGTCGGTATACCGATGTTGGAATAATAATGCACCACTGATGCCATCATGCACATAAACATCAATAGATACCCCGCGCCTAGCTACAAAATCTCTCATTGCAGACTTCATTTGAGACATAAACCCTGAGCCTCTTACATATTCAGTTGACTCTATCTCAAAATCTCTAATAACACCCGATATAACAAATTGAGCGGCTTTCTCCTGAGCTAATTGAACAACGATAGAATCCTGATACCCTGTTGCAGAGAACATTTCCGGCGCCATATCAGGTCTGGAATACAGAACGGTATGCGTATCGTTGTGACCAATAAAATTACCCGTCTCAACCAGAACATTCATTATTTCTCTGGGAATACCACTGTATAAGTCCTGACTCTCATTTCCGCTAATCTGGCCTGACGTTGCTATAGGAAATCCTGTAACAATAATGCTACTTCGGTAGGGTGCGTTACATTGTTGATCATCAGAAATAACTGATAAGACTTGAAGGTGATAAACATCATCAACAATCCATTCATCAACAACTTTTGTACTGCCCAATAGTGATTTTGAAGAGACAATGTGGTCTAACTGTCTGGTTGCATTACTTATTGCATTTTTAAACGCTTGTTTTCTGGCTATAAGTTTTGCACCCTTAATAATCGTTGCTTTACCTTCTGTGGTAACAACTCGATTTGCAGGATTAACGGCTACTGATGAGTTTTCAGTAGATTGTTGTGAGGCGCAGGCTTGCAAAAATAATAAACAACAAAAAAGAAAAGCGTTTACTGGGAAAAAGTTCATCAAATTTCATTTAACTTCAGATTATTTAAAAATGAGCTTTTGTGATACCAAAATAGCGAAATGCAGATTTAATCGCCATGTTAACAGTCCATTCACTATCGTAAAGCCCATAATCAAGCATAGCACTATCTACAGGATTTTTCTTTTTAGAAAAACCGGATACACTTAATTGGGAAGTGCAATCTGATGAAACACAATCTAAATTAACAACAGTCAAAGGCACATGTTGATACCCTACGCGGGTAAAGGCAATTTTTTTGTCCTGATTTAAACATTGAGTCACTACGCCCACTAAACCTGAAAAACAATAATAAAAACGCCGTGATAAATTTAATTCAAGCACCACTCTTTTTCTATTAGAAAAAGCTTCCGCCTGCTTAATCTTTGCCTCGCGTAAAAAAAGATCTAAATAAGTTCGATATACCTCATGCTGAATCACCTGCTCAGCGACCGTTATTCCTGTTGCCAGTTTTTCATTGTAAAGTTGTCCTGCCAAGTCTCTATAAGCATTAAGTTTTGCGTTTTGTTCTGCAATAGCATTCTTGTGCGATTGGCTTAATCCGGATTCATCAGGTAATGGACTATAACTAGTTGCACTAAGAACTTTGTTGTAGATAAAATCAGGTTTTTTCGTTGAAACAGGGGAACATGCGGTTAAATAAATTAAGCTCACCAGTAACAAAATCCTTAAAATTTTTATTTTCACACAGAAGCTCCATTAGTTATACCTTCTGTATCGGCAGACAAGTGTATTTCTTAAATTATTTTTCTGCTTCTTCTTCTAACTCTTCCACTCTATCAACAGACCATAATTTTTCTAACTCATAAAACTCTCTTGCTTGTGCTGTCATAATATGCAAAATAATATCGCCTAAATCGACTAAAACCCAATCAGACCCTTGCTCTCCTTCCACACCTAATAGCATTAGGTCATTCTCTTTTACTTTTTCTACTACATAAGCTGCTAATGATTTTGAATGTCTTGCCGAAGTGGATGTAACCAATACCATATAATCAGTAACACTAGTTTTATCTATAACATCAAGGATGGTAATATCTAATCCTTTATTATCTTCTAAAACGCCTTCTATTAGTTTAAGTATTTCTTTTATTTGCATTTATTGTCTCTTTAAGTTTTGTATATAGGAACAATCTTGTTATTTTGATGGGTTATTCTATTATCAAAATGTACTTTAATCCAACTGTTGGGTTAACGATAGAGCCGTTAGTTCAACCTACGTGTAGAGTTTGTTTTTCTTTATATAATTTATGATATTGTCTGGTAATAAATAGCCAGGGTTTTGACCTTCTTTAATGATATTTCTAATGACCGTTGCTGATATATCTAACTGTGTGACTGATTGAAAAAACATATAGCCTGAATTATCACCTTTTAAACTCCCTCTACTTTCAGTTAATTTTGACGCTAAAAAACCAGAAAGTTTTTTTAACTTATATCCAGGTCTGGTAATGACAACAATATGCGCATAATCAAATAATTGCTGCCATTGATACCAAGCTTCCAATCCTTCAAAAGCATCAGTCCCTATTATTAGAAGTAACGATTTATCAGCCAATTCTTTTCTTAATGATTTAAGCGTATCTACCATATAAGAATACCCTTCCCTATCCAGTTCACGTCTGTCTATCACCAAACCAGATTGATTCTGAACTGCCAGTTCCAGCATAGTTAAGCGCATTTCTGGCGATGTTAAAGGCGTTTCTCTATGCGGTGGTTGTGAGCAAGGGATTAAACGAACTTCATCTAAAGCAAATATTTCTTTTATTTCCATAGCGGTACGCAAATGTCCATAATGAACAGGATCAAAAGTACCGCCATAAACACCAATCATCTAAACTCTTATTTGCCCATCACCCAGCACCACATATTTTAGCGAAGTTAATCCATTTAAACCCACAGGACCTCTGGCATGAAGCTTATCGGTACTAATCCCGATTTCTGCACCTAAGCCATATTCAAAACCATCAGCAAAACGAGTTGAGGCATTAACCATCACAGAACTTGAATCCACTTCGCGTAAAAAACGCCTCGCTAACGTATAGTCCTCAGTCACTATTGTTTCTGTATGACCAGAGCTATGTTGATTTATATGATCTATGGCTTCATCCATATCATCTACAATTTTGATTGATAGAATGGGAGCTAAATACTCTGTATCCCAATCTTCTTCTGTTGCTCTTTTACAATCAGGAATTAATGAGCAAGTTTTTAGACACCCACGCAATTCAACCCCTTCTTGTTGATATTTATCAGCTAATAAAGGTAATACTTCACCTGCAATAACTTCTGCTACCAATAAAGTTTCCATTGCATTACAAACACCATACCGATGCGTTTTAGCATTAAAAGCAATGTTAACTGCTTTTTTAATATCAGCTTTATTATCAATATAAACATGGCAGATGCCATCCAAATGCTTAATCACAGAAATTGTTGCATCCTTACTGATTCTCTCAATCAAGCCTTTTCCGCCACGAGGAACAATCACATCGACATATTTATTCATTGTGATTAATTCTCCCACTGCAGCACGATCCGTTGTTTCCACAACCTGAACAGCCTCGGTAGGTAAGCCAGTAGCACTCAAGCCCTCAGAAATACAAGCTGCAATCGCCTGATTAGAATGAATCGCCTCAGACCCACCTCTTAAAATACATGCATTCCCCGATTTTAAACATAAAGCTGCAGCATCAACCGTTACGTTAGGACGGGATTCATAAATAATACCAATTACACCTAAAGGCACACGCATTTGACCGACTTGAATACCACTAGGTCTGTAGCCAAGGTTTGTTATTTCCCCTACTGGATCAGCCAATGCAGCGACCTGACTTAAGCCTTCAACCATGGAATCAATTCCCGCAGGCGTTAACTCAAGTCGATCTAATAATGCTGAATCCAACCCATTTTTTTTCCCAGCGGCTAAATCTTTTTGGTTTTCAACGACTAAAACTTTTTTACTATTAACAATAGCCTCAGCTATTTTTAACAGAGCCAGGTTTTTTTTGCCTGAATCCGCCTTACTTATTTCTCGACCTGCTTTTCTAGCTTGCATGCCAAGCTTATTCATATAATCAATAACTTCCACAATTCTTTACTCTAAGAAATATATTTTTTGGCTATTATAGCGTAGTCATAGTATTACCATACTAAATCAAGAAAATGTTCTTAACGAACTAAATAGTATTTGAATATAATATTATTATTATTATTACATTAATTTTCAGCTTTCTATTAATATGGAACAAGACCTAAACTCATCTAATTCTGTACATCATACCTGGCTGGATAATCTGGTTGCCTATTCATTAAAGGGCGGCTTACCCATTCTATTTTTTGTACTCTCTTTTACTTTAGGCACTATTGCTCTGGTTTATACGCCTAGAGAAGAAGAGCCTCAGATTGTTGTTCCTATGGCTGATATTGTTTCTCTGCTCTCGGTCAAGCCGTCGTTACTTTGCGTTATGTTGTCGGGGAAGATCGTGAAGATGCTTTACTTAATGCTTACACCAAACTGCATTCTAATCTAGATAAAATCCCGGCAACTGTCAGTAACTGGATAGTTAAACCTTTAGAAATTGATGATGTACCTACGGTAATGCTTAGTCTTTGGAGTAGCCAACCAGATAGATACAGTGATTTTAAGTTAAGACGATTTGCTGATGGAATGACCACGTCTTTACAACAAATAGAAGATACCAATCAGGTCAACATAGAAAGCAGACATGTCTGTTATTACCTCGCTGTATCAAGTGAACAGGAACGCCGACTGGTAATACTCTTGGGAGACGAGCCATAATTATAGTTTGACCAACAATCGTAAACTGAACAGTATATCATTTAATTTGTATCTGACCCCAGTTTTCTCTGATAGAATAGGCATTTTGTTTTTTCTCATGGCGTTTCTGCTGTGTTTGATGGTCTTCTTC
>CAZHUE010000206.1:0-5246 GCA_964535875.1 uncultured Methylomarinum sp.
GTAGAAAAAAAGTGTAAGTTATTTTTTCACGAAACACACTAAGGGTGTACTATCTCAGTGTGTTTCGTGACTATAGATAATTCTGTGTAACTGCATTTTTAAATATAATTATGCTGCGCTCTTCGGATACTTGCATTATTCAAAAACTCTTGTCTTGTTTTTTCATCCACTAAAGTCCACTGAGTTATTTCCTTTAAAACTCGAAAACACCCAAGACAAACATCTTTTTCATTTAAACAACAATTTCTGACACAAGGTGATTTCACATCACTTTTCAAGTTTTCAGATACAATCATCTTATTAACTATCTATAGGAGAAACTTTAACCAGAATGCCAAACTTGGGATGATCCAGATAATGGGTTTCATTTAATTTAAAACGACGTTTTTCATTTAAGCGATAATAGATGGCTAAATCTTCATAAGTCTCTGGTGAATACTCTATATCTGCGATCATATGAATAAGGTGTCCTCGCTGCAATCTAAAAAAACCGTTAATAGTTCCTTCAGCATTGGCTATTTTTACAGCACGACTATAACTATTTGCCTTAACTTTTTGAATCCACGCCTCATACATTAAAGGTTGATAATCATCCCCTTTTGCTAATTTAGAATAACTATCTTTTAAGCCTAAAGCTGAAGATTCTACATTTTGAAATTCAGACCTTTTTACAATTTTGTTAGGCCAATCTATATTACTTTCCGTTTGTTCAAAAACCTCAGTGCTGGCTGAATCCTGTGCGAATATTAATACTTCTATTTTATAAGAACGATCAGTTGCTTGCACATTAGAACAAAACAATCCTATTATGAATACCTTAAACAAAATGTGTTTCATTCTATTTCCTTTAAACTTTTGTTGGTTCTGGGGTTAATTTATCTAATAAACCAGATATAAAGTTGATTTTTTCATCTACCGTTTCAAATGGCTGGCTAAACTTTAACTTATCTGCACCATCAAATTTATAACACTGAGGCTGGGTTTGAATTAATTTAATTAACATATCTGTGTTAATTTTAGGTTCTTTATTAAAAACCATTCGCCCCCCCGCTATGTGCATATCAACTTTCTTAATCCCAAGTGGAACAGCTTGTTGCTTTAATGCAGTTACACTGAACAAGGTTTTCACTGCATCAGGTAACAATCCAAAACGATCTATCATTTCTACTTTTAAAGCACGTAATTCTTCCTCTGTTTCAGTACTGGCAATTCGTTTGTATAACACTAATCTAGCATGTATATCAGGTAAATAATCTTCAGGTATTAAGGCCTGGGCTTGTAAATCTACTTCTGGCCCTGTTTCCATCGGTGCATCTAGCTCTGGCTGTGCCCCTGATTTTAATGCATTAACCGCGCGCTCTAATAACTCTGTGTATAAAGTAAAACCAATTTCCTGAATTTGACCACTTTGACCATCACCCAATAGCTCCCCTGCCCCTCTGATTTCCATATCATGTGATGACAGCATAAATCCTGCCCCTAGTTCCCCCGCAGTTTCAATAGCTTCTAAACGTTTAACTGCATGTTTGCTCATTAATGCTTTTGGTGGCACGACAAGATAGGCATAAGCTCTGTGGTGTGACCGTCCTACCCGACCACGCAATTGATGTAATTGTGCCAAACCTAATTTATCAGCTCTGTTAATTATAATGGTATTTGCACTTGGAACATCAATACCACTTTCAATAATCGTAGTGCTGAGCAATAAATTAAAACGCTGGTGATAAAAATCCAGCATAATCTGTTCTAATTCACGTTCTGCCATCTGTCCATGGGCAATTTGTACTCTAGCTTCAGGGACTAATTTCTCTATTTCCCTTGCCATTTTATCCATTGTTTTTACATCATTATGTAAAAAGAAAACTTGTCCGCCCCGCATCATCTCTCGTTGGCAAGCCTCCTGAATCTGTACATCTATCCATTCACTGATAAAAGTTTTAACAGGGTGACGATTAGGTGGAGGGGTTGCAATAATAGAAATATCCCGTAACCCTGCCATTGCCATATTTAATGTACGCGGAATAGGTGTTGCTGTCAGTGTTAATAAATCCAGCTCATAGCGTAATTTTTTAAAATGTTCTTTTTGGCGAACACCAAAACGATGTTCTTCATCAATAATCACTAACCCTAATGCCTTGTATTCGATTTCTTTAGAAAGAAGCTTATGCGTGCCAATCACAATATCGACTTGACCACTTTCTAACTGAGACATGATGATTTTTTGCTGTTTTGCTGTCACAAATCGTGACATCACCTCAACTCGAATCGGCCATTCTGCAAATCGGTCTCTAAAATTCTGAAAATGTTGCTGAGCTAACAAGGTAGTCGGCACTAAAATAGCGACTTGTTTACCACTTTGTACTGCAATAAATGCAGCACGCATTGCTACTTCAGTTTTTCCAAAACCTACATCACCACAAACCACTCTATCCATAGATTTCTTATCTTGCATATCCAGATATATTGCATCTATTGATGTTTGTTGATCCGGCGTTTCTTCAAAAGGGAATTCGGCCGCAAACGAAATATACTCTTCGTCATCAATCTTAAAAGCATAACCGGGTTTTGCTGCCCGTTTTGCATGAATATCCAACAATTCAGCAGCGACATCTCTGGCTCGTTCCATCGCTTTTTTCTTGGCTTTGCTCCAGCGATCACTCCCTAATTTATGCAATGGAGCGCTTTCTGCACTTGCTCCACTATACCGTCCAATCAATTGTAACGAAGAAACTGGAACATATAATTTATCGTCATTCGCATAGCCAAGCATTAAAAACTCAGCTTCAATACCACCAATTTCTATTGTTTCCAAACCCAGATAACGTCCTACTCCATGTTCCTGGTGAACCACAGGGGAACCTACAGTTAACTCATTTAGGTCATTAAAAATGTTTTCAAGCTCTTTAGCAGCAGACTTTCGTCTTCTACGCCGTTGCTTAACATTTTCTCCACTCAGCTGCCTTTCAGTAATAATGGCAATAGCCGGATCAGCTAATAATAAACCATGATCCATCGGAGCAACTAAAATACAGGCAATTTGCTCTCCATCTAAAAATGCCTGCCAGGACTGTATTTGTTTTAAACTGATTTTATATTGTTTAAGCTTTTCAATCAGCCCTTCTCTATGCCCTGCTGTTTCTGCAACAAAAAGCACTTTGCCGCTAAATCCACCAAGAAAAGATAATAATTTTTCTGCTGGCTGTTTTTGTCGATCATCTATGGCCAGATCCGGCAACATGCTATTATTAAACGTAACATCATCATTTTTCTGCTTGCTTAGAATAACTCTGGAAAATATTTCTATTTTCTGTCGTAGCTCATCCTCTGATAAAAACAGCTTAGCTGGTTCTAAAAGTGGTCGATGGACATCATATTTCCGCTGTTGATAACGTTCTTCAGCTTCATGACTAAAGTGCTTTGCCGCATCATCATAATTTTCTGGCAACACTAACGCCGTTGATGCTGGCAGATAATCAAATAAGGTTTCAGTAAACTCGACAAATAACGGAAAATAGTACTCAATACCTCCGGGGGCTATGCCTTTGCTAACATCAAGATATAAAATATTTTTAGCTGATACTTCCGGAAATTGCTCCCTAAATGCGCGACGAAATTGTTTGATTGCCTCATCAGTAAAAGGAAATTCTCTGGCAGGAAACAATTTAATCTCATCAATTTTTTCTAATGATCGTTGTGTTTCAGGGTCAAACGTTCTAATTGATTCTATATCTTCATCAAACAATTCAATCCGATAAGGCAGTTTGCTACCCATTGGAAATAAATCAACAATCGATCCACGAACTGCAAATTCCGCGTGTTGATAAACTTGAGAAACACATTGATAACCGACACTTTCTAACTTAATCCTATTAAGTTCCATGTTAAAAATGCCACCCACTTCAATGGAAAAACTATGCGCTAAAACATGTTCTCTAGGTGCGAGCCGATGCATCAAGGTTGAAACGGAAACAACCAATGCTCCACGTTTAGTCTCTGGCAAGACAGCTAATGTTTTTAAACGTTCAGAAATAATCTCGGGTAAAGGGGAAAATACATCATAGGGTAGTGTTTCCCAGTCAGGGAAATGGAGAATTGGGTATTCATCCGTTAAAAAAAACGATATTTCATGTTCCAATCGCAACGCTGTTTGATTATCAGGCGTGACGATAACAAACAATCGATTTTCTTTCTGTATTGCAGATGCAATTGCCAGCGAATCCCCACAGCCAGTTAATCCAGTCCAGATAATTGGCTGGGTTAACTCTTTAGATAAATTGGGTGAAAAAATTAAACTTTCTGGCATTACTCTACTGAACCAACAAAACTGGTTATTATACCTTGCTCGAAGCCCTCCCCCTTTATTATTTGGGTTCTATTTCACAAAAACTAGCATGTGTTTCAAGATGCTGACCTTAAATTCTAAAAGTGGAATATTATCACAGTTAAATGCATCAATAGACTCTATATTTGTTAATCCAATTGACACAAAAGGATTAAGAATGATCGGTGAATTACAGACATACAAGGTTGTTTCAGAAACAGGTGAAGTTTTCTTTTTCTCAGCTAGAACGCCTAGTGAAGCTGCACAAAAAGCCTACCAACTATGTATACCACATCGATATGACCACTATGAGGAGGTATAACGAACAAGTTCTTTGTTGAAGTCCTTCAATAAGATAAGGGTTAGCCACTTCAAAATTAATAATTGGATTAGGTATATACTCCTTCCTTTTTTTCTTGCCACTTTCAGGCAGCTCTACTTTTATGGAAACTCAGTTTTCTGCTTGTCAATTCATTGAGAAGTGCAATGTTTAATATCTGAAGCTTCTCAGGACAATCGGACTTAAATTTATAGCTAACAAAATTAATTAGTTAAAAATCACATGATTTTAGAAAAATTCTGTTTACTTGTAAATTGAAATTATATTTTTACAAGTCATTGATTACCCGTGCATTCAAAATATCGAGCTACTTTAAACCCGACTGCCTGATATATATAGCTAGAATTATTGATAATCACAAAGAAAAATTAACTGCTTGATAAAACAAAAGGATCAACGCCAAGACACTACGAAAATACTGTTTAGATGCTGATGTTTTTCTTGGTTTATTGTCTTTAATTATCACCTTACTCATGGACATCCTCACATGACCAATTTATTAGATTATTCCCCTTTAGCTTCTGAATTACAGACAATGAAAGAGGTTAAAGAGGACTTAGGCGAAATGCCTCGTGGAATGTGTCT
>CAZHUE010000207.1:0-5241 GCA_964535875.1 uncultured Methylomarinum sp.
ACAACAACCAGTTATTTTTTTAAGTTATGAGAGAACTATCACGTTTTGAATGTCTCGAAAAGCTTGTGATGATGTCGCTTTGATTTAAGAATGCTCCGCTTGCCCATGAATAATCTGATTTTTTTAGGGTTTAGATTTGATACTTACTCTCCGTAATAAATTGAATCAGGCAATAACAATTTTATTAAAAGCTCCCGCTTGTTCCCTAACCATTTTAGGCACTAAATATCCGGGTAATTGTTTTTTTATTTGATCCATCAGTGAAAGTGCTGTTTTATGATCAACCTCAAAATGATGCGTTCCTGAAGCTTTATCCAGTAAGTGAAGATAGTAGGGCAGCACGTCAAATGAAAAAAGTTTTTCGCTTAGTGCGACTAATTCTTGTTCTGTATCATTAATACCTTTTAATAAAACAGATTGGTTTAACAAAGTTGCGTTACATTTTTTAATTTTTTGGCAGGCTATTCTTACATTCTCATTCAATTCATTTGCATGGTTAGAATGGATTACAAAAATGATATTTTTTTTTACTGTTGATAGTAATTGACAAAAGTCGTCTGTAATCCTGCTCGGTAACACCACCGGAATACGGCTATGAATTCTGATTCGTTTTAAATGAGAGATTTTATCCAATCGATTAATCAGGCCAAACAGTTTTCTATCGCTGAGAAGTAACGGGTCGCCGCCACTTAAAATCACCTCTGAAATATCCTGATTACCTTTAATGTATTTTATTGCAAGACCTAGTTTTTGTGTGCTGAGTTGAAAGTCGGAATATGGAAAATTTCTACGGAAGCAATAACGACAATGAATGGCACAACTGCCTGTTGTAATAAAAAGAACTCTCCCCTGATATTTATGAATAACCCCCGTTTCTGTCATCGCATTAATATCGCCTACCGGATCGTTACTGAACCCTGGGGATTCTACTTCTTCATCTTGAATAGGTAGAATTTGTTTAAGCAAAGGATCATCAATATTACCTTTTTCCATTCTGTCTACAAATTCTCTAGGGACTCGTAAAGGAAATTCAGCTGAATGTAAAACACTATTCTGCTTAGGCGGAAGTTCCAGATAATGACAAAGCTCTTTAGCGTTGCTAAATCCTTCAGTTAAATCTTGTTGCCATGTTTTTAAAGTTTGATTCAAATTTTTTCCTATATTGTGACTGCACGAAGTATATTATAATGTGCTGATTACAGTTTGTTTATATGAGAAAAAAATGGCTAAATACAGTACTAATGAATTTAAAGCGGGCTTAAAAATAATGCTGGATGCTGATCCATGTGCAATTATTGAAAATGAATTTATCAAGCCAGGTAAAGGGCAAGCTTTTAATCGAGTCAAAATTAGAAATTTAAAAACGAGCAGAGTTATTGAACGTACTTTTAAATCGGGTGAGTCTGTTGAGGCAGCTGATGTTGTCGATATGGAAATACAGTTTTTATATAGCGATGGTGAGTTTTGGCACTTTATGGAACCAGAAACATTTGAACAATATCAAGCAGATTCAAATGTAGTCGGGGAATCTGTTAAATGGTTAAAAGATCAGGCTATTTGTACAATGACATTATGGAATGATGCGCCTCTTACGATTACTCCCCCAAACTTTGTTGAGTTAGCAGTGGCTGAAACAGACCCAGGCTTAAAAGGTGATACTTCTGGTGGTGGAGGCAAACCGGCAACTTTAGAAACGGGTGCAGTGGTTCGTGTTCCTCTTTTTATCCAAATTGGTGAATTAATTAAAATTGATACGCGTACAGGCGAGTATGTGTCAAGAGTTAAAGATTAAATCCGTTTTGTGACGGAACTATGGAAGCCTGCATGTGAGATAAAGCAACTACATTTACGAGCACAGATGTTATCAACTATTCGTGGTTTTTTTGATAGTAAAGCAGTGCTGGAAGTTGAAACGCCGTTGCTTTGTCAAGCAACGGGGACTGATCCGCAACTTGATTTTTTTTCAACTGAATATCATGCATTACCAAGAAATAAAACGATGTATCTACAGACATCGCCTGAATTTGCAATGAAAAGACTGCTGGCTGCTGGGAGTGGATCTATTTTTCAAATATGTAAAGCCTTTAGAAATGGAGAGTCTGGGCGGTTTCATAACCCTGAGTTTTCTATTCTTGAATGGTACCGAGTTGATTTTAATTTAGAGCAATTAATAGATGAGGTGATTGATTTATTGACTGAACTATTGGCTAGCTATTGTGTTATTGAGTCAGTCCACAAAGTTAGCTATGGAAATATTTTTAAACAGATTACGGGTTTAAATGCCTTTAACTTTTGTCAACAAAGTTACGCATCGTATGCGTCAAAAAATTCGATTTCTGATGCGATTAAAATTTGTGGATCTGATCATTCGATGTGGCTAGATTTTATTTTTAGTCATCAAGTTCAGCCTCAATTAAAAAACCATACCCTCTGTATAGTGAATGGCTACCCAGCGATTCAGTCATCTTTGGCAAGAATAAATAGTCATAATCCAGATATTGCCGATAGATTTGAGATTTTTATCAAAGGGATAGAAATAGGCAACGGTTTTTTTGAATTATCAGATGCCAAAGAACAAGAAAGTCGTTTTAACCAAGAAAATACAACCAGACTTGAAAAAGGCTTGGAGCAAGTTGAAAAAGATGAGTTTTTTCTTCAAGCACTTAAAGCTGGTTTGCCTGATTGCAGTGGTATTGCTTTAGGGCTAGACCGCTTATTGATGATAATGATTAATACTCAAGAAATTAAGGATGTTATCGCCTTTCCCTTAGGTAGAGCATGATATACTTCTTTGATTATAAGGATACAATTACTAATTTTTTTAAACGGGTAAATTCGTGAAAATAAAAATATTTCACCTATTAATTTTGATGACAATATTAAGTTTCCAAACGGTAAGAGGTGAGGATGGCTTTTTGGTTGAAAATATTCAAGTTAGAGGATTGCAAAGAATTTCGGCGGGAACAGTCTATAACTATCTACCAATTACAATAGGTGAAAAATTTTCTTCCAGTAACGTTAGTCTGGCTGTCAAAGCTTTATTTAAAACAGGGTTCTTTAGTGATATTTCTTTAGAACGGGAGGGTTCAACACTTGTTGTTAATGTGGTGGAGAGGCCAACCATTGAAAAAATAATATTTGAAGGAAATAGTGATCTTAGTACTGATGATTTGACCAAGGCACTTAAACAGATTGGTTTATCTGAAGGGCAGGTATTTAATCGGCAAATTTTGGATAAAGTAGAACAGGAATTAAGGCGGCAATATTTTAGTCATGGAAAATATGGCTTAAAAATAAATACAGAAGTCTCAAAATTAACTAGAAATAGAGTGGGTATACATATTGATATTTCTGAAGGTCGGGTTGCAAAAATCAAAAAAATCAATATTATTGGAAATAAAGTTTTCGAAAATGAAACTTTACTTGATGAATTTGAACTAAGCACTACAGGCTGGTTATCTTTTTATACAAAAGATGACCAATATTCCAAGCAAAAATTATCTGCTGATCTTGAAACCTTACGCTCATATTATTTAGATCGTGGTTATATTAATTTTTCTATAGAATCGACACAGGTTGCGATAACGCCAGATAAAAAAGAGATTTATGTCACTGTGAATATAAAGGAAGGTGAATTATTTACATTAGAAAAAGTGAAGCTTACAGGAAATTTAATTATTGATCCGGAAGAAATGGTCGATTTAGTTCAAGTAGGACCAGGCGAGATTTTTTCACGGAAGAATGCAACACAAACATCAAAAGCGATATCAGATCGATTAGGTGATGAAGGCTTTGTTTTTTCTAATGTAAATATGGTGCCTGAAATTAACCAGGAATCAAAAACTGTGGCGATGACTTTTTTTGTTGATCCTGGAAAGCGTGTTTATGTAAACCGGATTAATATGAGTGGTAATACCAAGACCAGAGATGAAGTTATGCGTCGTGAATTAAGACAAATGGAATCTAGCTGGGCTTCAACAAGAAAAATAGAACGGTCAAAAACCAGACTGGAAAGGTTAGGGTATTTTGAAGAAGTTAATGTTGAAACGCCTGCCGTTGTCGGTACACCTGATCAAATTGATGTTAATTACACTATTACAGAAAAATCATCAGGTAATTTGATGGCAGGGGTCGGTTTTTCTCAGACACAAGGCATTGTGTTTAATGCGAACGTTTCTCAGGATAATGTGTTTGGTACAGGAAAAAGAATTAACCTGGCATTTAATAATAGTGATGTTTCAACGCGTTATAGTTTCGGTTACTTTGATCCTTATTTTACCCTGGATGGCGTAAGCTTGGGGTATGATATTGGCTATACTGCAAGGGATGCAGAAGAAGCAAATATTTCCAGTTATTCAACAGATGTATTTAATTCCGGATTTAACTTTGGTATCCCGCTAAATGAAAGTGATCGTTTACGATTTAGTTTTGATTTTAGGCACACCAAACTAAATACAGCTGATGAAGATAAGATTCATTCAGCTTGTACTAATAATATACTTGATGAAGCTAAATACCAATTCACGGGTTCAACACCTCTTTCATCTAAAGAGATTGCAAAATTTATATGTAAAAATGGAGAAGAATTTATCACCTTTTTTGGTTCATTAGGCTGGACTCATGATACTTTAAATCGAGCAATTTTTCCTACTGATGGTGGGCAACAACGGATATCAGCACTTGCTACTATTCCTGGAAGTGACTTAACCTACTATAAAGTTGCTTATAAGCAGCAGTACTATTTTCCCATAGCTAAAGATTTAACCTTCAGGTTGATGGGAGAAATTGCTTATGGTGATGGTTATGGCGATACTGAAGAATTACCATTTTTTGAGCATTATTTTGGCGGTGGTGTTCGGTCTGTTCGTGGATTTAATGATAATACTCTTGGACCGAGAGACTCCCAAGGTCGATCTTTTGGTGGATCAACTAAAATTGCTGGAAAGGCAGAATTGTTTTTTCCGGTTCCTTTTTTTAGTGATGTAAGGTCAATAAGGGTCGGAGCATTTGTAGATGCAGGGATGATTGATGATGGGTTTGATTTCGAAGAAATGAGATATTCTGCTGGTATTTCAGGCGAATGGTTATCACCTTTTGGTGCTTTATCTATTAGTGTTGCCGTGCCTTTAAATGCGAAGGAAGATATAAAAGAAGGGGATAGAGTTATCAAACGCGGGGATGATAAGCAGGTATTTCAGTTTTCATTTGGCTCTGGATTTTGAGTAGACATCTTAAGTTAAA